>JBFYTF010000269.1:0-6416 GCA_041300865.1 Anaerolineae bacterium
TGGCCCTGCTCATCGTTCTAATCCTGGCCGTCGGCGTGGTGCTGGAACTCGTTGTTACCCCATCCCAGCCGGTGGCCGTGGTCAACGGCGAAAAGATCCGGACAGACGTCTATCAGGACCTGGTGACCTACAAGCGCTACAACCAGTACTCGACCATCAGCAACCTGCAGGCGAGCCTGGAGCAAATCCAGAACAGCGAGCAGGAGGGAAGCGAGTTCCTCGTCTCCTACTACGAGCAGCAGGTCAGCCAGCTCCAGGCCGAGCTGAGCACCCTGCCACAGCTCGCCCTCGAGGAGCTCATCGAGGACGAACTCATCCGCGAAAAGGCCGGTGCGGAGGGGATTACGGTCACCCCCGCCGACGTCGAGGAGAGCATCAAAACTGACCTGAGGAACGTGTTTGCCCAGTCGCAGGAAGTGCTCACCGCCACGGAAGAGCTGCCGACGGCGACGCCCGTCCCCGACAAAGATGTGGACGAGCTCTACGAGACGATCCTGGGCAACATCATGATCTCGGACAAGGCCTTCCGGGGCATCGTGCAGCGCAGCCTGCTCCGTGACGAGGTGCAGGAGCTCCTGGCCAGCGAAGTGGTGACCACCGGACTCGTGGTCCAGGCGCAGCTGATCAAGACCGACACCGAGGCGGAGGCGCAGGCAGCCCTGGAGCGCATCGAAGGCGGCGAGGACTTTGCCGTGGTCGCCACAGAGGTCTCCACCGACACCGCGACGGCCGAACAGGGAGGCGACCTGGGCTGGGTAACCACCGGCCAGCTGGCGTCCCGCTACGGCCAGGCAGTGGAGGATGAGATGTTTGGCCTGTCGCCGGGCGAGATGAGCCTCGTCGAGAGCAATGGAGCGTTCTACGTCGTCCAGGTGCTGGCTCGCGACGAAAATGGGCCGCTGCCCGAAGCCGTCCTGAACCAGCGGCAGAGCAGCGCCCTGGCCGACTGGCTGACGGAGCGCAAGGCTTCGGCCGAGGTCGAGATCGAGCGGCTCCTGGAGGAGGACCAGATACCGCCCGATCCGTTTGTGACGACAGGGTTCTAGCTTCGTCAGGTTCGAGCAGGGCGCAGCCCTCGTCTGGGGACAGGGATTGCGGCTGGCGCGAGATCAAAAAAGGCCGGGATCGCCTCCCGGCCTTTTCTAGTTTCGCCTCAGTCCAGTTTCTGCAGCCTTGGGGCGGGAACAGGCCGGTGGCTGGCTTCGCGGTGGACCTCGATGACGTTTGGCAGGCGCTCGATCTTGTCCAGGATGCTCACCAACTGGTTAAAGTTGGTGATCTCGAGCGTTGCCGTCAGGGTCGCCAGGTTGGTTTTCTGCACCGAGACCGAGTTCACCTCCCGCATGTTGATCCCTTCCTCGGCGATGACGGTGGCAATGTCGCGCAGCAGCCCGTCACGGTCCCAGGCCCGGATCTTGATGACCACAGGATAGACGCGTTCCTGCCGGGTACCCCAGTCCACCTCGATCAAACGCTCGACCTCGCCCTTGCTGGTGCGGATCAGGATGTTGGGGCAGTCCCACTTGTGGATCGTGACGCCTCGCCCGCGCGTGACGTAGCCGACGATGGGCCCCGGGTCGGTAGGTTTCGGCTTGCAGCACTGGGCGAGCTGGATCATGAGATCGCCAACGCCCTTGACGCGTATGCCGTCGGGCGTGAGGGCCACGTCCTTCTCTTCCTCTTCGGGAAAGACCTCCTGGCTGCGGAGCTCCTGGAGGATGCGAGCGGCGACACGCTGCGAGTTGAGATCGCCAAACCCGATGGCCGCGTAAAAGTCGTCGATTGATTTGTACTCGTACAGGCGCGCGATATCCTGCATGCGGATGCCATCGGCCAGGTTGAGCCGTTTCAGCTCTCGGCGGAGTTGCTCGCGGCCGAAGGCAATATTCTCTTCGCGGTTTTGCTGCCGGAACCAGCGGCGGATCTTTTGCTTGCTCCGGGCCGAGCGGACATAGCCCAGGTCGGGACGCAGCCAGTCGCGGCTGGGGCCGCCGCGCTTGGCGGTGATGATTTCGACCTGATCGCCGCTCTTGAGCTTGGTCGTCAGGGGCACCAAGTGCCCGTTCACCCGCGCTCCACGGCAGCGGTGCCCCACCTCGGTGTGGATGTAATAGGCAAAGTCGATAGGCGTCGAACCGGCCGGCAGGTCCAGGACCTTGCCCTTGGGGCTAAAGACGTACACCCGCTCGTCGAGCAGGTCGCTCTTGATCGTGTCGACAAACTCACGGGCATCCTCCACGTCGGTGCGCCAGTCCATGAGGGAGCGCAGCCAGGCCACCTTGTTCTCGAACGCCGCGTCACGCCGCACCCCTTCCTTGTAGCGCCAGTGGGAGGCGATGCCCAGCTCGGCGCGCCGGTGCATCTCGCGGGTGCGGATTTGGGCTTCGACGGTTTTTCCCTGGGGCCCAACCACGGCAGTGTGGAGGGACTGGTACATGTTGTCTTTCGGCGTGGCGATAAAGTCGTCAAACTGCCCCGGAATCGGCTTCCAGAGGGAATGGACGATGCCCAGGGCTGCGTAGCAATCCTGGACGCTGTCGACCACCACCCGCAGCCCGCGTACGTCATAGATCTGGTCGAACTCGACGTCCTTGCGCAGCATTTTGCGGTAGATGCTGTAGATGTGCTTTGGCCGGCCCTCGACCTCGGCGGCGATGCCCTCCAGCCGCAGGCGTGCCTGCAGCTCGGCCGTGACGTGGTTGATATAGTTCTCGCGCTCCTCGCGGCGCTCGTCGATCATGTCCGCGATGTGGTGGTAGGTCTCGGGGTCAAAGTGCCGCAGCCCCAGGTCCTCGAGCTCCCACTTCATCGACCAGATGCCCAGGCGGTTGGCCAACGGGGCATAGATCTCGAGCGTCTCGCGGGCAATGCGCTCGCGGCGGTCAGCAGGCAGGGAGGCCAGGGTGCGCATATTGTGCAGCCGGTCGGCGAGCTTGATGAGCACGACCCGCACGTCGTCGACCATGGCCAGGAACATTTTGCGCAGGCTCTCGGCCTCCTGCGCCTCGACATCACCGCCACCCATCTTGCTCATGGTGTCGATGTAGGCAAGTTTGGTCACGCCGTCGACCATCCGGGCGACCTCTTCGTTGAACCGGGTGCGCAGGTTCTCGACGGTCCAATCGGTGTCCTCGACGACGTCATGCAACAGCCCCGCCGCCACGGCGTGATGGTCCAGCCCGAGGTCGGCCAGCATGCGCGCCACTTCGATGCAGTGCCGAACGTAGGGCTCGCCTGAAGCCCGCGTCTGCCCGGCATGAGCGACCAGGGCCTGCTCGTAGGCCCTCTGCACGAGATCGAGCTCTGCCCCGCTGAACTTGGCCTCGGCCCAGTCCAGGGGCTGATCTTCAATTATCTTGATACCGACTGTTCCTATCTCCAACATCCGCGGAAGTATACCCGATAACCCGATTTTATGCAACCACCAGGATCGACCCACTTGACCTCTTCTGCCGATGCGGGTATACTTTTCGGATGCAACCAGACGCTGGACCCTCAATGTGCGCGTCATAGCCGGCAGCGCCAAGGGCACCGTGCTGCAAGCAGTGCCCGGCAGCGGCACGCGCCCCATCTCGGACCGGGTCAAGGAGTCGCTGTTCAACATCCTGGCGGGAGACGTGGAGGGCGCCCGCGTGCTGGATCTCTTTGCCGGGACGGGCAGCGTGGGCATTGAGGCCCTGAGCCGGGGGGCGGAACAAGCCACCTTCGTGGAAAAGCATCCCAAGGCAGTATCGGTCATCCGAACCAACCTGCAGCGGACGCACCTGCAGGTGCGGGCGGCCGTCGTGCAGAACGACGTCTTCAGGTTCCTGTCGGGCACGCCCACAGCCTATGACCTCGTCTACATTGCGCCGCCCCAGTACCAGGGGCTGTGGCTGAAGGCCCTCCTGGTCATCGACGAGAATCCCGGCTGGCTGGATCGGGAGGGGCTGGTGGTGGTCCAGATCTTTCCCAAGGAGCTGGAAGCGGCCGACCTGACCTACCTGCAGTTGGCCGACCAGAGACAGTACGGCAGCACCCTCCTTTGCTTCTACGAACCGGTAGCGATCTCCGGGTAAGCGCAGGGGAGTCGCTTTGCGTGGTGGCCTACGGCCGCTCAGCATGCTGAATTCGTTCGCCGCCCGGGCGCTGGCCCACCCCCTTGCACTTTTGTCCCTCATCGGGTATAATGGGGCCATCACCCCTGGCTGGCGGGTGCGAACGGTTAGTCCGACGCAGTCAAGACAGGATTGTGGGTTAGTCAATGGCATCGGAAGTAGTGGAATTTGCGGAACTGCTGGAGCGGATCCTGGCCAACACAGGCGCGATCCCCTTTTCCCAGCTTTACGCACTATCGGATCTCTCCCGGGAAAGGCTGCCGGCCTTTGCCGAGGCGTGCGACGTGATCGCTGCCCCCGACCGTAGACGGCTGATCCATGCCCTGGTCGAGCTGGCCGAGGCCAGCTTCCAGGTGAACTATGACGCCATCTTTCGTCATTGCCTGTCCGATCCCGACCCTGAGGTCCGGGCGACGGCCATAGACGGGTTGTGGGAAAACGAGGAGGTGCCGCTCATCGGCCGCTTTATCACCGCCCTGCGCTCCGACCCCGCGCCCCAAGTGCGAGCGGCAGCCGCGACGGCCCTGGGCCGTTTTGTGCTAGCCGGGGAGCTGGAGCGGATCGATGCGGCCATCCAGAACCGCATTATGACCGAGCTGCTGACCATCATCCACCTGGAGGGCGAAAGCCTCGAAGTGCGCCGGCGCGCCCTCGAATCCGTCGGCTATGCCTGCACGCCAGAAACAACTGAGGCAGTGGATACTGCGTACTACCAGGGGGACGAGCGTCTACGCCTCAGCGCCCTCGTCGCCATGGGGCGCAGCTGCGACCGGCGCTGGCAGGAGTTGATCCTGACCGAGCTCGAGAGCCCCTCGGCTGCCATGCGCTACGAGGCGGCCCAGGCCGCCGGCGAGCTCATGCTGCGCGCTGCGGTGCCCGTCCTTGCCCAGCTGATGAAGGATGACGATCTACAGGTGCGCGACGCCACCATCTGGGCTTTGGGCCAGATCGGCGGTCCGCAGTCCAAACGGCTGCTGCTCGAGGCCTTTGAAGGGGCCGACGAGGACACGCAGGCGGTCCTGGAGGAGGCGCTGGCTGAACACGCCCTCTCGGAAGGACGGATCGAGTTCCCGCTCTATGCCGTCGAAGACAAGGACGGGGAAGACCTCGATTGGGACCAGGAAATCGACGGGGAAGACCCGAGCCCCGGCGGGCCGGACGTCGAGGATTGGTAGAGGTACCGTTCTCGCGCACACCAGCGCGAGCGCGAAACCATGGGCTTGACTTCGCCCTGATTTGCCGTGCCGGCCGGCACAAGCCTGGTGGTCTCGCCGGATAGCCGCCCCGGGCCACCGGCGCCAAGAAAGCCATGCCAAAAAAGATCTTTGTCATCGGACACAAGAACCCCGACACCGATTCCATCGTCTCCGCCATCGCCTATGCCGAGCTGCTGCGGCTGGAAGGGGTAGACGGCGTGGTGGCCGCCCGCCAGGGTGAGGTGCGGCCCGAAACGCTCCACCTCCTGGAGCGCTTTGGCCTGCAGGCCCCGGAGCTGGTGGAGGATGTCCGGCCGCGGGCCGCGGACGTAATGGCCAGGAGGGTCATCCTGGGTTCGCCCGAGGAGTCGGCGTACCACATCGGCCGGCAGCTGCGCGAGCGGCGCATTCGGGCCATGCCGCTCGTCGACAAGAATGGACGCCTGGCCGGGCTGATTTCGGTCGAGGATTTCGCCGCCATCCTGCTCAGCGGGCTCGAGCGAGACCAGATGGACCAGCTGCACCTGGACGTGGCCAACGTCGTAGCTACCCTGGGCGGCCGGCTCATCTTCGAAGCCCGGGGCCGCCCCCTGCGCGACAAGGTGATGATCGCCGCCATGGACCTCGACACCATTCGCGCCCGGGTGGAGCCAGACACCATGGTCGTCCTGGGCGACCGGGAAAACGCCCAACGCGTCGCTATCGAGGGGAACGTGGGGGCCCTCGTCGTCACCGGCGATCTGCCAATCTCCGACGCCATCGTCGCCCTGGCCCGGGAGAAAAACGTCACCCTGATCTCGTCGCCGCACCACACCTTCACCACCGTCCGCCTCCTGGATCTCAGCGTTCCGATCTCCCACATCATGCGCCGCGACATGCTCACTGCGTCGCCCGACGACCTCCTGGATCAGCTGCGCAACAAGCTCGTGCTGCAGCGGACCATCCCGGTACTGGACGAAGATGGCTGTGTGGTCGGCGTTGTCTCCCGCAGCGACCTGATCAACCCAGTGCGCCACGGAGTCTACCTGGTCGATCACAACGAGCGAAGCCAGACCGTCGACGGTCTGGAAGACGCCGAGCTCCTGGGCATCATCGACCACCATCGCATCGCCGACATCCAGTC
>JBFYTF010000395.1:0-9863 GCA_041300865.1 Anaerolineae bacterium
GACGGCCTGACCGTGGTCCTCCACTACGAGAACGGCCGCTTTACGCTGGGTGCCACGAGGGGCAACGGCGTGGAAGGTGAAGACATCACCCCCAACCTGCGCACGGTCAAGCCCCTGCCCTTGCGCATTCCCCCAGGGCGGGGTGACGGCAGCCAGCCCGCGCCTGAGCGGCTCGTGGTCCGCGGCGAAGCGTACATGCCCATCAGTGACTTCGAGGAGTTTAACCGCCGGCAAGAGGAGGAGGGCAAGAGGACTTATGCGAACCCCCGCAACACCGCAGCGGGCAGCCTGCGCGTTCTGGATCCGTCTATCACCGCCTCGCGCCCGCTGCGGCTCCTGTGCTACCAGGTGGTAGAGCTGGAGGGTGGCCCCCGGCTCGGCAGCCAGTGGCAGGCGCTTGACTACCTGGCCCAGATGGGCTTCCCGGTGAGCAACCAGGTGCAGCGCTTTACAGACTTTGACGAGCTGGTGGACTATTGCGTCTCCTGGCAAGAGGTGCGCGACACCCTGAACTTTGAGGCCGACGGCGTAGTAGTCAAGATCGACGACTTTGCGGTGCAGGAGCGGCTGGGAGCGGTGGGCAGCACGCCGCGCTGGGCGGTGGCCTACAAATACCCGGCGGCGGAAGCCGTCACCAAAGTGAAGCGGATCGTCATCAACGTCGGCCGCACGGGCACCCTCAACCCCGGGGCCGAGCTGGAGCCGGTGCGCATCGGCGGTGTGACGGTCAGCAGCGCCACGCTGCACAACGCCGACTATGTGGCCGAGCGCGACATCCGGGCCGGCGACACGGTGGTCATCAAGCGAGCCGGCGAGGTCATCCCGCAGGTTCTCTACCCCGTTCTGGAGCTGCGCCCGCCGGGCACCGAGCCGTGGCAGATGCCGGCGACCTGCCCCGCATGCGGCGAGCCGGTCGTGCGCGCCGAGGGCGAGGTGGCAGTCTATTGCGTCAACGCCGCCTGCCCGGCCCAGCTGGTACGCTCCGTGGAGCATTTCGTCAGCCGGGGAGCGATGGATATCGAGGGCTTTGGCATTCGCCAGGCCGAGCTGTTTGTCCAGCTCGGCTTCGTGCGAGATGTGGCCGACATCTATTACCTGCGGCCTGAAGCGCTCCTGGAGCTGGAGGGATTCGGCGACAAGAAGGTCAACAACCTGATGGCCGCCATCGAGGCCAGCAAACAGCGCCCGGCGCACCGGCTGCTCACCGCCCTGGGCATCCGCGGCGTGGGTGGCACCGTCGCCGAGCTGCTCATGGACCATTTCGGCTCCCTGGCAGCGCTGGCCGAGGCCACGCGCGAAGACCTCCAGCAGGTACCCGGCATCGGACCCAAGCTGGCCGACAGCGTGGTCGACTGGTTCTCGCACGACACCAACCGGCTCGTGGTCGAAAAACTGCAGGCCGCCGGCCTCCGGAGCGAGGCAGAGCGGGTCAAGGCCGCCGGGCCGCAGCCGCTGGAGGGATTGACCTTTGTCATCACCGGCACACTACCGAGCATGAGTCGCGAGCAGGCCCGGGAGCTGGTGGAACGCCAGGGCGGCAAGGTCACCGGGTCGGTGAGCGGCAACACCGACTACCTTATTGCCGGGGAAAGGGCCGGCTCCAAACTGGACCGAGCAAAAAAACTCGGCGTGCCGGTCATCGACGAGGCGGGGCTGCGCCGGATGGCCGGCGAGCCCTAGGCGGCGCGCGAAAGACCAGTCCGACGAGAGCTCGCCAGAGACACCGCCCGATGTTGCCCACCGCTGCATCCTTCGTTTTTGAGGCCAAGCACTACCCGGCCTGCCCCGGCTGCTACCTGATGAAAGACGCCACGGGGCAGGTCCTGTACGTCGGCAAGACGGTGAACCTGCGCAAGCGCTTGTCCTCCTACTTTCGGTCGCGAGGACGCGACCGTCGCACCGCCAGCCTGGCCACCCGCGTGGCCGACATCGAGGTCATCCTCGTGCGGACCGAGCTGGAGAGCCTGATCCTGGAGAGCAACCTCATCAAGCTCCACCAGCCGGGGTACAACCGGCTGCTCAAGGACGAGGACTCGGGTTATTTCTACATTGCCCTGACCGCAGAGGAGCTGCCGCGGCTGGCGCCCTACCGCAAGGGTCGCTTTAACCAGGAGCTGGGCAACGCGCCAATCGCCCAGTGCTTCGGGCCCTACGCCGGCCGCCGCTTCCGCGACCGGCTCCTGCAATTGGCAGTCGAAGCATTTCAGCTGCGCACCTGCCAGGCGCTGCCCGCCAGGGCCTGCCTGCGCTACCACATGCACAAGTGCGCGGGCATCTGCGAGGCGCGCGTCGCGGCGGCGGACTATGACGCGGCGGTGCGGGGCGCGGCGGCCTTTCTCTCGCGCCCACAGCCTGCATTTCTGGAACAAATACGCCGGGAGATGTGGGCCCACGCCGACCGGCTCGAATTCGAGCTTGCGCAGCGGCTGAAGGAGCGGATCGAGGCCCTGGAGCAGACGCTCAGCCTGCAGGTCGTCGAACGCCAGGTGGACCACGACGAGGACGTGCTTTATTTCGGGGGCGAAGGGGTGCTGGTGGCAACCGTGCGGCGGGGCGTTCTGCAGGGTTTGTCGCTCTGCGCCCTGGAACCGGCGGGTGGCGCGGCAGCGCCAGGCGAGCAGTTTGTCCTGTCGCGCTACGGACGGTGGGTACCGGACGAGATCATTGTCAACGACCTGCCTGATGCGCGTACCACCGAGCAGGCGCTGCGCCAGGCTACAGGTCAGCGGGTGCGGATCACGATTCCAAGGCGGGGAGCCAAGGTAGAGCTATTGGCTCTCTGCGCCCAGAATTACGCCTACCGGATGTCCGTCGCGCGGGGAGGCCCTCAGCGATGAGCCGCGGAGCGCCGGCGGTGGTCGGGCTGGGATACTGCCCCTACGACATTCTGGCCATCGTGCCCCACATGCCAGAGTTTGATGATGTGCGCATGACCCACGCGACCGCGCTGGCGTATGACGGCGGAGGCCCGGTGGGCAACGCGCTGGCTGCCCTGGCTCGCCTGGGGATGACGGCGGCTTACATTGGGATCCTGGGCAACGACCGCGAAGGCCACTGGCTGCGGGAGCTGTTCATCGACGAGGGCGTAGACATCGCCCGCCTGCGGATGAGCAACCTGGCAGGCACCAACGTCTGCCTGCTCTTGGTCGAGCAGGGCACGGCCCGGCGAGCCATCGTCTGCCGCCCCCAGGTGGCGCCCTCAGCCCTGGTGCTGGACGCCGACGACCGGCGCTACGTCCAGGCCGCCCGCGCGCTGCACCTCGACGGCCAGTTCCTGCCCGCCGCGATCCAGGCGGCACGCTGGGCTCGAGAGGCCGGTGTGCGGGTCTCCTTCGACGGCAACCATCCGCGCCCCGGCCTGGAAGACCTGCTGCCCCTGGTGGATTGGCTGGTGGTGGCCGAGCCGTTCCCGCAGGAAGCCACCGGGCTGGCCGAGCCGGGCCAGGCGGCGAAGGCACTCCTGGACCTGGGGCCCGAGTTGTTGGTCGTCACCCTGGGCGAGGCCGGCTGCCGGGCGTGGACGAGGCCGGCGGCACCGGGTGCCGCTCCTCAGGGCCCACTGGCCGTGCCGGCCTTTGCCGTGGACGCGGTCGACACAACGGGCGCGGGCGATGCCTTCCATGGCGGCTTCCTGTACGCCATGCTCCAGGGCTGGGAGCTTGATCGAGTTCTCGCCTTTGCCAACGCCGTCGCCGCCCTGAACTGCCAGACCCTGGGCGGGCGCCGCGGCCTGCCCGACCTGCCGGCAGTGCTGGCCTTGTTGCGGGCGGAACCGCGACGGGCAGCAGGTCCGCCGTGCAACGAATAGCAGGCTGCGCCACGTACAAGAGGCTGGCACGCGGGACAGCGGCCCGACCAGCCGGGGGCGCGGGGCACGCGCGCCGGCGGGCTGTGGAGTTCCGGGCCCGGCCTACGCCTCACCCGCCTGTCTGTTGCGCGCTGAGCAAGGTACGGGCGATGTCGCGGGCGGGCTCTGTCATCTCCAGGCGGTCGAGGTCGGCCAGGCTCGCCCACATGGCGCCGTCAGCGTCGTCGCCGGCCAACAGGCTACCGCCCAGAGGCCGCGCCAGGTAGTCGACGATGATATAGTGGTAGCGCACACGGCCCGCCGCGTCGCGATCGATGCGATCGACGACGACGAACACCTGCTCCACCTCGATCTCCAGGCCGGTCTCTTCCAGCACCTCGCGGCGCACGGCCAGCTCGACCGGCTCGCCCAGCTCGACGGCACCGCCGGGAAACGTCCACAGGCCGCGGGCGGGTTCCTTGTTGCGGCGCACGAGGAGGACGCGCCCGGCATCGCGCACGATGGCGCCAACGCCGACGATGGGGATCTCGGGGTATTCGCGCTTCATCCTGGCCTCCCGGCGGCCGGTGTCCAGCCCGAACTCCAGGCGAGATGTCCGCTGTCCCGGGCTCGGCCGCCAGCGTGATTATAGCACGGCCAGGAGACGGGTGCAAGGGGTCATACAAAGCCGTCGGACGGGCGGCAGACTGCCATCCCCTTCGGCACGATTGCGTCGTGGCTGCCCCCCAGGGCCGGCCCCGATGCACCGGGCAGGTGCCACCCACCAGGCACTGAGTTGCCGGTCGGGTTGAGAGGCATCGAGAGCCACACGATAAAGTCAGCTCCCAAACATGACCGAGCGGGACTTGGGTTCTGCAAAGCTACCCATTCCTAGTTGACGGCGTACACGTCTTGATGTAAAATCAAATCGCCTGAGGATTTCCCTCCGATTGTCTGCGCTGCGGGTTCGTCCGTTGTAAGAGCCGCTGGCCCGCCAGTGGCTGAGGGGTTCGTCGATGACCTGGAACTATGCCTACACTCCTGGCATCTGGCCGTCTTTCCTTACGGTCCTCCTTTTGATCCCTCTTTCCATCTACAGCTGGCGCAGGCGCAGTGTGCCCGGCGCGCTGCCGTTTAGCATGGGCTGCATGTTCGCCGCCCTGTGGGCAGCCGGCTCGGTCATGGAGCTTGTCAGTGTGGATGCTGCGACCAAGGTGTTCTGGTTCAAGTTCCAGGGGGCCTGGCGCCTACCGGCCATCACCGCCATCACCTGCTTTGTGCTCGAATATGCCTGGCCCGGCCGCTGGCTGACCCGCCGCAACCTGGCGCTGCTGTCCATCCCTCTGCTGCTGGCCTGGGGATTGATTCTGACCAACAACCTCCATCACCTGGCATGGCGCGGGTTCGCGTACGAGGGAAAGGTCGTCCCATTGCGCGGCCCGGTCAACTGGCTGTTTTTCGCATACGGCTATGCGTTGGGTGTTGCGAACCTTGTTGTGCTTGCCTGGCTGTTTCTGCGCTCCTCACAGCACCGCTGGCCGGTGGTGATCATGGTCACCGGACAGATTGTGGGGCGCGGGCTCTACCTGCTGGAGGCAGCCGAGGTGCTCCGAATAGCCCCGCCCCTCGACGTACCGCCGATGGCATTTGAGTACCTGACGTATGCCGTCGCCCTGTTTGGCTTCCGAATCTTTGACCCGGTTCCGCTTGCCCGCCGGACGGCAATCGAGCAAATGCATGCCGGCATGCTGGTGCTGGACGCCCAGGGGCGGGTGGCGAGCCTGAACCCGGCCGCGGAACGGATCTTGGGCGCACCCGCCGGCAGCGCAAGGGGGCAACCGGTCAGGAAGCTGCTTCCTGCTTACCCGGACGAGCAGCTTGCTGAGAACGAGGAGACCGAGATCGAGGTCAGCCTCCCGGGAGGACACCAGGACGGTGTGGGCGCGGGGCAGGAAGTCCGGCACTACACGTTAACGATCTCGTTGTTGAACGATTTCCGCGGGCTGGCAGTCGGCCGCCTGCTCATGCTGCGCAATGTGACCCTGCAAAAGCGGGCCCAGGCACAGCTCGTCGAGCAGCAGCGGACCCTGGCCACACTGCAAGAGCGCGAGCGCCTGGCGCGCGAGCTGCACGACAGCCTGGGACAGACGCTCGCCGCCGCACACCTGCAGGCCAGTTCTGCCCGGTTGCTGCTCGCCCGGGGTGAGACAGACCAGACGGACGAATATCTGGAACGCATCGCAGACATGGCGATTGACGCGGAGGCCGATGTGCGCGAATACCTGCTTGGCGCCAGAACTGTTCTTTCGGCCGACCTGCCCTTCTTCCCGGCGCTGCGGCAGTACATCCAGCGCCTCAGCCAGCAGTACGACCTGCAAGTCAAGCTGGCCGCTCCACCACAGCTCGAAGCACAGGGGCTCGACCCGGCGGTCGAGGTACAGGCTCTGCGCATCATCCAGGAGGCGCTGTCGAATGTGCGCAAGCACGCTCGCGCGCACGGCGCCAGCGTCAGCTTTTCCGTCGCAGGCTCGCTGGTGCAGATCGCCATTGTCGACGATGGCCAGGGGTTTGATCCAGCGGCGTTGGCCGGGCAGCTGGGCAACGGTTATGGCGTGCAGTCCATGCGCGAGCGCGCTGAAGCCGTGGGCGGCCGGCTAGAGGTGCGTTCTCAACCCGGTCAGGGGACCCGGGTGGAGGTGCAGGTGCCAATGGGGGAGAGATGGGGAGACACGGAGACAAGGAGACGCAGCGGATGGCAGATGGGAATATGAGACTGTTGCTTGTCGACGATCACCCGCTCTTTCTCCAGTCGCTCAAGGGCTTGCTGGCCGCGAGTGGGTATGAGGTCGTTGGGACGGCGGCTGACGGGTTCGAGGCGCTCGAGCAGGCGCGCATTCTCCACCCCGATCTCATCCTGATGGATATCAACATGCGCGGCTGTGACGGTTTGGCCGCCACGCGCCTGATCAAAGCGGAGATGCCGCAGGTCAAGATCGTGATGCTGACCGTGTCGGCGGGCGACGAGCATCTTTTTGAAGCTATCAAGAGCGGCGCGAGTGGCTACCTCCTCAAGAGCCAGAGCGCCGCCCGGTTCCTGGAGATGGTCGGCCAGGTGGAACGTGGCGGGGCCGCGCTGCCGCCTGAACTGGCCGCCCGCCTGCTCGAAGCGTTCGCGCGCCAGGCGCGCTCTCTCGAGACGCCCGTGGATAGCACACCGAACGACCTGACGGCGCGCCAGGTGCAGGTCTTGACCCTGGTCGCGCAGGGTTTGACCTACCCACAAATCGGCGAGACACTCCATCTCTCCGAAGCGACCGTCCGCTACCACATGGGTCAGATCCTGGAGCGGCTGCATCTGAGGAACCGCGCCCAGGTCATCGCCTATGCCGCTCGCCATGGGCTGGGCAAAGACATCACCGGCTCCTCGTCCTAGCCCCTCCTCAGGGGGCTGTTTCGGACCCGGACGGTGAGAATCCCAGACAGCAGAGGCGCAAACGCAGGAGAGACCATAACTGGCGCTTCTGAAGTCTCCGGACTATCGCTTCTGATAGTGACAAGATGTCCTCCAGCCGCTATACTATGAACCGTAGTGTGGGGCAATCCCGAGAGGAACAGACGCAGTTATGACGGCAGAGTCATGTGTGGTCTTGTACGGCAATTCGGTCTTCATGGCCGGGATCAAGGCCGAGTTTCAGCGCCACGCATTGCCGGAAGTGATCACAGTGGAGGCCGGGCGCCCGGATGCACCCGGCTGCATTTGCGCACTTAACCCGCGTGCGGTCCTCTTTGACCTGTCCGCGGCGCACCCCGATTTTGCCGTCTCGCTGCTGCGCGAGCAGCCGGGCCTATTGCTGATCGGCGTGCACCCGGACAGCGATGAGCTATTGGTTCTGTGCCGTCACCCCGCGCAGGCGTTCAGCATGTCGGATCTTGTCGAGGTTATTACGCAGAAAGAGCGAGTTCCGAACCATTCCAATGGAGGAAAAGCATGAAAACGAGCGTCAGTCGCCATCACAACCATGATAACCGCCGGCTGCTGTCTGTGGTTGTCCTGGCAGCTATCCTGCTTGGCCTGATGATGCCAGGTATCGTCTCCGCGACGCCCCCCAGCATGGGCTTCGAAGTTGCCGGCTCGGTCCAGGCGGCCACGTCAGAAGAAAGCTACGACATTCACACCTACCTCGTCAGCAATGTGAACACGAAGGAAGACCGCACCGCGATTGCGCGGACGGGCGCCGATATCGTCGAGATTGGCGCGAACTATGTGACTGTCCGCGCCACTCAAGAAGAGGCACTGAAGATCGCCGCGCTCGGATATCCCATCGATGAGCTTGTGCAGACCCAGGATTTCCCCCCGGCTGACGCGGCCTATCACAACTACGCGGAAATGTTGGCCGAGATCCAACAGGTCGCCACGGCCCACCCTGACATGGTCAGCTACTTCAGCATCGGCCAATCATACGAGGGACGCGAGCTGTGGACGGCCAAGATCAGCGACAATGTGGCCGTAGATGAGGACGAACCGGAAGTCTTGTTCCTTGGCCTGCACCACGCCCGTGAGCACCTCACCGTGGAAATGACCCTCTACATTCTGAACCTGTTGGCAGGCCAATATGGCATCGACCCGCAGATCACCGACCTGGTCAACAGCCGTGAAGTCTGGCTCGTCTTTAACACCAACCCGGATGGCGGCGAGTACGATATTGCCACCGGTGCGTATCGTTCGTGGCGCAAGAACCGCCAGCCCAACCCGGGATCGTCCTACATCGGCACCGACCTGAACCGTAACTATGGCTACATGTGGGGCTGCTGCGGCGGATCCAGCCCCTACCCCTTCAGCGACACATACCGCGGTTCGGCGGCTTTCTCGGCACCAGAGACCGTGCGGGTGCGCGACTTTATCAATAGCCGGGTAGTCAATGGAAAGCAGCAGATCGTCACATCGATCACCTTCCACACGTATGCTGAGCTGATCCTTTGGCCGTATGGATACACCTACACAGACGTCCCCGCCGATATGACCCAGGATGATCACGACGTCTTTGTGTTGATGGGCCAGTTCATGGCGGGAACCAACGGCTATACCGCCCAGCAGTCCAGCGATTTGTACATTACCGATGGGTCGTACGACGACTGGGCGTACGGAGTGCACAAGATCTTTGCCTACACCTTCGAGATGTACCCCACCACTTCCAGCCCGGGCTTCTACCCGCCTGCGGCCGATATCGTCCGTGAGACAAGCCGCAATGAGCAAGCGGTGCGCTACATCATCCAGCAGGCCGACTGCCCTTACCGGACGATCGGCAAAGAGGGAGCCTATTGCAGCAGCACACCCCCGGCTGCCCCGACCACTCTGACGGCGGCTGCCATCTCAAGCAGCCAGATCAACCTGTCCTGGACGGACAGCGACACGGAACAGGGCTTCAAGATCGAGCGCTGCACGGGGGTGGGCTGCAGCGACTTTGCCCAGATTGCCACGGTCGGCGCAAACGTGACCAGCTACTCGAACACCGGGCTCACCGCGTCCACCAGCTATAGCTACCGCGTGCGAGCCTACAACTCAGCCGGTGATTCCGGCTATTCAAACACGGCCAGCGCGGTGACACCAGCGGCCCCGGCGGTACCCGCCGCGCCTACCAACCTGGTTGCCACCGCCGTCTCCAAGAGCCAGATCAATCTATCCTGGACGGACAATGCCGGCAACGAAACCGGCTTTTACGTTGAGCGCTGCAAAGGAGCGACCTGCACCAACTTTACGCGAATCGCCACGGTGGCTGCCAACGTCACCAGCTACTCGAACACCAAGCTAACTGCGAATACGACCTATCGCTTCCGCGTCCGCGCTTACAACGCGAGCGGTACCTCGGCCTACTCGAACATAGCGGCCGCAACCACGTTGAGACGCTGATGAGCACAAGACCTGGATCAACCGCAACTGCAACCCGAAACAATTCAAAGGAGAGAACAAGATGAAAAGCGCGACTATCGAAAGCAAGAACGGATTTTTCCAGCAGCTACTGACCGTGGGTGTTACGGTCGCCATCCTGCTCAGCCTGTTGGTGCCGGGCATCGCCAC
>JBFYTF010000396.1:0-13510 GCA_041300865.1 Anaerolineae bacterium
GTCGAGACCGCTCGCCTGACCCTGCGCCCCTTGCGGGCCACCGACGCGGCGGTCCTGCACCGCATCTACCAATCTGACGGAGTCTTGCAGTACTTTCCCATCCCCTCGCCCCCCTCGCCCGAGCAGATGCAGCGCTTTGTCGCCGCCCAGCAGGCGCACTGGGAAAAACACGGGTACGGCAACTGGGGCCTGTTGCCCCGGGACGAGTCGGACATCATCGGCTGGGCGGGCCTCCAGTACCTGCCCGAGCTGGACGAGATCGAGGTCGGCTTTCTGCTCGACCGCCCCTTCTGGGGCAAGGGCTATGCCACCGAAGCTGCGCTGGCCTCGCTTGATTTCGGCTTTCAGCACCTGGCCCTGGACCGCATCATCGCCCTCGTGCACTCTGACAACCTCGCCTCCCGGCGCGTCATCGAGAAGTGTGGCTTGTATTATGTCGACACCATCTCGCTGTGGGGCATGCAGCTGATGCGCCACGAGCGGTGGCGATAGACCCGTTTGTAGTGCGCGGTTCAGCGCGCTTTTCCGGCGCCAAGGCGCCCACTGCAAACGCAAGGGCCACCTGACCGTGGTGCGCGGTTCAGCGCGCTTTTCCGGCGGCCAACACGCCCTCCACAAACCCAGGGACGTTGCCTGGCCCCAGCCCGCCCGATTTCCCGGTTTGACCTGCCTCTTGCTCCCTGATATAATAAGCCATCGTATCTTGACTATAACTTCCAGTTATGAAGAGACTGGATGGATGCTACGGGATGCAGATTCCTTTGAACGAGGGCGCCTGATGATTTACCTGGACAACGCCGCCACGAGCTGGCCCAAGCCGCCGGGCGTTGGGCAAGCTATGCTCCACTTTCTGAATCACGTCGGTGCCAACCCCGGGCGGGCCGGGCACCGGTTGGCGGTCGACGCTTCGCGCACGGTCTTTGCCGCGCGGGAGGCAGTCGCCGAGCTGTGTGGCGCGCCCGACCCGCTGCGGGTGGTGTTCGGCGCCAATGCCACCGAGGCCCTCAACCTTGCGCTGCGTGGCCTGCTGCGCGCGGGGGACCACGTCATCGTCAGCAGCATGGAGCACAACTCGGTCATGCGCCCCCTCCGTGCCCTGGAGAGACAGGGCGTGGGCCTGACCGTCGCCCACTGCGCGCCCGACGGCACGCTGGATCCCGCCCGCGTAGAGGCGGCCATCCGGCCCGCGACGAGAATGATCGTCCTCAACCACGCCTCAAACGTCGCCGGCACCATCCTGCCCGTAAGAGAGGTGGGAGAGATGGCACGGCGCCGCGGGTTGCTCCTCCTGGTCGACGCAGCACAGACGGCCGGCGCCCTGCCCATCGACGTCCAGGGCGACGCCATCGACCTCCTGGCCTTTACCGGCCACAAGTCGCTCTATGGGCCGATGGGCACCGGCGGCCTGGTCGTCGGCGAGCGCGTAGACACGTCGCTCCTCGAACCCCTCAAGCGCGGCGGCACAGGCAGCCGCTCGGAGCACGAAGAGCAGCCGGGCTTTCTGCCGGATGCCTGCGAGAGCGGGACGCCCAACGCCGTCGGCCTGGCCGGACTGGAGGCCGGCATCCGCTGGGTCCTGCAGCGGGGGGTGGCCGCCATCCGCGCTCACGAGGTGGCCCTCGTGCAGCAGCTCATCGACGGCCTGCAGGCCATTCCTCACGTCACGGTTTATGGCACCCAGGACGCAGCCCGCCAGGGGGCCACCGTTGCATTCAACGTCACGGGCATGGAACCGTCGGAAGTCGGCCTGCGCCTGGACGAGGAGTACGGAATCCTGTGCCGGGTGGGATTGCACTGCTCACCGGCGGCCCACAAAACGCTGGGTACCTTTCCGGCGGGCACGGTGCGCTTTGGGCTGGCGGCCCTGAACGAACATGAAGATGTTGCCGCCGCCGTAGACGCTGTACGCCGCCTGGCAAACGAGGCACAGTAGCCAGATGCCGCCGCCCGAGTTCGCCGTCCTCCTGCTACAGGCTACTAGCCATGCTATGCGCGTCGAAAAGGTGCTGCGCACCGCCGGCCTGGCCTGCAAGCTGATCCCGGTCCCCCGACACATCAGCTCCGACTGCGGCGTTTGCATCCGCGTCCGCTACCAGGACCTGGAGGCCGCGCTGCGTGCCGTGGAAGCTGCCGAGGTTGAGATAGCGGCGATTCACCCTGCCTGACCTCAATCCACGCGCCGCCAGTCCAGGATATAGCGGCAAGCCTCGCCGGGGTCGAACGGAACCGCCACCACGGGGCTGATGGGCCGGTCTGCCTGGTCGAGGATGACGACGAACCAGGTGGTCTCGCCCTGAGTGAGGGCCACGTCGTACTCGCCGCTCTCCTTGCTGGCCACAACCGGATAGCGGTGCCAATCGTTGTAGCAGACCAGGCGCACGCCGGACAGGGGATTGCCCGCCGCGTCCACAACGCGGCCGACGATGTACGCCGGGGCAAAGGGGCAGGCCGGGCAGGGATGGGATGGATCGGACCGGGGAGGGCCGGCCGGCATGAAACGATAGGTGCTGGGCGCGGGACTGGGCGGCAGGGCTGTGGCCATGGCTGTAGGCGCGAGCGCAGGAAGGGCAGTGGCCGTGGCTGTAGGCACGAGCGCAGGAAGGGCAGTGAGCGTGGGCGGCACCGGAGTCGCGGATGGCAATGGTGTTGCCGTCGCGGCCGCCGTGTTCGAGGCTGCCGGCGGCGGAGTGAGGGTTGGCGTTGCGCCGGCAGGGCCCGCTGTGGGAGGTTCCGGCACGTCCGCCATGGTCGAGGGCGTGGCACCGGCCGCGGCGGTCACGGTCCCAGCACCGGCAACGGGCTGCAGAGTTGCCGGCGTATGCATCGCCGCCGGAGATGGAGCGCTGCGTGCCGTGCAGCCGGCAGCCAGCCCGCCCACGACGAGCAGCGCCACCAGGCACGGCACGCATCTACGCGGATGCCTCATCTGCCAGGCCTCGTCCTGCCCTCTCGACTCTGCGCCGCCAGATCAGCTGTGCCGGCAGCTGCCGCCGTCGGAGCAAGGGGGCATCGCACATCGCTCCTCGCGGCCGCAGCACGTGTGCCCGGCCGGCCGGTGCCCTTGGTCGCTCAGGACGTGTGGCACGGAAAAGCGCTTGCCCTCCGCCAGCGGGCTGCCGCACGCCGGACAGGCAGGCACGCTGGTATGGGAGCGCACCAGGACCTGGACCAGCTCATGGCATCCTGGACAGCGGTATTCAAAGATCGGCATGGGACCTCCTCCCGTGGCCTGAGCAGCGGGTAGATGCTATCTGTGCCCCCTACCCCATCGTTGGCGGCGCCTGCCCTTGCTCCCGCGTGCGTCCTGCCGCCGTCCGGAGCCGCCGCGCTGTCCGCCACCGGTGCTACGATTGGAAGCGGGGGCTGCCGCGCGGTCCAGCCGCTCGATCAACAGATCGGCCAGGCGGGGCATGATCTCGCGCCAGGTCCAGGAGAGGGCAGCGCCGAGGGCAGGCAACAGCGCGGAGCGCAGAGGCAGCGGAGCGGGCGGGGCAGGCGAGGTTCTGACGAGAACCACCTCCGGCTCGCGCCGCAGCACCGGCACGGGTGCCCGGTCCGGCGTAGTGATAGGGCCAGTGATCAAGCGGATGGCCCCGGTAGGGCAGGCGCTAACGCAGGCCTCACACTCTCGGCACAGCGCATTGTCGACGGCTGCTCGGCCGTCCACCAGGTAGAGAGCTCCTGTAGGGCACACCTCGACACAGGCACCGCAGCCGGTGCACTGCCCTTCGCCGATGGTGATCATGTCACTTACCTCCCGTCAGGACAGCTCGCGCAGCAAGGCGGTGAGCTCAGCGGCGCCCGCATAGCCGGCCACCTCGACTTCCCGCGGCGTTACCCCGGGCAGGGTGGCCATGGCGTCACGGATGCCGAGTGCCAGGTGCACGGCCAGCGGGCACCGAGGCGATGAGGGTCGGAAACCGCCGCCTTCAGCTCCATGCCTCACCGCCAGCCGGCACACCAAGGCGCAACTCTTCTTTCACGCGGGCCCACACCCGGCCCAGCTCCAAGGCCAGGTTGCCATCGGGCCGGTACGCCGTCACCGCCTGGCCCTGGACCATGGCCTCGGTCACGACCGTATCGTACGGCAGCTTGCCAACCAGGTCGATGCCCTGCGCCCGGCAGTAAGCCTCGATGGCCGCACTCTCTGCCAGGTTGACGTCGGCCTTGTTGATCAGCACCACGGCCGGCACACGAAAGTGGTGCACCGTTCCCAGGATGCGCTCCAGGTCGTGTACGCCCGAGACCGTCGGTTCTGTCACGAGCAGCGCCAGGCTGGCCCCGGCACTCGCGGAAATGACCGGGCAGCCGATGCCCGGTGGCCCGTCCACGATGAGCAACGGTCCGCCCTCATCCTGGGCAAGCAACCGCCCGTTCTGCTTGACGACCGTCACCAATTTGCCCGAGTTCTCCTGCCCGGCAAAGAGGTGAGCGTGGAACAGAGGGCCAAAGCGGGTGCCGGAGCGAAACCAGAGCCCGGCCTGTTGCTCCTCGGTGTGGATGGCCTCCTCGGGGCACTGGTAGACGCACGAGGCACAGCCCTCGCAGGCCAGGGGATCAATCCAGTAGATGTCAGGACCGCGGCCGACCGCGCCAAAGCGACAGACCTCGTAGCAGCGGCCGCAGAGCCGGCACAGGTCCGCGTCAATGACCGCGACCTGGCCGCCCATGAACCTGTGCTCTTCCAGCCTGTGTGGCTCGAGGACCAACTCCAGGTTCGCGGCGTCGACGTCAGCGTCGGCCAGTACCACGGATAGCTCGGACGAGGCCAGATGGGCCAGCGCTGCCGCCACCGACGTCTTGCCCGTGCCTCCCTTGCCGCTCAAGATCACGAGTTGCTGCATCAGAGCCCCTTCCCAGACCCTGCCAGGCCGACCACCTGCTCGTAGAGCTCGACGAAGCGCGGCCGGTATTCGGGCCGGGCCTCCACCAGCGCCTGCCCCCTCGAGATGGCCGCGGCGATGCCCCGGTCGAGAGGAATGCGCATCAGGATAGGGACACCCTCCGCTGCGCAATAGTCGTCCACGCCCCTGTCGCCCACGCCATCGCGGTTGATGACGACGCCCACCGGCAGGCCCAGCTCGTCGCGGGCGACCTGCACCGCGAGGCGCAGGTCGTGCAGCCCGAAGGGTGTCGGCTCGGTGACCAGCAGCACGAAATCGGCGCCGCGCATCGTTTCCACCACCGGGCACGAGGTGCCGGGCGAGGCATCCAGGATCGCCAGGCCCTGCCTGCCGCCGGCCAGATGCCTGGCCTTCAGCTGGCGGATGATGGGGACGGCCATGGCCTCGCCGACGTTCAGGATGCCGTGGGCGAAATCGATGGGACCGGCCCGCCCTGACTCCAGGCGGCCCATGACATGCAGCACCTCGCGCATGGCCCCTTCGGGACAGTTGAGGGTACAGCTGCCACAGCCGTGGCACAGCTCGGGAAAGATGAGAACCTTCTGACCCACCACGGCGATGGCGTGCCAGACACACACCTCGGCGCACCGCCCGCAGAACACGCAGCGATCCAGGTCCACTTTGGGAACCAGGATACCGACCTCTTCCAGGCCGTTCAACGCCGGCTTCAAAAACAGGGCGGCGTTGGGCTCCTCGACGTCGCAGTCGAGGAACAGCACGGGCGCGGACACCTCAGTCCGGCTGCCCAGATCCCCTGTGACTGACAGCGCCAAGCTGGTGGCGACCGTCGTCTTGCCGGTGCCCCCCTTGCCGCTGGCTACGGCGATGATCATGCCTCACCCTCCTCGCGGCTGAGGATTGCCAGGCGCATGGTGTTCACCGCCAGCGAAGCGCAGTGCACGTGCTCCTCGGGCAGGCCGTCGAGGGCAGCGACCAGGTCCACAGCCCGGATGACGGCTGCCTCCTCCGTGGTTTTGCCCACCACCATCGCGGTCAGCATGCTGCCGCAGGCGACCGTGGGCCCACAGCCATCGGTCAGAAACGTCGCCCTCTCGATCAGAGAGCCATCGAGCCGCAAGAATACCTCCATCCGGTCGCCACACGCGCCGTTCAGAGCGGCATGCCCATCCGGTTGGAGCATGGCGCCCAGGTTCCGGGGATTCCTGGCCTCCGCCAGGACCGTAGGCGAAAACCGGGCGGCTTCCTGCCTGGCAATCTCTTCCAGCAGGGCGGCGACCAAACGATCCAGATCGGCCGCCTCTTGTTCGGCCACATCTCCCTCCATTGGCCTGCCTGGCTGCTACTCGGCCAGGCGACCGAGGCGCTTGGCCGTGGCTTCCAGCTGTTGTCGCAAAAGTTCTGCTTCCTCGCGCAGCCTCCCCAGCTCATCCTCCTCAAACTGCCCGTCTGGCGGCAGGCTGTGGCCGTGCTCCTGGCTCTCGCGGCAGGGTGCCGCCCCCTGGAGCCCGCCGTCAAGATAGTGCTGCACCGCCTGCCAGACGGTGCCATAGGCCCCGGTGACGCCCTCGACGCCATACTGCTGGAAAAACATGATCGCTCGCCCCCCCATGCCACCGGTGAGCATCACGTTGGCCCCCAGGCTGGCGATAAAGGCGGGCACCTGTCCCGGCTCGTGGTTGCCATAGTACGGATTGTCCACGGCCTGCACCTCTCGGATCTGCTGGTCCTCCAGGTCGACGAGGACGAAATGGGGACAGCGTCCAAAGTGGGGGCTGACCACGCTGTTCAGACCCTGCTTGTTGTCTGCTGAAACGGCGATGCGCATTGCTTATTCCTCCCTTTTTTGTGTCTCGCGTTCCAATTCGTCGATCCGCGCCATCGCTTCGGCCAACTGCTGCCTGACGCGCTTGAGCGTATCCCCGAGGGTGCCCGGTGCACGCGCCAAGTCGGGCAAGGGGTCCGTTGTGAGGTTCGCGCTCGTCGCCGGCCAGACCCCGGCGCTCGTGCCACCCAGCCCGGCACCGCTGCCCATAGCGGCATGGGTGGCGACGTTTGCACGGCTCAACGGCTTCACCTGCTGCGCCTTGAAGGCGTCCACCGCCTGCCGGACCGTGCCTTCAGGTACGAGGTAGGCAGGAATACCGGCGGCCAGGAGAACGTCAAAGGCATTGGGCCCAAGATTGCCGGTGAGGACTGCCTGCGGACCGTGTTCTACGACGTACTGGGCCGCCTGGATGCCGGCCCCACCGCCCTGATCCAGCGCCGGGTTGGGCACAGCCTGAAACTCGGCCGTTTCGGTGTCAACCAGGATGTAGGCGGGACATCGCCCAAAGACCGGGCTGGTCGGTGCATCGAGGCTCTCTCCCTGTGCCGAGACTATGATTCGCATCATGACCCCCACTCGAATGTATCCAGCGTGAGCTGGCGATCGAACCTCAAGGTTGCCTAGCTCACGTTGGCAGTCACCTATGTGCACTGTGCACGTACCATACCACAATTTCCTACTACTGTCAAGTATTCTGGTGCATGAGCTATTGCCCAATTGTCACTACTGTGCTATACTGGGTTCAGGAGTGCGCCCAGAGCTGAAAAGCAGGAGGACAACATGCAAGGCAGAGGTCATGGTCATCGAGGGCGGCAGCGTGGCTACTCGCGCCGCGCGGTACGCTTCCTGGAGCCCACGCTGCTCCTGCTCCTGCACCGGGCCCCGGCGCACGGTTACACGCTGCTCTCGGAGCTGGACGACTTCGGGCTGGGCGGCAGCGACCCGAGCATCCTGTACCGGGCGCTGCGCGACATGGAGGAGAAGGGTTGGGTCACCTCCTACTGGCAGGAGGAAGACAGCCAGGGTCCCCCACGACGGGTCTACCGCCTGACGGAACAGGGCGACGCAGTGTTGAGGTGGTGGACCGAGGACCTGCGCGAGACGGCACAGATCATCGCCCACTTCCTGGACACATACCGGCACCACATGGAGGAGGGAGAGGGTGACTATCATTGAGACGCTGGCCGTACACCGCGCCCCTCTCCTGGTAGTGGCCGCACACTGAGGTAAACCCCCAAGCACGCGACGCCCCAACTTGGCTGAACTCGTCCCCGGCTCCACAACTTCTGCATGCCGTCTGCACACCGCCCTGCTACAATGGGGCATGATCCACCACACGGGGAGGCGAGGAGTTGGGCGAAGGTCACTTGGCCACAATCGGGGAACAGAGCACCCGGATCCGCTGCGTAGACAGTGTCAAGCAGACCCATATTGCCAGAGGTGCCGCGTGGGCACACTAGGGCTTCAGGACTTGACAGCCGTGTTCTCGGCCGGGGACGTCGCCGTCACGCTCGCGCTGAGCTTTGTCCTCTCCTCCGCCATCGCCTGGGTGTACCAGGTCACCCACCGCGGCGTCTCTTATACGCAAAGCTTTGTGCACACCCTCGTGCTGGGCGGGATGGTGGTCGCCGTGGTGATGCTCATCGTCGGCTCGAGCGTCGCCCGGGCCTTTGCCCTGCTGGGCGCTCTGTCCATCGTCCGTTTTCGCAACGCGGTCAAGGAACCGCGGGACGCCGGCTTTGTCTTTTTCAGCCTGGCGACCGGCATGGCCATCGGCACCCGGTTCTATCTGCTGGCCGTCATTGCCACGCTGCTCATCAGCCTGGGGATCCTGATCATGACCCGCTTCAACTGGTATGCCAGTCCCATGCAGGGCCAGATCCTGACGGTACAGATGCGCAACGACACAGCCCTCGATGGTTCCCTGGACGCGCCGCTGCAACGCTACACCAGCTCGGCCGAGCTGATCAGCATCGATTCCGTTCGCGGTGGGCTGCTGACAGAGCTGACCTACAGCGTGGGGCTCAAACGGCGGACGCGGATCCAGGAGTTCCTGGCCGAGATCAGGGCGCTGAACGGCGACAACCGGGTCACCCTCCTCGTGGGTTATGACAACACAGACCTGTAGGGCGGCCCGTCCGCCCGCTCGCAAGCAAATAGACTGGCGACCTGTAGGCGGGCTGCCTGCCCGCGCAGGAGACGAGGGAGAGAAGGATGAGTCTGAGGTTCAAGAGGCATTACAAGCTGCTCCTGCTGCTGGTGCTGGCTTCGGCGCTGTTCATCGCGGGCGCCGGTGATGAGCGCATCGTTGCCTATAGCGTCCCGGGCGGCGAGCAGGCGGTCGAACAGGCTCTCGCCGCCAGCACTGCCGTAACTGTGCTGTGGGAAGCGGCCACCGTGGGCAGCGACGTGCAGATCCGGGAGGCCGGCTACGATGGCCAGGACGCCGGGTCGCAATAGGCGATTGCCGGCATCAAAAGACAGGTGAAAAAGATCATGAGGAGAGGGAATTCGAGAATGTACAAGGTAATGGGTCTGCTGGCCTGCGTGCTCGTGCTGTCCCTGCTCGCGGCCTGCGGTGGGGGCACGGAGCAGGTTTCGTTGGCGATCGAGCAGGCGGAAGCGGCCGGAGAAACCCAGGGACCAGACGTGGGCGCGGCCGCCAACGCGGGCGTAGATTCGGTGGTGGGCGCGGCGACGCAGAGTGTCGAGGAAGGTGAAGCGAGCGGCGCGGTAGTCGCGGGCAGCGGCGCAGGCTCGGTAGCCGGTGCCATGGCGGACAACTGCGCGGCGCACACCACCGGCGAGGACCGTGCCTGGGACGCCTCAACAGCGGTCCAGATCGTGCTCGAAGGGAGCACCATCAGCGTGCCCGGCAACGCCCCCGGTGTCGCCGTCGACGGCAGTGTGGCGACCATCACCTCCGCCGGCACCTACAGCCTGCGCGGCTCCCTGGCCGACGGGCAGATCGTCGTCGATACGGAAGACGAGCAGACCGTGCGGCTGGTTCTTAACGCGGTGGACATTGCCAGCACTACCAGTGCCCCTATTTGTGTCATGAACGCGGAAGAGGTGTCCATCATCCTGGCCGAGGGCACCGAAAACTATGTGTCAGACGCAGACTCGTACGTGTACGCCGGCGCGGAAGAGGACGAGCCCAACGCGGCGGTATTCAGCACGGCGGACCTGGCGATCTCGGGCAGGGGCGCCCTGACCGTCAAGGGCAACAGCAACGACGGCATTGCGAGCAAAGACGGGCTGGTCATCGCCGGTGGCACCATCGACGTGACCGCCGTCGACGATGGCCTCCGCGGCAAGGACTATGTCGTCGTCGAGGACGGCACCATCACGGTGAATGCCCAGGGCGACGGCCTGAAGGCCGACAACGACGAGGACGCGAGCTTGGGCTACATCCTCATCGTGGACGGCACGATCGCCGCGACCGCGGCCGGGGATGCCGTCGAGGCCCAGACTGACGCCCTTATCGCCGGCGGCCACCTCAGCCTGTCGTCAGGCGGGGGGAGCAGCGGCCGCATCGACCCCGACGCTTCGGCCAAGGGTATCAAGGCCGCGGCCAGTATCGCCATCGACGGTGGCACGTTGACCATCGACGCGGCGGACGATGCCATCCACTCCAACGGCAGCCTGGTCATCAACGACGGGACGTTCATCATCTCTTCCGGCGACGATGCCATGCACGCGGACGCCACCCTGGAGGTCAACGGCGGCCAGATCAGCATTGTCGACTCGTTCGAGGGCCTGGAGAGCGCCGCCATCACCATCAACGACGGCCAGATCCAGGTCATCGCCAGCGACGACGGCCTGAACGTGGCCGGGGGCAACGACGGCTCCGGGATGAACCCGGGCCCCGGCTTGGGGGGAGGCGCGGCGGCCAGGCCGGGGCGAGACGCTTATGCTTCGTCGGGGACCAACACGCTCGATATCAACGGCGGCACCGTGGCGGTGCACGCCGCCGGCGACGGCATTGACGTCAACGGCTCCATCCAGATGACCGGTGGCTTGGTCGTCGTGCACGGGCCGACGGAAAACATGAACGGCGCCCTGGACTATGACCGGTCCTTCGCCCTGACCGGAGGCCTGCTCGTGGCAGCCGGCAGCTCCGGCATGGCTCAGGCACCGGACGAATCATCAACCCAATACTCCGTGCTCCTCAACCTGGACAGTGCGGTGCGGGCCGGCACCCTGATCCACATCCAGGCCAGCGATGGCGACGACGTCCTGACCTTCGCTCCCGCCAAGGACTACCAGTCCATCGTCTTTTCGTCGCCAGAACTGGAGGCCGGTGCCACGTACCACGTGTCGTTCGGCGGTAGCTCCACAGGCACGGCGATCGACGGGCTGTACCAGGGTGGGACGTACGACTCGGGCAGCCAGGCCGGCAGCTTTGCCCTGGCCGGGATCGTGACTCGGCTGGGCAGGACGTCCAGGCGATAGCGGCCCTCGCCCCTATAACACGTGCACCTCAGCACCGGTTTGCTCCTGAAGGCGGGTCACGAAGGAGCGCAGGCTCTCGGCGTCGTCAAAGACCGGCGAGCCCGCCCTCGGCCTGCCCAGGACCACCAAGCCGGCGCCCAGCTCGTGGGCCACGGCCACCAACTCGTCGCGCATACGACCGTGGCGCACGACGGCCCGCGCCTTGACCCCGTGGGCGGCCGCCTGCTGGCAGGCGATGGCCAGCTGGAAGCGTCCCATGCGGTCAAGCTCCGCCTCGACGTCGACGACCAGTGGCGCGGCGATGCGGTTCAAAAAGCTCACGTCGGCCACGTACAGAAAGACAAGCTCGTCGCCTCTCTCCCCGGCCAAGGCAATCGCCCCGGCCTGGGTTTCCTCGCTCTCTTCACCACCTCGCGTGGCGCACAGTATCGTGCCCACAGCAACCTCCTCCGCGGCGATAAGGCTCAATAAAAGAGCAGTAGCCAGAGACTGGCCACGGCCAAGGTCGCGACGGTGACCACCAGACCATCGCGCAGAAAGCGGCCAAAGCCGAGGCGGTAGCCGGCCTGGGCCAGGAGCCCGACGGCGACGATGTTGGCCGCGCTGCCAATGGGCGTGGCGCTGCCGCCCAGGTCGGCGCCGAAAACAAGCGCCCAATAGAGCACGTAGCTTCCCTGGCCGCCATCGATGGTGGCCGTCAGCTGGTCGGCAATGGGCAGCGCGGCGATGGTGTATGGGACATTGTCCACGACAGCCGACACGAACCCCGATGTCCAGACCATGAGTGCCGTCGCCACGGTGAGACTGTCGCCCGCCAGATCAGAGATGAGGCCGGCGAGCCGGGCAACGACGCCCCCCTTTTCCAGGCCGCCCACCACGACAAAGATGCCGATGAAGAAGACGAGCGTCGTCCAGTCCACATCGCGGAGCATGCGGTGCATGTCGGGCCGCACCCAGACCATGAGCCACGTCGCCCCGGTGAGGGCAATGACGCTCGGCGGCAGGCCGAACGTGTCGCCCACAAAGAACATGGCCAGCGTCGCCAGGCCGACGACGGCCGATCTGCGGAGCAGCAGCGGGTCTCTGATGTGCGCCTCGGCCTCCAATTCGGCGACGAGAGCCGGCGAGGCCAGATCCCGGGCGCCGGCCATCTCGCGGCGGTACAGCAGGGCCGCCAGTGCCACCAGCAACGCCAGGCTGGCCAGGGTGACCGGTGCGGCTACGACGGCGTACTCGAAAAAACCCAACCCCAGGTGCGAGGCGACGAGGGTGCTGGGGGGATCGCCGATGATAGTCGCCGCACCGCCGATGTTGGCCGCAAACACCTCGGGCAGAACATAGGCCGCCGGGCGCACGCCGACGATCTGCGCGATCTGGATGGACAGGGGCACCAACAGGAGCATGGCCGTGGCGTTGTTCAGCAGGGAAGAGGTGGCGGCCGTCAGCATAATGAGGGCGAACCCCAGGAGCCAGGCGTTGCCCCGGGCCAGGCGAAAGGCTCGCAGCGCCAGCCAGCGCAGCACACCCGTCTCGCTGAGCATGGCCATAAAGATCATCATCCCCAGGATCAGGAAGATGACGTTCCAGTCGACAAAGGCCATGGACTCCTGGAAGCCGGCGATGTGGAGCGCCGGCCAGAGAGTACCCCCAACATAGTGAACCAGCCACAGCAGGACGGCACCCGCCAGGGCGGCGATGGTCTCGTGTACCCAGGGTACCACAATGCCTGCCAGGGTAATCAAGAAGATACCCAGGCTGGCGACGAAGGCCGGACTGGGGTCAGCAGCCGCCGGCGGCAGGGTGCGCGCCTCTGCCGCTGCGACCAGCAGGTTCGCCACGCCCAGGAATGCCACCCCATAGAGGCCGTATCGTCTCACCGGAATCCCTTTGTCTTGCCAGCCCTTTCCGTTTTTCCATTCTACCACCAGCCGCGCAGAACGGCAAGGGGGCTCACAGGAGGCGTGACACGCCCATGAATTCATCCTTTTGTACGATGACAACCGGCCAAATAGCGGGTATGATGCAAGGCAGACCACCGATCAGAAGGAGGGGATGCAATGCAACGTGCATCGATCCTGTCTGCCCTGGCCGTCATTGCCGGTTTCGCCACCTTCTGGGCCGACACCATCGTCGACACATTGCTCCGGGGGTTCATCGCGCGGCTGGCCGCTGGGCTCATCATTGCGCCTGGCAGGCAGCAGCCCACGGCTGCCACGTAGACCATGGACGAGCGTCGCCGCATCGCCGTGCCCCGCGCACCGGCCGTCCCCGGGCTGACCTTCCGCCGCTTTCGCGGGGAGGCTGACTACCCCGTCATGGTCGCCATCCTTGACGCCTGCAACGCCGCCGACCGCCTGGACTATGT
>JBFYTF010000413.1:0-11912 GCA_041300865.1 Anaerolineae bacterium
GCCGTGGCGCAGCGCCCACGCCTCCCGCGGCGACAGGCGGCCCATGTCCACCAGCCAGGCCACCGCGTCGCCGCCCCGCCCGCAGGCCCGGCACCACCACCGCGCCCGGCCGCCGGGATGGTCCGGCCAGATGCACAGCGCGTCGGCCCGGCTGCTGCAGCCCGGCAGCGGGCAGCGCGCCTTGTACTCGCCGCCGTTGCTGCCGGCGCTCGGCCGGCCGGGCACCGGCGTGTCCTGCCGGATCAGGCTCAGCAGGTCGCGCTCGACGTGCCCGGCCGGCATCCGCCGCTCCCGAGGTTGCGCAACATGGAGTGCAAGATCTATGGCAGTTGTACCGAAAGTACCGGAACCACCAGATCGTCCTTGAGGCAGCCCTCAGGACCCTTACGGTGCTTCTGGTGCTTCTGGTAAAACATCCTGAAGATCATCCCTCATCCTCGTTGGTGGCGTACAGCGGGATGATGTTGCCCTGCCTTACACCTTCGCGCACAAGCCCCTGGCGTAGGAGCTCGCAGATGACCTTGCCTGTGTTGCTGGGGTCCCTGCCCAACACGCCGGCGATCTTGGTCGTGTATGCCAGCTCGCCTGCGGCCGTGATGTCGCGGATCGCGGCCAGCGCCACCGCCTGTTGGCTGTCCCTCTTCGTGCCGCCCGCTTCCTTGGCCATCTGCCAGGTGCACGTCAGGCCGTCAAGGACCAGCGACAGATCCACCTCTTCCACGTCCCGGCCCGTCACCCGCAGCACCGCCTCTTTCTTGCCGCGCTCGCGGTACAGGCCGGTCACGCCGTCCAGCGGCTGGGCCTTGCCCGTGCTGCCAAAGAGGTCGTCCACCGGGTCGGGGTTCAGGCCGTTGGGCTTGCGGTGGTGGTCCAGCAGCAGGACCGTCACGTCCAGCTCCTGGGCCAGCCGCTGCAGGTCGCCGATGGTCAGCGCCGTCTCCGCCAGGTCCATCTGGTCGGCGCCGCCCAGCGCCCTCGTCAGCGTGTCGACGATGATCAGCGTGTAGCCGCCCTTCTCGATCCGCGTCCGGAGGGCAGTCGTCCCGCCCTGTCCCAGGTACGGCCACTCAGTTTCAAAGGTCACGTCCACCTCCGCGGGCCAGTGCTGCTTCACGGCACGCATCTTGAGGCGGCGCGGGCTGTCCTCGAGGGCCAGGTACAGCACCTTGCCCTTGCTCACCTGCCGGTCAAACACGCGCCCGCCGGTGCCCACGGCGCAGGCGATCTGCAGGGCCAGCCAGCTCTTGCCGATCTTGGGCCGGCCGCCGATGGTCGCCAGGCCGGTGGGGATGATGTCGGGCACCACCCACACCGGATCGGGAAAGTTGGCCTTTTGCAGCTCGGCCCACGTCCAGGAGGTCTTGCGCTCCTCCGGGTCGCTGGCCAGCAGCCGGCCCAGGGCGGGACACGTCCTGACCGCGTCCAGGAACCCCTGCCGGCAGGCATCGGCGCCTTTTGACAGGGACAGGACGCGCAGCTCGGTGATGGGCGTCGCCCACCGGCCAAAGGCCACCGCGTCAACTTCGCTGGGCGGCAGGCGGTTGCTCACCAGCCGGCGCAGCTCTTCGCGCGCGGCGTTGTTCTGCCGGCGCTGGACCTCGTCACTTGTGTGCATCGCTGCACCTCCACGGTGGTGATGAGACCCTGGCCACCAAAGACCGGCGGCGGCCACCGGGCGGGGTCGCTCACTTATCAGTATACTGCATATTTTGCGCTCTGTCAAGCCGGAATAGAACGAATTTTCGAAATTCTCGAAATCTGTGCACCCCGTGCGGGGGATGGAGGGGAGCCGGGCTGTGGTCCTTAGCCGCTGTAGGCGGTCTGGCCGGCCTGAACCTCCTGGGCTGGGGGTACCGGCTCGGCGGGTTGGGCATACAGGCTGAATGCCAGGGCCAGGATCAAGAGGACAAAGGCCGAGAGCAGGGCCTCGCCCGGCCAGATGGAAAAAGGGTGGAAGGTAGTACCATCACCACCTCCTCAGTCGCTTCCAGATAGGCGGCAGTCAGGGACGCCGGCAGGTCAGGCAAAGTCTGCATCCGTAAGCGCGCCAGGCCGAAAGATCCATTTTTCGATGTGATGCCAAATATCGAGACTGTGTGTCCAGGATACTTGACGCCCTGGCCATGGCGTGGTATCTTTCTTTGGCACATGGGCGCTGATTGCGGCTGGACAAAGACGACCACTACCACGCCCGACGGGACGTGAGAGCTCTTCGAGGCAGACCTGTGGTGAGCCTATTTACAGTTTCACAGGTTCAGGCGCGTGCGCTCGTGGTGAAGGGGAGGAGGTGAGGAGCATCGCAGCTTGCCACCGTCGGATGGGATGGAGGGCATGGCTTGGTCGGAGACGACAAGTCTCGTGAGGAAGAAAGGAGTAGCCCAGATGCTGACTGATCGAGAAGCGCAGTTCGCCCGGAGCATATCCGCCAAGGAGGTGGCCGCGCACAATGACTTTCTGAGCTCTGTGGGCCCCAGGTACGTTGCTGCCGAGGGTGAAGTTCGAGTCATGAATTACATGGCCGACAAGTTCGCGCAGTACGGACTCGATGTTGTGTGCGAGGATTTCGAGGCCCTCGCCTTTGAGCCCAAATCCGTTGAGCTCAGGTTGACTGCACCCGTGGAACTGGACCTGGAAGCAGGTGCAGTTTTCTTTTCCCCGCCGACCACCGGAGTCTCGGGCGAAGTTGTGTACGTCGGCAACGGGGACGATGCGGGCTACGAGAACGTGGACGTGTCGGGCAAGATCGCCCTGGTGGAGATCGATGCCGCTGCGCCCAAGGGCGCGTTGTACGAGGACATTGCCCGGGCTGCCAGGCACGGAGCTACCGCCATCGTCTTTGTTCACTTTGAGCCGTGGGTCCAGGTGCTCATGGCCGAATCGGGCCACTTTGGCTTGGATAAGCGGCTCCTCCCTATAGAACCGCAGGCGATCCCGGCCGTAGGCACCCGTTGCGACCACTGGCACCGCGCCGTGCGGTTGGCGGCCGGCAAGCCCATTCATGTTTCCCTGAAGGTAGATGTCGACAGCCGGCCCCGAGTTACACAAAATGTCCGCGCCGTACTCAAGGGCACCGTGCAGCCCGAACGCAAGGTGCTTCTGATCGCGCACCGGGACACGGTCTCGTCGCCAGGTGTGAGCGACAACGGATCCGGCCAGGTGATCATGCTCGAGCTCGCACGCGTCCTGGCCCAACAACCGGGCAAACGCACGGTGGAATTTGTGTCGCTCGGCGCCGGTGAGGTTCTCGGCTGCGTTGGCAGTTGGAGTTATGTAGACCGGCATCGTGACGAGCTGTCTCAAATCGATGCCGTCATCAACCTCGACGCCGTGGGCATGGGCACGCATCTGCGCATCGTGACCGACGGCTACTGGGCCGACTATGGGCCCCTGAGCACAACCGGTTGGTTGAACGATGCTCTGGCCCGCGCGGCGGATGATCTCAACTACAGCATCTCCTACACCCCTTGCATCCTCGGCTTGTCGGATGCTACTCCGTTCCTCCATCACGGTGTACCGGCCGCCTGGCTCTGGAAGTACGACGACCCCTTCTGGCATAGCCCCCTGGACGATGCCGCGCACGTCGACCCCAACTCCTTCAAGGTGACAGGCGAGATTGTGGGCTTGACGGCACTCCGTCTGGCAAACCAGGACTGATCTGCATACCAGGGACCCTTTTGTAGGCACAACACTCGCTGGCGCGACCGGGGCAGGGTCAGACCCTGCCCCGGCATTCGGACGAGGAACGGCCGGCGTTCAGGATCGTTTGATCGGCCCAAATCTTGCCTTCACATCAGGCTCAGCGGGTCCCCCTCAACATGCAGCGCTGGCATCCGCCCGTCCCGGGGTGACGCGACATGCAACTCAACCGCCGCATCGCCTGTCTTGACGCGGTTGTTGCGGTTGTTGCGCTTGCTGCGCAACCTCGGTCAGCGGTGGAGGGTCCTGGGTACTACCCATATATAGGCCATATACAACACAATGATACAATCATGCTGGCGCCTCTTGCCCCCCCAACGCCCGCGCCGCAATTCTGTATAGGGCAGCCGGCATTGGGCCCTTGCTCGGCCTGGACCGGCACCTGCGGCAGGCCAGAAGCGCCGGACGTGGCCATCCGGCGGGAGCGACGGGGCCGCTCTCTTGCGTTTTCACCTGATGGGATATCTGAAAGAGACCTATCGGGCGACGACAAGCAGGAGCTGTTGGGGCTGATCGAGGACTACCGCCACGAGCTGGTGCCGCTGATCCTGCCCCTGCCGTTGCTTAAACATCACCCGAGTCGCTACCCGGTGCCGGAGTGGGTGCACCAGCAGGTGTGTCTCAATCCGTATGCCAAGGAGCTGATGCTGCGGAGTGACGTGTGACTGCGGCACACCGCGCGGTCAACCTGGGGGAGTCGCGCCACAGGCAACTCCCCCAGGTCCTACAACGCCACCGGCCTCAGGGCGAGTAGTTCCTGAGCACCAGCGGCAGGTAGATGCGGGGCAATGGAGCGCCTTCCGAGGCGAGCATCATGCGATACACGTGGTCGCCATCCGGTTCCCAGTAGGAAACCAGCACCTCATCGTCCGGCTGGATGTCCCACGCTTCTTGCCCACCGGTCGGATTGTGCCACTCGCAGAAGTAGGGCACAGAGCCATCGGGTTCGGCGCTGGATTCACGCCACTGCGGCGGGCCATCCACGTCGCCACGAAAGCACCACACTTCCAGGGTCTGGCTCAGCCAGGAGGCACGGATCGGCCCGGTGACCGAATCGTTTGCCACATCCACCCTGCCGTAAATCGCACCAACCCGAATCTGGTTCTCGTAGCCGTCGTCTGATTGGAAGTAGACCCAATCGCCGGGCTGGATGTCCGGCTCGGCGGGCGACCAGGCGCAGCAATCGCCTCCAAACACCCACGTGGGCAAGAAACCATCAGGTCCCCACCAGTTGGCGCCGCCGCCGGCGGTGCTGGTTGCCGTGGTCGTCGCTTTGACGTCACCGGCCGAGTTGGTGACGGTGATCCAGAAGGTGTGCCCGGGGGCATAGAAGCCCCCCACGCTATTATGCGTGCCATAGTACACCTGCATAAACGGAGCTGTCCACTCCACCGAGACCATGTCCCCATCCGGTTCCAGGTAACCCGCCTGTCCTCCCGTGCCTCCCGTGATGTCGACCACGCCCGAGAAATCGCACTGGAAGCTCCCGCCATCGGCCGGCACATCCCTGTCGAGGTAGAATTGGTGAGGGTCGTATGTCCAACACAGGACCGATAGCGAGCCGGGAGCAAACCAGGGAGCGTGGATCGTGCCTTCCACCACATCGGTATCGGGCCACGCCTGGGGTTTGACTTCGCCGACCGTCTCGATGATGGTTGAATAGCTCGGGGTCGTGGCGCTGACGGTGTCGCCGGGCAGGATCTCCGGCGGCTCGGGGTTCCAGTCCTCGTTGTGTTGCCACGAGTAGTAGTTGCCTCCCCCATCGGTCACCCCGCTGATGATGGCTTTGACGCCCCCCGAGTCGCTGACCGTGATGGTGACGGGCGTATCAGCCGTGGTATAGGCTCTGACCTGATCGCTGTTGTAACGGGCGTTGATGATCACGCCCCCCTCGCCTTTTACCAGGACCGGGTTGCTGACCGGCTGGGTCCAGGCGATGCCATCGGCCGATTCAAAGTAGCCGATGCCGAGGGTTGCACCAGCACCACTGGAGGCCCACATCTTGTAGGTGGCGCCATCCAGCAGCAGGGACGACACCCCCACCCCACCGCCATCCCAGCCCACGCTCAGGACCGGGTTGCCGGCGTACTTGGTCCAGGCAATCCCATTCGACGACGTGGCGCGGCCGAGCTTGCCGTCGCTGTGGTACCACATTTCATAGGTGGCGACGTTCTTGATGACGCGCGGCCAGCCGAGGCCGGATTCATCCCATTGGCCGGGGGTCGCCTTCAGCACCGGATTGCCGGCGTACTTGGTCCAGGCGATGCCGTCGGGCGAGGTAGCGTACCCGATGCTGCAGACGCTATAGTCGGCGTTGCAGCCGTGGTACCACATTTTGAACGTGCCGCCGTCCTTGATCACGGTCGGGCCATCCGATTCCATCTCGTCCCAGCTTCCGGGTCCGCCGGCCGGCAGGACTGGGTTGCCGGCGTAGATATCCCAGTCCCGGCCGTCGGCGGACGTGGCGTAGCCCACCTGCCAGGAGCCGGAGTAACCGCCCCCCGAGTACCACATCTTGTAGAGTCCGCCGTCTTTGAGCAAGGCGATCTGGCCCCGGTAGCCGCTATCCCACTCCCCAGGGTCGCCCGGCCCAAGGACCGGGTTGCCGGCGTACTCGTCCCAGCTCCACCCGTCTGTCGATTGGGCGTACCCCAGGGAGGATCCCCACCCGTAGAAGGTGAGACCTCTGCCCTGGTACCACATCCGGTACGTGTCGTCGTCCCAGATAACCGTGGGCACGCCGACGCTGAGCCCATCCCAATCCCCGCCCGATTCGGGGGCATGCGGCGCCGCCGCTGCCGGGTGCGTCTCGCTTCCCACGGCCCACAGCAGGGGCAATGCAAGGCCCAATGCCAAGGCCAACGATAGGAACAGGTATCTGTGCTTCATCCGAGTCCTCCTTGTGTGCAGATGCCACGTGGCTGCCGAGCAGATGGTTCTTCTCTCGGCTCCGCAGGCGGTGGGGCCTGCGGAGTGGTTGGTGGCATACCGGTTCACCGCCCAGTCACAGGTTCCATAGGCGCCTTCCTTTCTGCCCAGGCAATCTGCTGGATGCAACAGGCCCAAGGCAAACGCCAACCCCGGCGGGCAACTGAGCTTCCCAGGGTTGGCGTTCAAGGCAGGCTCTATGTGAGTGTGTGCAATGGTTGGCCCAGTAGTCCGTCAGAACCGGGCAAGAACCAGTGTAGCACGGAAAGGGTTTAGCGTCAATTTCGGCCAGCAGTCCGGATTTGGGAGCTCGCCTCTTGTGTTGTGCGACCAAGCCTCTACAACGGGCACCTCTGATCGCAGCGGACCCTTTGGTTAGCGCTGCCATCAGGAAGATGCACCTCGTTCACTACACCGTACACCAGGCGAACTACCCGCGACGAGCCGGAGTAGCCACTGCCAGCCAAAGCAAGAGAGGAGCGAACTCTAACAAGCACCCCAGAATGACTGTGCGAGGCCGCCCACCGGCACAAGCGGTGGAGGTTGGCATGATTAGGCCAATTAGACCCCGTTGGCGGAGAATATCAAACGGTCGACATTGGCAGATGCCCATGTTCAGCAGCACCGATTCTCCGCCGGAGAAGATCCGGCAGCGATTGGAAGACTCGTAGGCAGTAACCTTCTATGACCAGGTCTTCGTGCTGGCTTTGCGTCGTCAAAGTGCTGAGGCGCGAGCTAGTGGGCGAATACATCGATTTCTGGCCGAAAACTCGCGAGGTCTTGATGCGGTTGTTGCGGTTGCTGCGCAACCTCGGTTAGCGGTGGGGGGTCCTGGGTACTACCCCATATATAGGCCATAAACAACATAAAGATACAATCATGCTGGAGCCTGTTGCCCCCCAAATTTAAGGTGCCGGGCACTTTTGCCCTTGAGACTTGGCCGTAGGCGGGCCATTCTATGGTATAATGATCTCGCCCGTGAGCAGCATTCAAGGAGGAAGCACATGCCCGCTCGTGCCCGATTGGCCTTCGCCTGGCTTCAACGCCGGCTGGCCGGTGCCCTCTACAGCCTCATTCAGCCTGACCGCATCCCCGGCGGCCCCCGGCGCTCACCACGGCTCCGCGTCGAGGTCCTGATCACCCTCCTGGGTCTCCTGGGCTGGGGCATCTTCCTGCGCTATTACGACCAGGTCTCGCCCGTGGCCGCCGTCGACCTGCGCTACGACCGCGACGACATCGCCCGCATCGCCGAGGACTATGCCCGCTCTCGCGGCCTGGACGTCGAGGGCTACCACCGCGTCACCACCTTCGGCCCCGACGGCATGGCCCAGATCTACCTCGAGCGCACCGTCGGCGTGCGCCGCATGAACGAGCTCGTCCGCGCCCAGGAAGTGCCCGTCTGGACCTGGACCGTCCGCTGGTTTGTGCCCCAGCAGACCGAGGAGGTCTACGTCGACCTCCTGCCCACCGGCGAGGTGGCCGGCTTCAGCCACGCCCTGCCCGAGGATGCTCCTGATGCGACGGTCACGCCCGCCGCGGCGCAGCAGATGGCCGAGCGCTTTCTCGCCGGGCAGGGCATCGCCCTGGACAACTGGGCGCTGTACGACGTGTCGGCCATCACCCGGCCGCAGCGCACCGACCACTCGCTCATTTGGGTCAAGGAGGGGCCGGACATCGGCGAGGGCGACGTGCGGCTCTCGGTGACGGTCAAGGGCGACCAGGTCGGCCATTGGGGCAGCTGGGTCCGTGTTCCCGAGGCCTTCTCCCGCGACTACCGGCAACAGCGGGGCCGGGCCCGGCTGCTGGACGAGATCGCCACCAGCCTGGGCATGTTGTTCCTCGTCGGCGGCGTGGTCGTCGTCTTCTGGGGGCTGTACGTCGGTCTGAAGATCGGTTGGGCGCCGGTCCTCGCCGGAGCCGCCGCCGGCCTCGTCGATCTGCTCGACTCCCTCAACCGCCTGTCGATGCTCGGCGCCGGCTATGACACCGCGGTCGACTACCAGACCCACGTGCTCAATACGTTGGCCTACTACCTGGCCACTGCCGCGGAAAGTGCCCTGTTGGTCGCTTTGCTTGTGGTTGCCGCTCAGTGGCTTCTGCGGGCCGTCTGGCCTCGCCAGGACAAGCTCATGCCCGCTCCCCCCGGGCGAGGCACGACGTTCGCCCGGTCAACCTGGCGGGGCACGATGGTTGGGGGGCTGTGGGCCGCCTATATGATCCTGTTCTACACGCTGGCCAAAGGACTGGGCGCCTGGTCGCCCGTCCGCACGCCGGACGTCGACCTGTTGGCCACCCCGTTGCCGGTCCTGGCCGCCCTCTACATCGGCCTGCTCCCGGCCCTGACGGAGGAGCTCAAGTACCGGGCCCTGGGCATCGGGCTGACAATGCGCTTGACAGGCGGGCGGACGTTCCTGGCCCTGCTGGTGCCCTCGCTGCTGTGGGGCTTTGCCCACTCCAGCTACCTGACCGATCCCATCTGGCTGCGCGGCGTCGAGCTGACCATCAGCTCCTTGCTGTTGTCGGGCCTCTTCTTCTTGCTCTTTGATCTGACGACGGTCGTCGTGGCCCACTACACCTACAATGCCGCGCTCATCGGCATCGTCTTGATCCGCTCCGGCAACCCGCTCTTTGTCCTCACCGGGCTTTCGGCCGTCCTGCTGGGGCTGGCTCCCGGCCTGGTCGTCCTGCTCCGGCGGCTGCTGGGCCGCCGCCACAGGGAGCTTGGGGCGGTCACCATCTCGGCCGCGACCGGCGAGGAATGGGCTCGGCTGCCGGGCCGGCTATCGCCGCCAGCGGGGGCAGAGCCCGCCGCGGAGCAGCTGCTCTGCCTTCGCTCCGAAAGCGGCCGGCTGTTGGGCCTGGCCCACGGCACGGTCGTCTGCAACGGCCCGCAGAGCAGGTCCGGCCTGGTCCTCGACATCCAGGTCCTCGCGCCGTACCGCAGCCGCTACTATGGCACTGCGCTCTACAAGGCGCTGCTGGACTGGTTTCGTACCCAGGGCGTGGACGAGGTCCTCGCCCAGGTTCCCCTGCCGAACGCCGGTGCTGCCACCTTCTGGACGGTGCAGGGGTTCCGGCCTTTCGCCCGGATGTGGCAGGGGCGGGCCGCCCCGCGCTGAAAACGGGTGGCCGGCCCCAGGCAGGCCGGCGCGTTCGCCGCGCAGGGATAGGGCCGGCGCCCGAGTCGAACCGGCGGTGCCGCCAGGCCTTACCGGCCCCAGGGAATTCTTGGCCCGACCTTGCGCGATCCTCCAAACGGTGCTACAATCTCCCCGGCGATGCTTCGCCAACCGCTGGGACTGCCGCCCTGCCGCTGTTGCCTCGGCCACCGCGGCGCAATCCACGACAGGAGGGACTGAGATGGAGGACAAGAAGAACTTCAGGGAAACTCTCGCGAGCTGGGCGCCGGGGCCGAACAGCCTGGCCCAGGTTCCTGACGACAAGGGGAACATTGCCGGCTTCGGGCGCGGCTTCTGGCACGGCTTGATTGCGCCCATCACCTTTACGATCTCGCTCTTTAACCCGAACGTGCACGTCTACGAGGTGCACAACAACGGCCGCGCCTACAACTTTGGCTTCCTGCTGGGCGTGATGAGCAGCCTGGGTGGCAGCCGCGGTGGCATGAGCCGGGCGCACGACGAGGACTAGCCCCCTGGCCATCATCGGCCTGGACTTTGGCACGACCAACTCGGGCCTGGCCGTCTACGACGACGGCCGGGTCCGCCTGCTGCCCGTCGACGCCGCGAACCTGGCGGCGCCCCACGTCGTCCGCACCACCCTCTACGTCTCCCGCAGCCACGAGCACACCATCGGCCGCCAGGCGGTCGACGAGTACTATGAGCGCAACCACGGCCGCCCGGTCAAGCTCCGCCGCGAGTACGTGGGCACGATCCAGCTGACCTTTGCCGAGCTGGGCACCTTTTACCGCGACGTGTTCGTCTGGATCGACGAGCTGGAGCCCGGCCGCCTCTTTCGCTCCCTGAAGAGCTACCTGCCCGACGCTGACTATGACGGCACCTCCATCTGGGGCCGCTTCTACCGGCTGGAGGACCTGGCGGGCGTCTTTCTGCTGTTGACCAGGTTGCGGGCCGAGGAGCTCCTTGGCCGGGAGGTGGACGAGGTGGTCCTGGGCCGGCCCGTGCACTTTGCCGGCGGCGCGGACGCCGGCGACGACCGGCTGGCGGAGGAGCGCCTGGCGCGGGCGGCGGTCCTGGCCGGCTACCGGCGCGTCCACTTCCAGCTGGAGCCGGTGGCCGCCGCCTACCGCTACTACCACGAGCGCGGGGCGGGGGGCACCATCCTCGTCTTTGACTTTGGCGGCGGCACCCTAGACGTGACGGTTATGGAACAGGACCGGGTGGGCCGGCGGCAGGTGCTGGCCACGGCAGGCGTCGGCATCGCCGGCGACGCCTTTGACCGCAAGATCGTCACCGACCGCCTGGCGCGGCACTTTGGCGCCGGGCTGACCTACGGCCCCAAGCAGCTGCGCATGCCGCGCACCATCTTTGAGGACCTCAGCGACTGGCACGCCCTGGGGCAGATGAACCGCCCGGAGTTCCTCCACTACCTGGCCGAGGTGGAGCGGTCAACGCGCCAGCCGGGCCCGGTGCGCGCCCTGCGCAGCCTCGTCGGCAACAGCTACGGCCTGCGCATGTTCGACCAGGTGGAGAGGGCCAAGATTGTCCTTTCGTCGGCCGAGCAGGCCGCCGTTCGGCTGCGGGGCCGGGACCTGGCCGTCGAAGAGCCCATCAGCCGCGAGCAGTTCGAGCACACCATCCGCGCCGACGCCAATGCCATCACCGCCTGCGTCGACGAGGCCCTGCGCCTGGCGCAGCTCGCCCCGGCCCGGGTCGACGCCGTCATCCGCACCGGCGGCTCGTCGCTCATCCCCCTCTTCCAGCGCATGCTCGCGGCCAGGTTCGGTGCCGGCAAGCTGCAGGCCATCGACGAGTTTAGCAGCGTCACCGCCGGCCTGGCTATCGCCTCGCACCTGCTGGCCCGTGGCGAGCTGGAGCTGCCCGCCTATGGGCCCGAGATCCTGGAGCACGGCTCGCTGGTGGCCCGCACCCAGGGCGGGGAGAGCCCCGTCCCGGCCCTGGCCCGCCAGCTGCGGCGAGAGAGGGCGGACGACTCGTCAGGGCTTGGCGCGCCGCCGCCACCAGCGTGACAGCAAGAGGACGATGGTCGCCCACACCGCGCCCAGCAGCCAGCCGGCCAGGACGTCGCTGGGCCAGTGCACCCCGAGGTAGACCCGGCTAAAGCCCACCAGCAGCGCCAGGATGATCCCT
>JBFYTF010000421.1:0-14171 GCA_041300865.1 Anaerolineae bacterium
CGACCATTTTGCTCATCGAGCGCATCGCCCTCAGCGCCACCACCCGGCCGGTGGTCTGGGCCAACATCCGCATCCGGCCGGACCGCTATTCCTACGTCGCTGCCCTGTGGCCCGAGGCCGCCGAGCTGCTCACCGGCGGGGAAGGACCAGCAGCTCACGACGCATAACCAGCAGCATGCCAATGGAGGACGCCAATGTCAACACAGCATAAAATCTATCCCATCAACACCGGTTGGTGCCAGTCGGACCTCGGCACCTACATGTTTTTCAAGGGCGAAGGCGGCAAAAAGATCGAGATCCCAGTTTTGTGCTTTTACGTCGACGCCGGAGAGCACAAGATCATGGTTGACACCGGCCTGCCCGACGCCGAGCGGGCGACCCGCTACCACCATGACTGCCAGAAGAAGGACTGCCTGGACAGCCCGGACGCTCTGCGCCGGTTGGGGGTGGATCCGGACGAGATCGACCTCTGCATCTTTACCCATCTCCACTGGGACCACACCCACAACATGAAAAAGTACCGCAACGCCCGCTACGTGGCCCACGCCACCGAGATCCTGTGGGCCTACAATCCGCTGCCCCTCTACTATCGCTCCTACGAGTCGCCCATGCTGGGCATCGAGGCGCCGTTCGTCGGCTGCCAGTTCGAGCTTGTGGAGGGCGCGGCCGAGATCGTGCCCGGCGTCTCGGTCTTTCCCACACCGGGCCACACCCCCGGCCACCAGTCCGTGGCTGTGCAGACGGCGGCGGGGACGGCCGTGATCTGCGGCGACGCTGTCTTTCGCTATGCCAACCTCGAACCCCGCGTGGACGAGCACTGGCGCTACTGGAGCCAGGCGCGTTTTGTGAGCATGATCGACGGCTGGCGCAGCATGGAAGAGATCGACAAGCGCGCCGATTTCATCCTGCCGGGCCACGACGAGGCGGTCATGGACCATGACGTCTACCCCTACGAGGGCATGCCCCTGCGCGAGCGCCGCAAGCCGGTGGCGGGTGCGCCCTTTTACTTTGCCGGCCTGTAGGTAGCACGGCCATGACTGCCGAGCTAAAGTGCACGGTCGTGATTGTGGCTACCCTCGACACCAAGGGGGAGGAAGCAGCCTATCTCCGCGACCACGTAGCTGCCTGGGGAGTCGAGACGATCCTCGTCGATCCGGGCATCCTCGGCCAGCCCCTCGTCCCCGCCGACGTGAGCCGCTACGAGGTAGCCCGGGCCGCGGGCACTACCCTGGAAGCGCTCCTGGAGCGCGGCGAGAAGAGCTATGCCATCGCCCGGCAGATCGAAGGCCTGATCGCCATCGTCCAGGAGCTGCTGGCTCAGGGCCGGCTGCACGGCATCGTGAGCATCGGCGGCGGGCAAGGGACCTCCATCGGCACGGCGGCCATGCGTGCCCTGCCTGTCGGCGTTCCCAAGCTCATGCTGTCCACGGTGGCGAGCGGCAACTTTCAGTTTGGGCCGTACGTGGGCACCAAGGACATCTGCATGATGCATTCCATTACCGACGTCCTGGGCCTCAACGTCATCAGCCGGCCCATACTGAGAAATGCGGCCAATGCCATCGCCGGCATGGCCCTTCGCCTGGAGCCGGAGGGCGGCTCCACGCGGCCGGCCGTGGCCATCACCATGCTCGGCATCACCACGCCGTGCGTGATGAACGTCAAGCGCCGGCTGGAGGATGCCGGCTACGACGTCGTGCCTTTCCACGCCAACGGCACCAGCGGCCCGGCCATGGAGCAGTTCATCGAACAGGGAGACTTTGTGGCATTGATCGACCTCAGCACCCATGAGGTCATTGACCAGCAGCACGGTGGCCTGGCAGGGGCGCCGAACCGCATGGAGGTGCTGACCCGTGTGGCGGTGCCGGCGGTAGTGTCGACCGGGGGCAGCGACTATGTGCTCTTTGAGTCGGTGGAAAAGGCGCCGGAAAAGTACCGTGACCGGCCGCGGGTCGTGCACAACAAGCAGATGACCTGCTTTGCACCCATGCCGGCCGAGATGGTGGCTGCCGCGCGGGAGATGATCGAACGCCTCAACCGCGCCCTCGGCCCGGTGGTCGTGCTCTTGCCGGCAAGGGGCTTTTCCATGCAGAACCGGGCGGGATCGCCTCTGTACGTGCCCGAGGGCAACCGGGCGGTCATCGACGAGTTCCGCGCTGCGCTCCGGCCCGAGATCCCCGTCGTGGTCGCGGACCTGCACATCAACGATCCAGAGTTCGCCGCCATGGTCGCGGCGGCCCTCGATGGGCTGTGCCAGGGTGAGACACCACACGCTGTCGCCTCCCGGTGGCAGGCTGCCGGCTAGGGCCGATGTCCGATTCTCCGGGCTCTGCGGGCCCTTCCACCGGCGTGCTCGATCCCGGCCCCCCCGATTTCGAGCGGGTGCGGCGCGCGATGCTCCGCCAGGATGAAGGTCCGCGCCGGGTACCGCTGTTCGAGATGTCGGTGGACCGTAAGCACCGGGAGGCCATTCTGGGCCGGCCCATTGCCGGCCTGCCCGACGAGGTCGAATTTTGGCGGGTGGCTGGCTACGACTTTGTCTCTATCCGTGCCGGGGTGCGCAGCGTCGTGCGCGGCTACCACCCGGCCGTGGCCGAGTGGAAAGAGACCCGCCGGCGTTCCGGCCCCCGGGGTGGCTGGGTGTCGGAGGAGGGCGCACTCGTACTTGACCGGCGCGATTTCGAGTCGTTCCCCTGGCCCGCACCGCACGAGCTGGGCGGCTACGGCGACTTTTCCGACCTCGACGAGCACCTGCGCAGCCTGGCCCGCCTGCTGCCCGAGGGTATGAAGGTCCTGGTGCAGCTGGGCTATTTGTTCATGGGCGCCTGGCAGCTCATGGGCTTCGAGAACTTTTGCCTGAAGCTGGCCGACGAGCCTGACCTGGTAGGCGACGTGGTGGGGTGGCTGGGCGCCAGCCAGCTCGCCGTGCTCGAGATCCTCCTCCAGCACGAATGCGTCGGCACTGTCTGGCTGCCCGACGACTTGGCCTACAACAGCGGCCCCGTGGTCTCCCCCCGGGTCTACCGCCGCACGGTCTATCCCTGGTACGCGCGCATCGTGGAGCGGTGCCACGCCGCCGGCTTGCCCGTTGGCCTCCATAGCGACGGCGACCTAGGCCGCCTGCTGCCCGACTTGGTGGATTGTGGCTTTGATGCCATCCACCCCTTCGAGCCGCCCATGAACGACATCGTGGCCATCAAGCGCCGCTGGGGCGCTCGCATTGCCGTGGCGGGCAACATCGATCTGAAGAACACGCTGTGCGCCGGAACACCGGCCGACGTGGAGACAGAGGTCCGGCAGAAGGTCGCTGCCCTGGCACCCGGTGGGGGCTGGCTCCTGGGCTCCAGCAACTCGATCCCTGACTTTGTACCGGTCGAGAACTACCGGGCGCTCCTGGCAGCCAGCCACACGTACGGGCACTATCGGGCCGTGGATCACCCGGGCCTGCAGCGTGCCATCTGCTCTGTAGGCTGAACGACACCTATCTCTGAAAGGAGTTATCGTCATGTTAGGCAAAGAGATCCGGCTACGGAGGCTGCAAAACCCGGTTTCGGGCCGCATCCTGACCATCGCTATTGACCATGCACCGAGCTACGGGGTGTTGGCGGGCCTGGAGCAGGTCGGGCGGACCCTCGATCGCATGGCGAGCGCCGGCCCAGACGCCATGGTCATGATGAAGGGCGTGGCCGAGCACTGTTTCGGGCCGTATGCCGGCCGCGTGGCCCTCATCCTGAAATCGAGCACCTTGTCGCCCTTCCATCCGGCGTGCGACGTGTGGGTCGCCGGTGTAGACGACGCCGTGCGCCTGGGGGCCGACGCCGTGGCCATGGCCCTGACCGTGGGCAGCGAGCAGCAGGCGACGCTGTTGGCCAACCTGGGCGCCCTGGTTCGGGAGGCCGAGCGAGCCGGCATGCCTGTCATCGTCCACTCTTACCCCAACGGCGAGCTGGTGCCGCGCGACGAGGTGTACACCGCCGGCCGCGTGGCGTACGCGGCACGCCTGGCCATGGAGCTGGGCGTGGATGTGGTCAAGACCTTTTACACCGGCTCGGCCGAGTCGTTTGCCCGCGTGGTCGAGGCCGCATCTCCGGCCCTGGTAGTCGCCGCCGGCGGCCCTCGCCTGGACACGGACGCCGACGTGCTGCGCATGGCCGAGGGAGTGGTCCAGGCCGGGGCGGCGGGCATCACCTTCGGGCGCAACGTCTGGCAGAGCCCCGCCGGCCCCGCGCTGGTCGGCGCTCTGAAACAGGTGCTGCATGCGAACGCCACCGCTGCGAGCGCGTTGTCTGCCATGCAGCCGGCGTAGCGCGGGACGCAAGATGCGTGTTGTGGGGAGGTGGCGATGAACATTGTGGTCATCGGCACGCTGGACACCAAGGGACCTGAAGTGGGCTTTCTGCGGGACGAAGTGGCCAGGCGCGGGCACGTGCCCCTGCTGATCGATCCTGGGATCCTCGGCGTGCCGGCCATCACCGCTGACGTTAGCCGCGAGGCGGTGGCCCGCGCCGGCGACCATGAGCTGGATGCCCTGGTGGCCGGTGGCGACCGGCAGCTCTGCCAGCGGGCCATGATCGACGGCTTGGTCCAGGTTGTCCTCCGCCTGCACGCCGAGGGCCGGGTGGAGGGGATTGTAGCTGTCGGCGGCGCGCAGGGCACGGCGATGGCGACGGCCGCCATGCGCGCCCTGCCCGTCGGGCTGCCCAAGGTCATGGTCTCCACGGTTGCCTGTGGCCAGGCGACCTTTGGCCCCTACGTCGGCACCAAGGACGTGGCCATGATCCATTCCGTGGCCGACATCCTGGGGCTCAACCGGGTGACGAGGCGTATCCTGGCCCAGGCCGCGGCGGCGGTGACCGCCATGTCCGAAGTAGGAGTACAGGCTGGGGCGGGCCAGGGTGAGCTGGTGGCCATCACCCAGGCGGGCATCACCACGCCGGGCGTCATGGCCGTCAGAGAGCGCCTGGAGGGCCTGGGGTTCGAGGTCATTGCCTTCCACTGCAACGGCATTGGCGGCCAGGCGATGGAGGAGCTGGTGCGCGACGGGGCCATCAAGGGCGTCATCGACTATTCGCCCCACGAGGTCACCGACCTCCTTTTCGGTGGCCTGATGCCGGCCATGCCCGGCCGCCTGGAAGCTGCCGGGGAAATGGGCATCCCCCAGGTCGTCGTCCCGGGCGCCACCGACATCCGGCTACACGGCCGGCCCGAGGAGCTGCCCGCAGAGCTCCGGGCGCGGGCCTGCGTCCAGCACACTCCGACGCACACCCACGTTCGGGCCACTGCCGGTGAGATGGCGGCCGTGGGACACTGGATCGCCGAGCGCCTGAATGCCGCGCAGGGAGCCCGGGCTGTGCTCGTGCCCTTACAGGGCTACAGCATGCTTAATCGCCGAGGCCAGGTGCTCTACGACGAGGCCGCCAACCGGGCGTTTGCCACGGCGATGGAGGAGTCGCTGCTGCCCCAGGTGGAGCTGATCTCCCTGGACGCGCATATCAATGACCCGGCCTTTGCCACCGCCGTGGTCGATACGTTTCTCCGCCTGCGCGCGGCAACCGGCGGGGCCCCAGGAGGGTGGTCAGCGTGAAAGGAACCATGACGCCGCGGGAGCGGGTGCTGGCGGCCATCGACCGCCAGGAGCCGGATCGCGTGCCCATCGACGTCGGCGGCACGTCTTTCAGCACCATCGTCGGCCTGGCCTACGAGCGGCTGAAGGCGAGCCTGGGCGTGCGCGGCGCGACGTCGTACATGAAGGCCAAGTCGCGCACCGTCCTGCTGGACGAGGCCGTGGCCCGGCGCCTGTGCGCCGACACCCGGCCGCTGCTGGTGGGCAGCCCCGACGGCTGGCAGGACGTCTATCTCGCTGACGGCTCGTTTCGGGACGAGTTCGGGGTGGTCTGGCGGCGGGCAGGCGACGGGCACTATGCGCCCCTGGGTAACCCCCTGCGCGACGCCGGCCTGAACGAGCTGGCGAACTATCCCTGGCCCGATGCCACCAACCCCGGGCGGACGCGGGGCCTGCGCGCAGCCGCACGCCGGCTGCACGAGGAGGGCGAGTACGCGGTTGTCCTCTCCCTGCCCGTGGGCTTTGTCCACCTCAGCCAGTACCTGCGCGGTTACGAGCAGTGGCTCATGGACATCGTCCTCAACCCCCAGTTCCTCGATGCCCTCCTGGATGGTGCCCTGGCCTGGTGGCTGGCCCTGTGCGCCACCGTCCTGGACGAGGTCGGACCATACGTCGACGTCGTCGCCATGGCCGACGACGTGGCCTTTCACGACCGGCCGATGGTGGACCTGGCGCGCTACCGCCGCCTGTTCAAGCCGCGCCACGAGCAGATGGTGCGCTGCATCAAGGAGCGGTCTGGCGCCCGGGTGCTCTACCACTGCTGCGGCGCCGTGCGCTCCCTGATCGGCGACTTTGTCGACATTGGCGTCGATGCCCTCAACCCGGTGCAGGTGTCGTCGGCACACATGGACACGGCTGCCCTCAAGGCCGAGTTCGGCGCTCGGGTCTGCTTCTGGGGCGCCATCGACACGCAGCGCGTGCTGCCCTACGGCAGCGCCGAGGAGGTGCGGGCCGAGGTCCGGCAGCGTATCGCCGACCTGGCCCCCGGTGGCGGCTATGTCCTGGCCTCGGTGCACAACATCCAGGAGGACGTGCCGCCGGAGAACATCCTGGCGATGGCCGATGCGGCCATCGAGTTCGGAGGCCGGAGAGCCCATGCCTAGCGCGACGTTTGCCTATCCGGAGGACCTGACCGGCAAGGGCTATGTCATCGCCACCTACTACCTGGAGGCCGATGCCGCCGTCGACATCGTGGCCAAGGCGGCCTCGTTCGCCGTGGGCCAGACAACCGGTACTTGGCTGCCGGTGCCGGGCGTCACCCGCGAGATGCAGGAGCGGCACACCGGCCGCGTGGTGGCCATCTACGATGTGCCACCCTTGGAGCTGGCGCCCGACGTTCCGGCCGGTGGCCGGCGCTCCTTCTTTGTCCAGATCGCCTTTCCCGAGGTCAATTTCGGCTCGCAGATCCCCATGCTGATGACGACGCTGCTCGGCAACGACGTCTCGACTGCCACGCAGCTCAAGCTCGTCGACTTGGCCCTGTCGCCGACCTTTGTCGCCGGCTTTGGTGGGCCCAAGTTCGGCGTGGCCGGCGTCCGGGCGGCGCTGGGCATCCCCAGGCGGCCGATTCTGCTGAACATGATCAAGCCCTGCACCGGTTTCGGACCTGAGGTAGGCGCCCGGTTCTTCGCCGAGTCGGCCCGGGGCGGCGTGGACGTCATCAAGGACGACGAGCTGCTAGGTAATACGTCCTTTAACCCCGTCCTCGAGCGGGTGCGTGCCTACACCGCCGCTGCTGAGCAGGTCTACCAGGAGACCGGGCACCGTACCGTCTATTGCCCCAACATCACCGACCGGCCAGAACGTGTGCTGGAAAACGCGCGGCGAGCGCGGGAGCTGGGCGCCGGCATGGTCATGATCAACGGCGTGTCGGCCGGGCTGGGTCTGGTCCAGGCGCTGGCCGAGGACCCGGAGGTGACAGTCCCGATCCTGACCCACTACGCTGGCACTGGGGCTCTGACCGAGAACCCGCGGGCCGGTATCTCCTCGCCTCTGCTCCTCGGCAAGCTGAGCCGGCTGGCGGGGGCCGATATTGGGGCCCTGGGATCGATCTATTCCAGCTACCCATTGCTGCGGGACAAGTTCCTGCGCATCGTCCAGTTTCAGAGCATGCCCTTGTACGATCTGAAGCCCATCCTGCCGAACGTCGGGGGCGGCATCCACCCGGCCAACACGCCGCGCATCGTCGCCGACGTGGGGCTGGATGTGATGCTCGGGGTGGGGGGCGCCATCCAGGGCCACCCCGGCGGGGCGGCGGCCGGTGCGCGGGCCATGCGGCACGCCATCGACGCCGCCGTGGAGGGTGTGCCCCTGGGCGAAAAGGCTCGGGAACACCCCGAGCTGCAGGTGGCGCTGGAGCTGTGGGGCGGAAAGACCGGCTGACGGGGCCTGGCACCGGGAGGTGGAGCGGTGGGACTGAAAACCGGCGACGAATACCTGGCTTCTATCGAGGCCCTGGATCTGCGGGCCAACATCCTGGGGGAAGGTGCGCTGCCCACGGCCGGCCACCCCCTGGTGCGCCCGTCGCTGCGGGCCGTAGCCGTGACCTACGATTGCGCCCACGACCCCGCCAGCCGCGACCTGTTTCGCGCCCCCTCATCCCTCACCGGCGATGAGGTCAACCGTTTCACCCACCTGCACCAGAGTGCCGACGACCTGGTGAAAAAGGTGCTCATGCAGCGCCACTGCGGCAACCTCACTGGCTGCTGCTTCCAGCGTTGTGTGGGCATGGACGCGGCCAACGCCGTCTACAGCGTGACCTACGAGGGAGACGCGGTCCACGGCACCGAGTACCACCGGCGCTTTTGCGACTACTGGGCGCAGGTGCAGCGCGAGGACCTGGTGGTCGACGGCGCTATGACCGATCCCAAAGGCGATCGCGGCAAGCGGCCCTCCGAGCAAGCCGACCCCGACTTGTACCTGCGCGTCGTGGAGCGCCGGCCCGACGGTGTCGTCGTGCGCGGAGCAAAGTTCCACCAGACGGGCCTCCTCAATTCCCACGAGATCCTCGTCATGCCCACCGCGGCCCTGCGCGCCGGCGAGGAGGAGTGGGCCATCTCCTTTGCCCTGCCGACCAACAGCCCGGGGCTGCGCTTTCTGCTCGGCCGGCAGGCGAGTGACACCCGCAAGCTCGAGGAAGGCTTGGCCGATGTGGGTAATCCCCGCTTTGGCGGCCAGGAGGTACTGGCCGTCTTTGACGACGTTTTCGTGCCCGCCGAGCGCGTCTTTCTCGACGGCGAGGTGGACCAGTGCAGCGCCCTGGTGGAGCGCTTTGCCGCCTACCACCGCCAGAGCTACGGCGGCTGCAAGGTGGGGGTGGGCGACGTCCTCATCGGCGCGACGGCCCTGGCCGCCCGCATGAACGGCGTCGACGGCGCCTCCCACGTGCGCGACAAGCTCGTGGAGATGATCCACCTCAACGAGACGATGTTTGCCTGCGGCATCGCCTGCTCCGCCCGGGGCCAGGCCACGGCCGCCGGCAACTACCTGGTGGACCTGCTCCTGGCGAACGTCTGCAAGCTGAACGTCACCCGGTTTCCTTACGAGATGGCACGCCTGGCGACGGACATCGCCGGCGGGTTGCTGGGCACTCTACCCACCGCCCGCGAGCTGGACGACCCGGAGGTCGGCCCTACGATGCGCAAATACTTGGCTGCCGCCCCAGGCTGGAATGCGGCCGACCGCGTCAAGGTCCTGCGCCTCATCGAGAACCTGGTGGTGGGTGCCGGGGCCGTGGCCTACCTGGTCGAGTCGATGCACGGCGCCGGCTCGCCCATGGCGCAGCGCATCGTCATCGGCCGCCAGGCCGGCCTGGAAGGCAAGGTGGCGCTCGCCAGGCGGCTGTTGGGCCTGGCATCCTGATCGAAAGCAAAGAGGAGGAAGCATGGCTGCATTCGAGGACATCCGCCGCATGGGCATGATCGGCGCCGGCACGATGGGAGCCGGGATGGCGTTGTGCTATGCCCAGGCGGGCTACGAGGTGGCACTGTACGACGTCCGGCCCGAGCAGCTCGACTGGGCCGTCAAGCGCATCAGGAACAGCCAGGCGGTTTTCGTCGAAGAGGGCTTGGTGGACCCTGAGGCCGCTCGTGTGGCCCGCGAGCGGATCGAGACGACGGGCAGCCTAGCTGCTGCGCTGCGAGGCGTGCAGTTCGTGCTGGAGGCGGCCCCCGAGAAGCTGGACCTGAAGCAGGCGCTTTTCCAGGAGATGGAGGGCCTGTGCTCCGACGACACCATCCTGGCGACCAACACTTCAGGCCTGAGCATCACGGACATTGCCGGCGCCTGCCGCTGCCCAGAGCGGGTGGGGGGGCAGCATTGGGCCAATCCTGCCGAGATCGTGCCCCTGGTGGAGGTCATTCGCGGCGAGCAGACCTCGGACGAGACGGCGGAGACCATCTACCGGGTGACGGAAAGCCTGGGCAAGGTACCGGTCATGGTCAAGAGGGACGTGCCCGGCTTTGCCAGCAACCGGCTGCAGTATGCCGTGCTCCGCGAGGCGCTGCACCTCGTAGCCGAAGGCGTGGTCAGCGCTGAGGACGTGGACCGCACCCTCAAGAACGGCGTGGGCTTTCGTTATCCGTGGCTGGGCCCCCTCGAAACCGCCGACCTGGGTGGGCTCGACGTCTTTCACAGCGTGGCCCAGTACTTGCTGCCTGCCTTGAGCACCATGCAGGCCACTCCCGAGTTCTTTGACCGGCTGGTGGCAGAGGGCCACCTGGGCATCAAGACCGGGCAGGGCTTTTACGATTACCAGGGTGCGGACCGCGACGAGATCCTGCGCAAGCGCGACCTGTATTTCATCCGGCAGCTCAAGCTGCTGCGCGAGTTGCGGTAGGTCGTCGTCCTGGCGGGAGCGAAGCTGCTGCGCCATGAGCGGTGAGGTTGTGATCCTGTGGCCAACTTGTCATCCTGAGGGGAGGAACGATGCCCGATAAGATTGTCATAACTGCGGCGTTGGCCGGCAGCGTGACGCTAAAGGAGCACAATCCGGCTGTGCCGTACACGCCGGAAGAGTTCGCCCGGGAAGGGCGGCAGGCGGAGGAGGCGGGGGCGGCGGTGGCCCACGTCCACTTTCGCGACCCGGCCACAGGACTGCCGACTACGGAGCCGCGACTGATGGCCGAAGTGGTGCAGGCGCTGCGCGAGAACACGGGCCTGCTCCTGAATCTCAGCACCGGCGTTAGCCTCGAGTCTACCCTGGCGGAGCGCAAGCGCCCGGTGGAGCTACACCGACCTGAGCTTGCGTCGTTGAACCCGGGCACCATGAACTTTTGCACGGTCAGCCACAAGGACGGGCGCATCATCCACGACAAGACCTACTACAATCCCCTGGAGGCCACCCTCGAGTTCGGCACGATCATGCACCGGCGTGGCATCAAGCCCGAGCTGGAGTGCTTTGCCATCGCGCACGTGCACAATGCCCTCTTTTTCTTCGAGCACTATGATTTTCTCGTCCCGCCGCTCCACTTCTCCTTTGTCTTTGGCGTGATGGGCGGTGTGCGCTTTAACTCGGACATCCTCAACAGCTACATCCACGCCATTCCGCCCGGGTCTTCCTGGCAGGGGATCGGCGTCGGCCCGTTCTCCTTCCCCGTGGCCATGGCCTGCGCGGTCTTTGGCGGCCACATCCGGGTGGGGCTGGAGGACAATGTCTACATCGACCCGGCGACCAAAACCCTTGCCCGCGGCAACGGCGACCTCGTGGCCAGGGCCGTGCAGATCGCGCGGCTGGCGGGCCGCGACCCGGCCAGCCCCCTTGAGGCGCGGGGGCTGTTGGGCTTGGGGCCCGGCAGCGAGGAGTTAGGGAAAGGATAATAGTATGCGAAGCGATGCGATGAAAAAGGGACCACAGCGCGCGCAGCACCGGGCGCTCTTCTATTCCATGGGCTATACCCGGCGGGAGGTAGAGCAGCCCATCGTGGGTGTGGTGAACAGCTACAACCAGATCATCCCTGGCCACATACACCTGGATGTCCTGGTGGAGGCCGTCGTGCGCGGGGTGTCGATGGCCGGCGGTACGCCGGTCGTCTTTCCGGCCATTGGCATTTGCGATGGACTAACGATGGGCCACGACGGCATGCGCTACGTCCTGGCCAGCCGCGAGCTCATCGCCGATTCGGTGGAGGTCATGGCCTGTGCCCACCCCTTCGATGCCCTGGTGCTCGTTACCAACTGCGACAAGATCACCCCGGCGATGATGATGGCCGCCCTGCGTCTCGACGTGCCGGCCGTGGTGCTCAGTGGCGGCCCGATGATGGCCGGCGAGTGGCGGGGGCGCGAGACCGACCTGACCACCGTCTGGGAGGGGGTCGGCCAGGTAGCGGCGGGCACTATGAGCGAGGCCGAGATGGTCGAGTTGGAAGAGGTCTGCTGCCCGGGCTGTGGCTCGTGCGCGGGAATGTTCACCGCCAACTCTATGAATTGCCTGGCCGAGGCCCTGGGGATGGCACTGCCCGGAAACGGCACGATTCCGGCTGTGAGTGCCGCGCGGCAGCGCCTCGCCAAGGAGGCGGGCGTCAAGGTCATGGAGCTCCTGGCGAGCGACATCCGCCCGCGGCAGATCGCGACCAAGGCGGCGTTCATGAACGCTATTGCCGTGGACATGGCCCTGGGCTGCTCGACGAACACCATCCTGCACGTGCCGGCCATCGCTCACGAGGCGGGCATCGACATCCCGCAGCGGCTCTTCCAGGAGGTGAGCGACCGGGTGCCTCACCTGGTCAACATGAGCCCCGCCGGTCCGCACCACCTGGACGACCTGGACCGGGCGGGCGGCGTGCAGGGCGTCATGCTCCGCCTTGCCGAGCGAGGCCTGGTGGACCCGGACGTGCTGACCGTCACCGGGCAGACGTTGGGCGCCAACCTGCAGGGAGCCGCCGTCCGCGATGACGAGATCGTGCGGCCCTTCGCCCGGCCCATCCACGACCGCGGTGGGATTGCGATCCTGTACGGCAACCTGGCGCCCGACGGCGCCGTGGTCAAGCAGGTGGCGGTCGCGGAGAGGATGCGCCAACGCCGCGGGCGCGCTCGCGTCTTTGACCGCGAGGAGGAGGCGGTGACGGCCATCCTCGGCGGGGCCATCGTGCCCGGCGACATTGTCGTCGTGCGTTACGAGGGACCGCGGGGGGGGCCGGGCATGCGCGAGATGCTGGCCCCCACGTCGGCCATCCAGGGCATGGGGCTGGGCGAAGAGGTGGCCCTCATCACCGACGGCCGCTTTTCGGGGGTGACCCGCGGTGCAGCCATCGGCCACGTCTCGCCGGAAGCGGCCGAGGGTGGACCCCTCGCCCTCGTGGTGGAGGGCGACACGATCCTGGTCGACATCCCCAACCGCTGCCTGACGCTGGAGGTTGACGAAGCGGAGCTGGCCCGCCGCCGCGCGGCCTGGAGCGCACCCGAGCCCCGTGTCCAGTCCGGCTACCTGGCCCGCTACGCGCGCATGGTCACGTCGGCGAGCACCGGCGCGATCCTGAGCTGGTAATCCTGAGATTTGTGATCCGTAAATACACACACAGAGAGGGAGAACAATGAGCGACGAACGAGTGGTCAAGTACGACGAATGGGGTGTCATGGACGGTGGCACCATCGGCAAGCCGCGCCCAATGTCGCGCGACCAGTGGCTGCAGGAAGTCTTTCCGGAGTGGGGCACGTTTCTGAACTATGAGATTGCCCAGCACGAGGTCAAGCCGGGCACCGGGGTGATGTGGTACTTTGGCGGCCCGTCGTGGGCGCTCAAGTCCAGGGGCGGCGCGGTCTTTACCGTGGACCTTTACGCCGGCCCCAGCATCTTTACCGACGAGTCCTACTGCGGCGTGTGCCGTACGAGCGGAGCCGACAAGCTGTGGTGGATGCGCCTCAACCCTCACGTCATCGACCCGTGGAAGTTCGAGCGGCTCGATGCGGTGTGCGTGACGCACCACCACCAGGACCACATGGACTTTTACACGATCAGTGCCGCGCTGCAGACGACCAACTGCAAGTTCATCGCTCCGCCCGAGGCGGCCCGGCGCATGATGAAGAACATGGGCGTGCCCAAGGAGCGCATGATCGTGGCCAAGGTTGGTGAGTATGTCGAGATCGAGGACATGCGCATTGACTTTGCCCCCAATTTCGACATCATCGCCACCAAGACGGGCTTTGATACGCCCGCGCCCTACTCCGAGGTGGCCACCAGCTTTATCTTTAACACCGAGGGTGGCAACGTGGCCTTCCTGGGCGACACCCTCTACCACAACGGCTATCGCATGGTGGGCCAGAAGTACAAGGTCGACGTCTGCACGATGAACATGGGCAACAATGCCCCGGGCTACACCGACAAGATGTCACCCTGGGACCTGTGGCGGATCGCTGAAGCCCTGAACGCCAAGGTGGTCATTCCTATGCACCACGACAACTGGGGCAACTGCTACGAGGACCCCTCCTACCTGGAGTACATCGTCAACCGCAAGGCCAAGGAGAAGGGCATCGATCTGCGCCCGGTGACCCTGTACGCCGGGGCGCGCTACGAGCACCCGACCGACATGAACATGGGCCGCTACACCTACCCCGA
>JBFYTF010000434.1:0-3013 GCA_041300865.1 Anaerolineae bacterium
CTCGCCTCTGCACTCGACGAAGCTCCAATACAGCTACGTCCTTCTGCTGCTCCGGTGAGAGCCGCTCAAGCTGGTCTTTCGTGAGTGTGCTCATAGCTGACGCACGCGATGCAGGCTAACGCTGAACGCAGCCATGCCGGGCCACTGGCGTCCGGTGAAACCCGATGAGGTCTCCCGGCATTGGCTGACGTGAATGGTTAGCCATTTTGTCTTCCAGGTTTCACCCACCGCTCTATCAGTAAGCCGACCTGGAATCCGCCTCCCGCGAGGACTCCCCCTATCAGTGGCAGCACGAAAAGGCCGTAGGACGATCCTTCGAGGAAAAGCCGGTAGAGCGGGAGTGTGAATGCAATGGCGAGCACCATCGCAAGATATGCCAGCAGATGCTCGCGACTCCGTTTCGAGAAGAGAAGCACGAACGCGATCGCAATCGTGCCGCCCAGCAGTGAGGCCAAGAATTGTTCGAGCGCGCTCATACGCTAAATGGCTAACGTCCCGGATCAGGCAGGCCGGGGCAATGGTGTTCAGTTGTCAACGGAGACGTGATCCCGGCCTTGCCTGAAACCGGATGGTTAGGCCGCCGTCGTCTGCGCTCAGTCTGACCCATTGAGATGCTGTGTGTCTCGATCATAGGATAACCAGTGGTTGGAGACCGTCCACCGCGGCGTCGGGCCAACACCCGTGTCTTGATGCTTCTGAGCGAAAATGCGCTCCTCGATACCAGCTACAACCGATGCGGCAACAAGGCTGAGAGGCAAAACTGCGATGACGAGCACAAGCGCTGCTCGTCGCGTCCAGAGCCTCAAGAGTGATAGTGAGGGTACAACCGCGAACAATCCGAAGGACGCCAGCGCCATGCTGACCGTGTATCGGGTCAATAGAGGCTCCATCGTGCGGCCTACGAGGCACATGCTGTAGCCGAAATAGAAAATGATGATGGTGGCGAACAGCCTCAAGGCCAGAGGCAGGCGAGTACCACCAATGGCCGCAGTCAGCGCGAGTGCAGCCGTAGCGACGATGAGAATCAAACCACCGCCCGGCAGAACCTCCGAGAGTGCGACGACAATCACCGTGCCGACCAGAGCGCAATAAACATGAAATGCAGTGTTCACGGTGTCGTGTGCATGAAGCGGCCTAACGCTCCGTATCAGGCAGGCCGGGTCGATGATGTTCTGGTGCCAATCGCGGCGCTCTCCCGGCCTTGCCTGAAGACGGATGGTTAGCCCTTCGTCGGCCCCAAAGAAACAAGGCTGCACTACCAATCGAAAACAACGGAATGGCGCTTGGCTCCGGCACCGCCGTGATGGAGTCGAGTCGCATGTCTGCCCAGGCGATTGACCAATCCTGGTCACTCCAAGCAACAATGACACCGCGCACCTCTGTGCCCACTTGCCACTCCTGCACCTGACTGCCGCTACTGAAGCTCGACTTGCGAACAGAAAAGTTGGAATCACCAGTGCCCCCCTGCAATAGACCCTCATTTCCTGAAGGGCTGCTCTGATTCCAACCGGTGAAATACTCAGCGATGTCCTGCGGCCTATTGTTGAAGCCGCCGTTTGCCTCCGGCAACAAAGTGCCGGAAGCCCAACGGCAGTAGAAATAGGTCGTATGCACGTTGCCCAAAGGTGGGTCGGCGGGTACATCGAGACTTCCATCGTTGAGCAGGTAGAATCCTGGGGCTTCAAAATCAACGATGTAGCTGGCGGACACAGGATCCCCAACGGTGACGTTGTGCGCCGCCAATATGCCTCCGCCGTCGTAGAAGAGGCTGCTCACGTTCCCAGAGAACGAGTAAAGTGACCCTTGGCCGAGGCAAGCCGACCCTTGGAGGAATACGTAGAGGGCTAGGATGCAGTTTCTCATAGGGCTAACGAAAATATAGGCACGCCGGGCCAAGGACGCTCGATTGGAATGGAGATGATCTCCCGGCGTTGCCTGACGCGCCTTGTTGGACCGTGTATGTCTCATGCTCCGTCCTCCTTAAGAACTCCGCACTCTCTGGCCAATTTCAGAATCAACCTTTCCCGCCAGCCTCCGCGCCACTGCACCAAACCACTGATGAGAAAGTAAAGGCCGAGTAAGAACATCGTGATGTATTTCGCGTCAGGATGGGAGCTCGACTGTGCATTGCCGCTGTAAATCCACGCAACAAGCGCAACCGGACTCTTCCAGTAAATCGCGCAAACGATGGCCCCAATGCCAACAGTGAGCCAGCGGGTCCAATGAATGCAACGGCTCGCTTCCTCGAGGTGTCGGATCGACTTCAGCTCAGTGGCCGTGATGTTCATAGACTCGAAGGTGGGGCGTCGCGGTCCAACGATGAGTCCAACCATGCCGGGCCACGGGCTCCCGATGAAACCCAAGACGGCTTCCCGGCATTGGCTGCGACGCCTGGTTGGGCGATCTTCCGATCATTTGCACGGCCCATCGCTAAGCAGTCCATTCGCAGCCAGCACTACGCCCAGGACGGCAATGAGTATGGCTGGCCAAAACAACTCTCTGCCTTCTGGGAAACGTCGCCGATAGGTGGCGGCGGCGCTAAGCATTAGGCTGAGGCCCAACGTCACATAAGCCACCGGGGTCAAGGCGCGAGACAGATCTGAGGCGTAGGTCTTCTCGGCTTGATGGTCCAGCGCGACGAAATCGTTCGACATCGTCAACCCGGCGACCATCCCGGCCACCAATAGCACCAGAATGCACAATTCAGGCACCACGATAATCGCACGCCATCGATCAGCCGAGGACCTTGGAATACTCCAGATGCTCATAGCGCCCAACGAGAAAGTGCACCCACGCCGGACCACGGGCAACCGCATTCACGGACGCGGAAAACCGGCGTTGGGTGACACGACTGGTTCGGCTTGGAATCCTCAGTGCTCATACTTCTCGTCCACTACTGGCCGGAATCTGGCAAAGCAGGCGGTAAGGAACGACATCGCGAACAACAATATCAGAACATAAACCGCGAGAAGGAACACCAGCGCGACGCCGTGATACGCTCGGATCAGCACGT
>JBFYTF010000440.1:0-2925 GCA_041300865.1 Anaerolineae bacterium
TATGATCCAGCAACTCCCTGTCCCTACCAAAAACTCTATCCGTGAATAGCTTCCTCCTTTACTTTACCAACAGAAGCTCGCTAGAGGCGTCCGATATTTTTGAAAAAGGATCGCTCGTCCTCGGCACCTGTGCATGGCGAATTTCTAGTTCATGAGTAGAGCTACAGTATTTGGGCTCGGCCCTAGCTCGGAGTTCGGTTTCGAAAAGCCGTTACCCTTCTTCGAGCCCCGGCGGCCACCCAAAATCCCCCACTGATGGCCACCTCAAAATCCCCCACCTGAGGACCTGATCAAGTCGCCTTTGGCGGCACTCCAGCGGCAGGACATCATGGCCCCTTTGCATCAAGCGAGGGGCAAGGAGTGAATGTCTTGAAGCCACACCGAATGGGGGCTGTGATCACGTTGCTGCAGAACGGCGTGTCACAGCGAGAGATCAGTCGCAAGACGGGGGTCGACCGCAAGACCATCCGCAAGGTCGCCCAGACCTTGGCGGTGGACACGCTGACAGACTCGTCAAAATCCCCCACCCCGGCCACCCCGGCCACCGGCTCCGCTGCCGTGTCAGTTCAAAATCCCCCACCCCGGCCACCGGGGATTGACCCGGGCAAGGGCTACACCCCCACGCCTTCAGCCTGCGAACCCCACCGGGAATGGATTGAGGAGCAGGTGCGCCTGGGTCGCAATGCCACCGCGATCTACCAGGAACTGGTCGATGCGCATGGCTTCATCCACGGCTACAACAGCGTGAAGCGCTTCTGCCGGCACCTGCGCACCGCCGCTCCCAGGCAGTTCGACCGGCTGGCGTTTCTACCCGGTGAAGAGGCACAGGTGGATTACGGGGAAGGGGCCCTGACCCGTTACGGCCCCACTGGCCGCTATCGGCGACCACGCCTGTTTGTCATGACACTGCGCTACTCCCGTCGCTCGTTCCGCAAGGTCGTGTGGAAGTCCAGCACCGAGGTTTGGGCCCGGTTGCACGAGGAGGCTTTCCGCTACTTCGGCGGCTGCCCGCAATACTGCGTTCTGGATAATCTCAAGGAGGGCGTAATCACCCCGGACCTCTACGAGCCGGAACTCAACCGAGTCTATGCCGCTATGCTGGCGCATTACGGTGTCGTCGCCGACCCGGCGCGCATTCGCGACCCGAATCGCAAGGGTACCGTGGAAAGCGCGATCCAGCACACCCAGGCCACTGCCCTCAAAGGCAAACGCTTCGACTCGCTGGAGGAGCAGAATGCCTACCTGATGCACTGGGAGGAGAAGTGGGCCGCCCAGCGTATCCACGGCCGCACCAGGCGCCAGGTCGAGGCGATGTTCCAGGAGGAACGCCCGGCCCTGCAGCCGCTGCCCCTGGAGCGCTTCCGCTACTTCGAGGAGGGCACCCGCACGGTGGGTGATGACACCACCATCCAGGTGCAAGGCGCCTGGTATGCCGCCCGTCCGGCTCGCATTGGCAGCCGTGTCCTGATTCGACTCTACGAGCACGAACTCGAGATCCGCGCTATAGATACGCTCGTCTTGATCCGCCGGCATCCCCTTGCCACCCACAAAGGTGAGGTCAAGCTGCCCGATGACGAGCGGGTGTTCAATCCTTCACGTCAAACCCGGCAGATCCTGGCCCGCGCCAAGGCTATCGGACCCAACACCCATGCGCTGTGTCTGGGACTGTTCGAGCGGCATGGACGCGAGGCCCAGAAGAGCATGTGGGGCATTGTCGGCCTCGCCGGACGCTACCCCGACTGCATCCTGGAACGGGCGACGAGCACCGCACTGGCTCAGGGCATCCGCTCCTACAAGCGCGTGCGCTCTCTGGCCGAGCAGTCGCTGAGCGAGGCCATTGCCAAGGTCGAGGCTGGACAGGGGGAGCTGCCGCTTGAGTCCCCCGCAACGCCGTCCCTGACCCAACAACACGATCTCATCCGCAACACCGCCGAGTACGCCGCGTTCTTCGCGCGTGGCGCCCAACGTCAATCCACCGCAGGAGCAGCCAAGCCATGAGCATGACCATGATGGAAATCGAAAAAGCCCTCAAGCAGCTGCGCCTGTCCGGTATGCGCGCCACACTGGAAACCCGGGTGCTGGAAGCGCAGGCCGCCGACCTGTCGTTCCTGGAGACCTTCTCCGCGATCCTGCAGGACGAGCTGGATCGCCGCCTATCGCGACAGACCGAACTGCGTTACAAGCAATCCGGCCTGGATGAGCGCACGTCCCTGGCGGAGTTCGACTGGGGCTTCAATCCCAAAATTCCCAAACGCACCTGTTTCGAACTCAATACGCTGAAGTTCATCGCCGAGGGGGAAAATGCCATCCTGATCGGTCCACCCGGCACTGGCAAAAGTCATATCGCCAAAGCGGTTGCCTACTCGGCCGTCCGCGCGGGTTTACGCGTGATGTACGCGGAAGCGGATGAGTTGCTCAGCAGCCTCGTGCTCACCCCGTCCCTCGGGAAGCAGCTGCGGCTGAAACCCGCCCTCGACGCCGACCTGCTGGTCCTGGACGACTTGTTCATGGCCCGGCGCATCGCTCAGGAGCGCGCTGACGAGCTGCAGGCGCTGATCCACAAACGCTACAAGTTGCGCCGCAGCGTACTGATCACCTCAAACCGGATCATCGCTGACTGGGAGACGTATCTCGGCGACACGGCGTTGGCAACCACCATCCTGGACCGCCTCATGCACCGCAGTGTGCTGGCCGAGTTCCGGGGCCGCAGTTACCGACTCGGGCAGGCTGCAGGGAGACTTGCCAAGCGCCCTGAGAACGATTAACAATCAACCCGTTCCTGCCGTCGTCCCTGGGGGATTTTGACCCGGCCACAGGTGGGGGATTTTGAGGTGGCCACCGGGGGGTTTCGCTGCTAACCGCAAGCCTTTCTGCGTTCGTGCTATGTGTAATAGCCATTCTGCTTCTCGTCGCATCTATTGAAGA
>JBFYTF010000504.1:0-8247 GCA_041300865.1 Anaerolineae bacterium
GCACCAGCGGCCAGGACGCGCGAGCGTCGCCCGAGAAGACGAACGACAGGCCGGCAAAGTCGAGGCGATAGCCGACGGCGCCGCTCAGGGCGTGGACGACGGGAAACGACGTCACCTTCACACCGTTCTCCTCGTAGACCACCTGGGTCTTGCTAAAGTCGAACTCGGACACCACGATCTTCATGCTCTCCGGGTTCATGGCCCCGTGCCCGGCTGCGGTGTCCCACGCCAGCGCTTCCTCGATCGCTTCGACAAAGTGTCGCGTGCCCAGGCGAGGCTCGGTCCCGCTGGGACCCCACACGTAGACCGGCCCGTCGGCCCGTCCTATCTTCGACCAGCTGCCGGAGAGCGTGATCAGGTCGCTGGTGTGGTCGGCATGCAGGTGGGTCAGGAACACCTTGTTAAGCTTGTTGACCGGCAGCTTCAGACTCGCATAGTTCGCCAGGGAACCGCTCCCGAGGTCGAAAACCAGGATGTCGCGCTCCGGGTTGCCGACCTCCACCATGATGCTGGCCGAGGCTTGAGCGCGCGTGTTCCAGGGATTGCCGCTTCCAAGCACGGTCACCCGCAGCTCGCCGTCTTCCACATTCTCTTCACCCGGAATAAACATCTCGGCGTACTCCCGCCGCGGCGTGCCCACGACCGGGGTCAGGGTGATTGCCTTCGTTCCGCCGGCAAATGCCGGCACCGGCAGGGATATTGGATTGCTGTTCGTCATCTCGTCTTCCTTCTGCAACACGTGTCAATCAACCTGCCAGCAGTTTTTGCTTGGCAGCCGCGAACTCTTCTTCGGAAAGATGCCCCTGGACCTTGAGCGCGCTGAGGCGCTCGAGCTGGGTGATCATATCGTCTTCAGGGGAGGGCTCAGGCGGCGGTGGCGGATAATACTCCTCTTGTGGCGGCGCGGCCGCTTGCGCATAAGCGGCGTCCGCTTCTGCCTGCGCCTGCGCGTTTTTGTCAGCCTGGCGGCGGTTTACAGCACCGGCTGTGGCAGTCGCCGTGCCGACCACGACAGCAGTCCTGGCCATTCTTCGCATCATTCTTGGCATTTTGGCCTCCTTTACAGACCCTATTCCAAGCCGAGCGAGGCGAACGCCTCGTCGACATCTAACGCCGGCACGCGAAAGTTCAACGCTGCTTCCACGCCGGCCTGCCACAGGGCATTGACCAGGGCCAACGCCCAGGTATGCTCGATGGCCAGGGCGACCACGGCCGAGCCGGGCACCATGCCCTCCATCAGCATTTCGGCATCCTCGGTGTCAAAGAGACCCCGCGTCCCGGTTTCGATAAAGCCCACCGCGGCAGCCTGCTCCGGCGGCAGATCTTCGAGGTTGAGCGCCCAAGCCTGCCCTTTCTCGTCTTTCAAGACGATCAAGGCGTCAAGCACCCGGATGGTCCCGGTTGCCGCCTGCCGTTCTAACTCCGCAAAGACGCCCCCATCAAAGCGGGGTTCTCCGGCAGCCAGAACGATTACGTCGACTGGTCCATGTTTGATCATTTGTCTTTACCTCCGTTGATTTTCGTTTCAGCCCAATTCTTCTGTCGTTCCGTCGAGCATCTGACCGCCGGCTGCAGCTTGCGAAACTCCGTCGCCGAGGGTCGCTACTGTGCCGGTGCCGGACCGGTACTTTTTGCGGCTCTGCAGAACGGCGGCTATCAGGACAACCGGCGGGTCGCCGGACAAGACAAAGGCATCGGCGCCGGCAGCCAGGGCCTCTTTCCGGACGCCTTCGTCGCGACCAAGCACGATGATCTGTGGGGAGCGTCGGAGCTGCTTGGCCTCGGCCAGCAGCTGGATGGGGGTGTAGCCGGGTAGATCCCAATCGAGGATGACCAGGTCCGGACGGCTGGACTGGAGCAGGCTTCTCAGGCTTGCGGCTTCGCTCACGGTGCCGACGACCTCGGTACCAAGCTCCTCTCGGAGTAGGATCTCCAGAGCCAACCTCAGGTCCGGCCGCGCGCTCGCCAGCACTATTCTCATGCCATACTCCCTCGTGGTCCTCTCGAGCGTGACTCGCAAGTCCCGTATACTTGGTCCAGTATACCTGCTGGCTCAGCAGGACGCAATCCGCTGTTGGTATATTCTGAGCATGGCCATGTGGCGTACTTTGGGTATTAACAAGTGTCTATGGCGAGGACTTGCATCCGTTCCTGTCGGAGCCACATCCTTCGGACAGGGCAACTCCCTCGAAAACAGTATTCCCGTGGGGGCGCACGCTTGTGCTTGCCGGTCCTGCCAGGCCGCTACAAGGGCAAGGGGCCGTGCGCAGCCGTTCTGAATCTAACTAGAATCCGGCCCGCCCGCTCCCGCCAAATCACCAGATCTGGCGGTTCTTGCCACGATCCTGGCCGAGCGAATGAGCGAACCGGGCCCCCGCCAAGCCATGTTCAGAACTGCTGGGCCGTGCGCCCGTACCAGGGTTGCAGGAGGGTGTTAGAGGCTTCCTGACGAGACCAGCTTGTGGTCCAGAGCCAGTCTGGCAGCTTCGGTGCGGTTACCGGCGCCAAGCTTGGAGAGGATGTGGCTGACATAGACTCGCACCGTAGCCGGGCTCAGGGTCAGCTTTTCGGCAATCTCTTTGTTTGTCAGACCTTCGGCCACCAGCGCGAGAACCTCTCGCTCTCGCTCGGTGAGGTCATGTCCCAGAAGTGGTGGGCGGTGGACAGACTTGATCAGCAACTGCATTGCATCCGGGTCTATTGTGAAGCGGCCCGCGTGCGCAGCCCGGATTGCTTCCGCGAGTTCTTGGGCACTCGCCTTTTTGAGCAGATAGCCGATGGCCCCGGCCCCCATGGCCCGCTGCACCAGGTCCTCTTCCACGAAACTGGTCAGGGCCAGGACCTGAACGTGGGGCCAGGCTTCCCGGATGTGGGCGGTGGCGGTAGGGCCGTCCATGTTGGGCATCACCACGTCCATCAAGATCACGTCGGGTTGGGCCTGTCCGCAGAGGCTCACCGCCTCCTCCCCATCCTCCGCGACGCCGACCACTTCCAGATCGTCGAACGTGGACACCAGCAGATTCAGTCCGTCACGTACCAGGAGGTGGTCGTCTACGATCATGACGCGAACAGGTTTTCGTTCAGACGGAGTTGTACTACCCATGGAACGACCCTTTCGCCAATACGCCGGAGGACCAAAGTCGGCCGCGATCGTTCATCTGCCCTCCGTCCCCTGCCCTCTGTCCTCTGTCCCCCGAAGCGGTCCCGCGTCCTTCTGCCACGTGACGGCAAGCTTTGTCCCGCGGCGTACCCGGCTCTCAATCGCTAATTGCAGCCCGAGCCCCTCCGCCCGTTCGCGCATCATTCGCAAGCCCATCTGCTGCGCCTGAACAGAGTCGGGGTCGAACCCCCGGCCGTCGTCTTGGATGGTCAGTAGTACCCGGTCGGGCAGGTTCTGCACAGCCGCGGTGACGTGTGTGGCCCGGGCGTGCCTGGCAATGTTGTTGAAAGCCTCCTGGGTGATGCGATACAGGCCAATCTTGATGTTTGGCGGCAGTTCCAGCTTGCCCTCAAAATTCAGCTCGACGCCGACGCGTGCGCGGCCGCGCAGCGACTCTGCCAACTGTCCCAACAAGACAGGAAGGCCGGCCGTGTCCAGGGCTTCCGGGCGCAGCTCGAAAAGCAAGGTGCGCATCTCTGCCAGAGCACCCAACACTACCTGGCGCATGAGACGGGCATTGCGCTTGGCATCTTCCAGGTCGCGCTCCAGGACGCGGGGCAGAGCTTCGGCCAGGATGCTCACCGAGTACAGGGTCTGGGTGATTGAATCGTGGAGCTCACGCGCCAGGCGGCTGCGCTCTTCGGCAACGGCCGCTGCTCGTGCCTGCCGGGATAAGCGGGCGCTTTCGATCGCGGCCGCCAGGTCAAGGGCGACGGTTTCGGCCAGGCGCATCTCATCCGCCGTGAAGACCCGTCCCGGCCCGTCGCTGCCGATCCACAGCAGGCCGACGGCCGTGCCGCCGATCACGAGCGGGATGAACATGATCGACTGGACTCGCCCGTGCACCAGCAACTCGCGCTCCAGGTCCGACAGCGCCAGGGACCGAACATCCGCGACGACCTGCGATCTGCCTCCGCGCAACACCCGGCCGAGGACGGCCAGCTTGTCCAGGGAGACGTCGAGCCGGGTGGGGCCGACCTGCGCCGAACCGGGCTCAGAACCGACATGGAGATGGAATCTCGCATCCTCGCCTTCCGCCCAGATGACGTGCACACAATGAGCGCCAAACAGCCCGGCGATGATCTCATTGGCCTGCGCCAGGGTTGCCGGCAGCTCGGCTGCGCCGGCCATCGTATGCGCGATGCGGTTCAGTACCGTCAGCTCCTCGACGCGCCGCCGCAGAGCCTCCTCGGCCTCTACCCGCTCGCTGAGGTCCGTCAGCACGGCAAAGCTGCCCTTGTAGTCACCCTGGGAATCCAGGATCGGGCTGGCAGAAATGAGCGCGGGGACCTTGCCGCCGTCCGGGCGCTGGAAAACCGCCTCGTACGTGTCGGAAAAGCCTGCCCTGCGCCGGGCGAGCCAGCCCAGGTGCCGCTCCCGGTACGCGGCGGGGAAGAGCTTGACCGAGGGCCGGCCCAACAGCTCGTCGCGTGCCCAGCCTGTCATGGCACATAGGGAGGCGTTCACGTAGATCAGCAGCGCGTGCTCGTCCAGCACAGCCAGGCCCTCGCGCATGTTGTCCACAAGGAGCCTGTACCGCTCCTCGCTCGCCCGCAGGTCTTCCTCAGCTCGTCTTTGCTCGGTGACGTCCAAGATCAACGCCACAAGGCCCCACACGTTTCCCTCTTCGTCCAGGTACGGAACAAAGGTCGCCCGCGCAACTCGGGTCTGCCCGGTCGCGCTTAGCTGCTCGCGCTCATGGATCACTGTCTGCCGGCTGGCCAGAGCCTGCCGGATGTAGGGTTCGTTGCGCTCGTATCCCCCGGGAGTCGCAACCTCCCGAAAGTTCTTGCCCACGACTTGGTCCTTGGCATAGCCCCACCAGTCTGCCATGGCGCGGTTGGCGTGCAGGATCTGCAGGTCCACATCCGTGAAGGCGATGTAAGCCGGGATGTTGTCAATGATGAGATCGAGTCGTTCTTGCTGAGTGCGAAGCGCTTCTTCGGCTCGTCTTTGCTCGGTGACATCCTGCACCAGCGCCACAAACCCCTGCACGTTTCCCTGTGCGTCCAAGTGCGGAACAAGGGCGCGCCGCAGTATATGTGCCCGGCCATCTCGAGATGGGAACTCTGCCTCCCAGGACACGGCCTTGCGGCTGGACGAGACGAGTTGAAGGTAGTGCGCCAACTCCGCGTACAGGCCTCCGCTCACAAGCTCCCCGATCTTCATGCCCACAAAATCCGTGCTGGAACGACCAAACCATTCTGCGTATGCGCCGTTGACGTACCGATACGTCCAGTTCGAATCCGCGTAGGCGATAAGGACCGGGACGCTGTCCATGATGAGCTCCAGTTGTTGCTGCGTACGGCGCAGCTCCTCGTTTTGCATCTCCAGCTCGATCTGGCGCGCGCGTGACTCGCGGAGCAGACGCCGGGCCTCCTCGAGCGAAAGCGCCTCCAGGTCCTGATCCCCGCCCTGACTTTCCTCTGAACGTTTCCTTTTCCCCACTCGGGCTTCTCCGTGTGCAAGCTACGGGCTAACGCGAAATCAACGAGGCATCGCTCTCCATGCGGCGGTGAGAGAGCGGTTTTGCCCAGCCTTCGCAGCCCTATTATAACACGGTAGAGAGCGGTTGGAAAGTGGGCAAACCTCGGTGAGGGGGGCTGGCGAACCCAGAAAATCCCGGCACTCCTGAGCGGCGCCAGGGGAGATTGAGGCCAGCGGCTTGGGCCGGCTACGCGCCAGGGCAGGCCAAGCCCGCGGGCCGGTTGCCAATCCAGCCAGGCGTACTGCTTTGCGAGACGTGCCTCCGGAGAGCAGCTGCCGTTCCAGTTTCGGCCGGTGCGCACTTGTCTGGTTCACCCAGCCTCAGTCTTCTCAAGTGCGCCCTGCCCGCCGCCAGGCCCTTTGTCCCCCTCACTGTCCCTTCGTGCAGCGGCCGGTCTCCAGGGGGCGACCTACCCGGCGCCAACGGCTATACCCGGCGGCGAGCTCGGCGCCCGGCCAGATGATCTAGCCGCTGAGAGAGCACCACGGCACGAAGGCAACAACGGCTCCCACGGAACCATCGATCACCTTGCCTTCGCCTATCTTGGTGTCCACTGCACCGGGGGAAAGTCAGGTCATATTGGGACTCGCCGGTGGCATAGACGTCTCGACAAAGCGCACGGCAGCGTCGACGGTCGGGAAGATGCGGTCTTGGCCGATGATCTCAAGCAGCCCCATCCGCCGGCCAGACTCCAGCACCGGTCCATGCAGCTCCGCCACATAGAGATCGATCCCTTCGTGCTTCAGCTCGAGGTACAGACCTTTCAGCACCTCTGCACTGGTCAGATCCAGGGAATCCTGCCCGGCAGCATCAAATATCACGGCACGGGGAGCCGGCTGAGTCTCCGCGACCAGGGCTTTCGCCCGCTCTCGAACGGTCAGGGCGTTGGCAAAGTACATCGGCGCATCCAGACGCAGGATTACGGTGCCGGGAACCGGCGTGTTCTCAGGATGCCGGTCCAAGCCGGAGTAGGCCCCTGGAATCCCCGGTATCCGTCCAAGAGCAGCCACATGCGGCCGGCTTGACTGGTAGATCATCAGCAGGAGCGAAGCCACCAACCCAATGATCATGCCTTGTAAGACATCGATGAACAGCACACCCAGCAGGGTGAGCACTGCCAGCCAGAACTCTGCCCGTGACACTAATCGTATCTTCTCCAGTTTTCGGGCGGTGAGGATGTGCCAGACCGCGTGAATGATCAGCGCGGCCAGGACCGCCTCGGGCAGGCTGGTGAACAGCGGGGTAAGGAACAGCAGCGTCACCACGGTGACCCCCCAGGCGACGAGGTTGGCAACCTGTGTCCGGGCTCCTGCCCCCTCCTTCACCGCAGAGGCCGACATGCCGCCGGCGGCGATCATCCCGCCGAAGAGACCGCTGAAGATGTTCGTGATGGCGTGAGCGTTCAGCTCCTGATCGGGATCGACTTCATAGCCGTGTTTCTCGCCAAACTCCCGCGCCACACCCAACGCCTCACTGTAAGCTAGCAGAAAGATGCCGATGGCCGGCAGAATCATCGCGGCAACGACATTCAATGTGACCTTGGGCAGTGCTATGGAAGGCAGCCCCTGTGGGAGCACGCCCGCTACATGTACCCCATAATTGCCTTCCAGGTTGAGCGCAACACTGATCGCAATCGAGCCGAACAGCACCACCAGGCCCGCCGGTATCTTCTTGTTCCAGCGCGGCAGAAGAAACAGCAGCGCCAGGGCCGCGGCGCCCACGGCAAACGTTACCCAATTGGCCTCGGGAAGCTGTTTGATGACGGCAAAGAGCTTCTCAAAGACATTCCCCTCCCCTTTTTCCACGCCAAACAGCTTGTTGAGCTGTCCAACGGCCACAAAGATCGCCAGTCCGGTAATGAACCCGTCCATCACCGGTTTGGACAAGAACTGCGTGACCCAGCCCAACCGTGCCACGCCCGCCAACAGGAACACCACACCGACGACCAGGACCAGGGCGACGGCATAGGCAGAGTACGTTGCCATATCCGCTGTGGTTGCACCCACCGCAATCACGGTGGATGCGATCAAGGCAGCCGTGGCAGACGTCGCCCCGACAGAGAGGTGGCGAGAGGAACCTAACAAGGCATAAACAAGCAGCGAGGCGACCAGTGTGTACAGGCCAAACTGGGCGGGCAGGCCGGCGACCCCGGCATACGCCATGCCCTCGGGCACCACCAAACCCCATAAAGTCAGGCCCGCCACGATGTCGGCGACCAACCAGGCGCGATTGTAGCGTGGCAGCCAGCCGAGGATCGGCAGGTAGCGAGTCAGGCGGTCAGGCCGCACTGTTGGTTTGTCCACTCGGTTTGCAGTCATACATTCTCTTCTTTGTATACTCCCCAGATTCTCATTTCTGCCCCTCTTCGTTGACTTCCGGTGCCGGCGAAGCATACACATCTCTTCTCTCTTGTGCTGCCTGGTACATCGCCCTGCGCGCGTTTCCGGCTTCCAGGATCGTGGCGCTCAAGAAGCCGGTGAAACCCGCAGCGACGCTGATCGGCAGAGCACTTGGTGCGGACATGACCATCATCACGACCATGACCGTGAAAGGCATGCGCATGACCGCACCGCCAATGCCTGCCATGATGCCTATCATC
>JBFYTF010000288.1:0-6695 GCA_041300865.1 Anaerolineae bacterium
GACGTCCGCCAGGGGCAGAGGTTTGACCTGGCAGTGACGGTCAACAGCACGGCCCAGATGGACGCCGTGCTGCGCGTCCTGGCGGACGGGCAGCTCATCCATTCCCAGGACGTGCGCCTGCAGGCCGGCGCGAACCGCTACCTGGTGCCCGTGGAGGCCGAGGATGCGGGCCCGGCCGGTTTCCGGCGCTACCGTGCCCAGATCTTGCCCGAGAGTGACGCCTGGCTGCAGAACAATGAGGCGAGCGCCTTTACCGTCGTCCACGGTCCGCCCGCGGTGCTCCTCGTGGAGGGGCAGCCCGGGGAGGGCGACAACCTGGCCGCGGCGCTGCGCGCCGCCGAGATGCAGGTGACGGTCGCCGCGCCGGCCGAGATGCCGGCCACGCTGGCCGGGCTGGCAAGCCATGACGCCGTCGTGCTGGCCAACGTGCCGGCCCCGGCGCTGCCCGCCGGAACCATGCCGTTGCTCCAGGCCTACGTCCGGGACCTGGGCCGCGGCCTGGTCGTCACCGGCGGCGAGAACGGCTTTGGCGCCGGTGGCTACCTGCGCACCGCGCTGGAAGAGGCGTTGCCCGTCGACATGGAGGTCCGCAATCGGGAACAGGAGCCTAATCTGGCGCTGGTGTTGGCCGTCGACAAATCGGGCAGCATGGGGCGCTGCCACTGCGACAACCCCGACTTGAACCAGAGCTACGTGCGCCAGGAGGTCGGCCAGCCCAAGGTCGACATTGCCAAGGAGGCCATCATGCGCGCGGCCGGTGCCCTGGGCCGCCTCGACTACCTGGGCGTCGTGGCCTTTGACGAGCAGGCCCACTGGGCGCTGGAGCTGGCCCAGCTTCCCGACCCGGTCTCCCTGGAGCAATCCGTCGGTGGCATCCAGGCCTCCGGCCAGACGAACCTGCGGGGCGGCGTCGAGGTCGCCTACCAGGCCCTGGCCGGCAGCAACGCCCGCTTAAAGCACGTCATCCTCATGACCGATGGCTGGGTGCACACCGGCGACCTGACGGCCCTGGCCGAGGAGATGGCCGCGCAGGGCATCACCCTGAGCGTCGTGGCCGCGGGCGAGGGCTCGGCCGAGTACCTGGCCGAGCTGGCCGAGCGCGGCGGCGGGCGCTACTACCCGGCCACCGACATCCTGCGCGTGCCCGACTTTTTTCTCAAGGAGACGGTGCAGGCCGTGGGGCAGTACATCATCGAGGAGCCGTTCTTCCCCCTGCCCTCGCTGCCGGGGCCGGTGCTGCAGGGCCTCGATCCGGCGGCACTGCCCCTGCTCCTGGGCTACAACGGCACCACGCCCAAGGGCACGGCTCGCGTGCTCCTCAGCACCCCCCGCGGCGATCCGCTGCTCGCCACCTGGCAGTACGGGCTGGGCCGGGCAGCGGCCTGGACCTCGGACCTGAAGGGCCAGTGGGCCACGGAGTGGCTGACCTGGCCCGACTTTGCGCGCTTTGCCGCGCAGCTCGTGGGCTGGACGCTGCCCGTGCCCCAGGTCGAGGGCGTGGCGGCCGGCGTCGCACTCCAGGAAGACCGGGCGCTCGTGACCGTCGAGGCCGCCGACGAGAGCGGGCTGCCCCGCAACTTCCTGGACGTGTCGGCCACCCTCATCGGCCCCGACAGCGGCGAGGAGAGGCCGGGCGAGGCTGCTGGGCAGCTGCCGCTGCGCCAGGTGGGTCCGGGGCGCTACGAGCTCCAGGCCGACGTGCCCGAGCCGGGCACCTACCTGGTGCGGCTCGAGGTGCGTGAAGGCGACCAGGTGCTCGGCCAGCAGATCCTGGGCCTGGCCGTGCCCTACTCCCCGGAGTACCGCGCCGCCGGCGCCGACCTCTCGCTGCTGGACCGCCTGGCACGGCTCACGGGCGGCGGAGCCATCGGCGAGCCGGCCGGCGCCTTCGTCCACGACCTGGCCGCTGCCGACCGCGCCCAGGACATCTGGCGCGGGCTGCTCCTGGCCGCGGCCCTCCTGTTCCCCCTGGACGTCGCCATCCGGCGTGTGATGCTCGGCCGCGAGGACGTGCGGAAGGCGAGCGCCTGGCTGGCTGCCAGGCTGCCTACCCTGCGCCGCGGCGAGGCCCGGGCCGAGCGCACCATGGGGCCGCTGTGGCAGGCCCGCCAGCGGGCGCGGCAGCGGCAAGCCCGGTCGCGGCCGGCACCACCGGCCACGGAACAGAAAAAGGGGGACGCGCCCCCGGCCGAGCCGCCGGCCTCCCCGCCCCCCGCCCCCGGGGAAGAGCCACCACCCACCGGCGACGAGACCCTGGCCCGCCTGCGGGAGGCCAAAAAGAGGGCCCGGCGGGGGGATTGACGCCGGGCACCATCCACCGGCTTGCAGAGCGTCAAGGACAAGGCAATCGCCAATCGTGTAGGCATCCTGCTCCAGTGCCTCGGCTACTTGGACAGAGGTGTGTGTGATTACCGAAAAGCGGACCAACCTCGGGCCAGGACACCAGAGCGCGTGTCAGCGTTCGCGTTCACGCGGAGTCGGTGCGCGATATACCCTTTCTCGCACTGCCTTTGCGTCCAGCTTCCAATGGTTGAGCATCGTAAGCACGTCAGTCATCGCAGAGTCTCGCCAAGCTGTGGTTTCGCCAATAGTATACCACAATGGCTCTGCGGGTTTCACTTTGGCTTTGGTTAGGATTCTGCCGCCGATCTTTTGGCCTGCTTGAGCAGAACCTCAGAAAACCTCATCTTTCGAGCCTGCGCGAATCAGAGGGAAGCGGTTCTCGCGAGTTTCAGACAAGGGAGATCTCCTGCAAGTCAGTGCCGGCTACTTGCATAGTCCGGGCCATGCCGACCATCGATTCCGACGCATGCTGTCCACCCGTTCCAGAGCATGCCGACCAGCTGTTCCGATGCATGGCGTCCACTTTTTTGTGGACGCCGGAATCGGTGGTCGCCTTGCTTCGGAATTGGTGGACGGCATGTTCCGGAATCCGAATGAGTTGCCGGGGTTCCGAAAGAAGCGGCGCTGGCTAACCTGACATTGTTGTGGCATTCTTTGCCTCCGACATGCAAAGGAGGCAGAGATGGCCCAAGAAAGGTTGACCATGCGCAAGATCGTCGAAGTCCTTCGTCTCAAGTGGGAGTGCGGGCAGACTGACCGCGCCATCGCTCGTAGTTGCTCCATCTCCCACAGCACCGTGGCCGAGTATCTACGACGCGCCCGGGAAGCCGGACTGAGTTGGCCACTCCCCGCCGACATGGGTGAGGATATGCTGTATGAACTTCTTTTCCCCAAGGCGCCGAAACCCAGCTCGCGTGTCATTCCCTGTCCTGACTGGTCTGTGATTCACACCGAGCTACGCAAGAAGAGTGTCACCCTGCGTCTACTGTGGGTTGAGTATCGCGAGGCCCATCGGAACGGCTATGGATATAGCCAGTTCTGTGCCCTCTACCGCGACTGGGCTGCGTGCCTCAACCCGTCGATGCGCTTTTCTCACAAAGGTGGCGAGAAAACCTTTGTCGACTATGCCGGCCAGACGGTGCCCATCGTCGATCCTGAAACAGGTGAGGTCTGGCAGGCCCAGATCTTTGTCGGTGTCCTGGGTGCCAGCAACTACACCTATGCTGAGGCCCATGAGCGCCAGGACCTGCCCAACTGGATTGGCGCCCACGTGCGGATGTTCGAGTTCTTCGGTGGTTATATGCGTAATCGTCAAATCTGGAGTGTGCAGCGGTGCCGGTTTGACAAAGACCGGCGAGTTGCGTATACTGAGCTTACCCAAGGGGAACGGGGAGAGTCTGCGGTTCCGGCTGCAGCCTTTCCTCGTTTTCTTGTTGTGGGTGTGACTGCCCATCGTGAATATGGTGTCCATCACGGCCGCACCTCGCCATCTTGTTTCTGGAGGAGATCTGGTTCGTCACCGAGGGCTGCTGCTGCATAAAGGCTGTCCAGGTCTGCACTCACCAACGCATATTGCTCCTTGACCGTGCGACTGGCGATGCGAGCGTAGGTCAAAGTCATCCTCAGCGAACGGTGCCCCAGCAAGGCGGCAATCGCCTCCAGACTCATGCCGCGATTGATAGCCTGCGTGGCCAGGGTATGGCGCAATCGGTGCGCAGTTACGCGTTCGTTCAACCCGGCTAGCTGAGCGGCGCGTTTGACTGCTGCGTCCACCCGACCAGCACCCACGCGACGCCCGTGGATGACAAATAGGTCCTGTGTAGCCAGCTCCACACCACGTTGAGCCACCCACTCGTCCAACAGCCGCTTGACATCAGGGTGCAGCGGCACGTAACGGTCCGTGTGCAACTTGCCCACCGGAACCCGCAACCAGAAGGCATCCCCGATTTGTACAACGCTGTTCATTTGGAGTCCGATGAACTCCCCTTTGCGCAATCCGGTACGCAGCAGGGTCTCCACACAGACTCGCGTGAACAGATCGTCGCAGGTGCGAGCTGCATGGAGTAGAGCTGCGGCCTGCACATCGTCCAGGAATCGTGGCAAGGGTTCGTCAGCGATTGGCAGATCGCTGGCGAAGACCAACAGCCGCGCCGGCGCCTCGGGCCAGTCCCATTCCTGGAGGGCCTGGAAGAAACAGTGGATGGCGCTGAGGGTTCCCTGGATGGTGTGGCGGTGATAGGGCTGGCCGCTGGCACAGGGAACATCCTGCAGCCAGAGCTTGAAAGCTTCGATGTGAGACCGGGTGATTTGAGGCAAGCGCTGCACCTCGGGATGAGCCTGGGCTAACCATGCGAAGAAGCGGCGCAAGTACCCCTCGTTATTCTTCACCGTCTCCAGGGCGCGCACCGTTCCCAACTGATCAAGATACCGCCAGGCAACCTGACAGATTGGCTGAGGGATATCAGCCCACAGCACTTCGCGGCTGCGGGCTGGCTTCGGCCTGTAACGCAGCGGCTCCTTGGGCAAGGCGCCAGCATGGAACAAGAGCACCCGGATCCGGTAAACGTGCTGGCTGTAGGTGCACAGCGAAAAGGAACGGGCTGCCGTTGGTTGATACGTGCGTAATTCCTGCTCGAAGCTATCTATATCTTCCTCGGTCAGGCTCTCAGGCGACTTGCCGGCGTATACCATCAGATCGAACAGAAGATCCAAGGTTGGCCCCAACACACCTTCTGCATAGCCCAACTGACGGCCGAGGTCATGGACTTGGGCATGCAACTCGCGGTGGAGATACCTTTTGCCAGCTTGCACCAGGCTGGGGCGGGCGGTCAGCAGGTAAGGGAGAGTGGGCCGCAAGTAGTACTTCAGGAACAGAAAGTTGGCAAAGTACTTGAGGCTCTTCGGCAGACCCAATTGTTCCTCTAATGGGGCTTCCCGCCAGCTCTCCAGGTCGGGGTATCGTTTCAGGAAAGCCCGCGCACCCCAGGTGCGGACTTTTGTGTCGCGGTAGCCCGCAGCCTGCTGGTACGCAAGGTATTCGGCCATCAGACCGTCGGCATCGATGGACAACCGCCACATCGCAAGCCGAGGAAGGGTCTCAAGCATTGGACACCTCCTCGGCCGAGAGTCCAAACAGCCGGTCAGAGACCCGGAAGTACTCGTCCCGGAGCACCTGGTTACTCAAGTGAAGGTAGATGCGTGTGGTATTGATGTTTTTGTGCCCCGCCTGTTGCTGTAACGCCTCCAGAGACATACCGGCCTCACGCAGCATCGTCAGGCAGGTGTGTCGCAGACGATGGCAGTTTAGGTCTGGGGCTTGGGCTAGGCGGCGATGATAGACGATGATCGTGTTCAGGCCAGAGACCGAAAGTGGTTGGCCACGCTGGGAGCCTTTGAGCACGACAAAGAGCCGGGTCGTGAGAGATGCAGGTCGTTCTTCTTCCTGGTAGCGTTTGACCACTCGAAAGAACAGGGGGGCTACGCAGCAGACCCTCTGGTGGCCTCCTTTCCCTTCTCTGACCAGGACTGTGCCCTGCTTGGGATCCAGGTCGGCCATCTCCAAACCGAGTACTTCCGACTTGCGCAGACCGCCCAGGACCATGAGCAGGACCATGGCCTTGTCCCGAAACGTCGTGAGGGAAGCCAGAAAGCGCTGGACCTGGTCCACGGGCACGAGCCGAGGAAGCGTCTGGGGCACCCGCAACAAAGGGTTCAGCCGCGGCCTGCTGCTCGGGATCTGCCCGCGCAGAGTGAGGCCCGCGGGGACAGGATTTCGCCTGATGGGTGGGTTGTCTCCCGCCAAGAGGTAGGAATACAATCCCGATACGGCACAGAGCCGACGTTTGATGGTGCGGCTGCTCAGCCCTGCTTCTGTGGTGTCATCGCCCGGGGCAGCACGCTGCCCTTGGGACTGCCAGCGAATGAAGCGGAAGATGTCGCTGGTCGAGACCTCGGTGACCGGTTTGTCCACAAAGCCGAAGAAAAGCCTCAGGTCATGCGCGTAGTTCAGCCACGTGTTGGGGCGACATCGACACCGAAGGAAATCCAGGTAGCCATCAACCATTTCGAGACCGATCGACAGACGGCAGAGCTGACCATCGCGCACCTCGCGGTGAAGCTGGTAAGGCATTGCGTAACTCCTTGTTGGCGGATTAGCCGATCGACGGCTTGTTTCCACTCTACCACGGTTTGCCAACCGTGACCAGGGATTACGCATATATTAACGGCGCGTCCGAAATCGTCGTCCCGGATAACGTCAAAGCTGGAGTGAAACATCTCTGCCGTTACGAGCCCGACCTGAACCCCACGTACCAGGACCTGGCTCAGCACTACGGCACGGCCGTCATCCCCAC
>JBFYTF010000526.1:0-52778 GCA_041300865.1 Anaerolineae bacterium
GGCGCGGAGATCGAGAGACCCACTTCGCGCTGGACAGAAGCGGCGTGGGCCGTGTCACCGCCTCGCCGCGTCTCCTGCGCCGCCGTCAAAAGATCTGGACCAGGCAGCCGCTCCTGCTGCACATCGAGACCTGTTCTCCCCCGACAAAGACGGGAAAGTCGGACTGCCAGGGGACCTCGTTCGGCCGGCGGAGCAGGCGCTCCCCGACGCGGTCGCAAGGCAGCCCGGTCAGTGTCGGCCTGCCCGCGAGCTTGACGGCGACCACGCACTGGCCCTCGGCCAGGCTCTCAACGGCCCACTCGCTGCCGTCGATGGCCCGCTCCCCGTCGCCCAGGCGCAGGCGCGGCAGGGGAAAGGGTTCTCCCAACTGATTGGTGAGGACCAGGACGTTGTCGTCCCGGACCGCGATCTCGATCTCCCAGCGCAGCTGGGGAGGGGCCGGTGCCGCCGTCGGCTCAAGGGTCGGCTCGAGGGTCGGCTCAGGGGTCGCCGTGGGAACCGGGCTCGGCTCCGGGGTGGCGGTCTCTGCCGGCGGCGGTAGATCCGTCTGTGTCTCCGTGGCGGTCAGCTCGGCCACCACCTGCGTGCCCTGCGGCAGGCCACCCAGGATCGTCGGCAGCCAAATGGGAAAGCGGAGATCGTCCGGTCGCGCCAGAAGGAGGGCGGCGGCCGCCAAGAGCGCCAGCAACAGCAGAAGCAAGAGGACGATGAGGCAGCGCCCGCCACGGCGTGCCCGCGGGGCGGGCCGCGGGGCAGGCAGTGGCACGGGCGCGGGCACGCGCAGGGAGCGGCGGACAGGGCGCGCGGCCACAGGCGGCGGCGACACGCGCCGGCGGGCCCCCGCGGGTGGCGCGGAAGGTTGTCGCTGCAGCTCGGCCGTCACCCGCTCGCCCATGGTCAGGTAGGGCGGCGTCACGGGCGTGGCAGGCGCCGTCTGCAGCGCCCGCTCGAGGGCCTGGGCCAGCTCCGCGCCCGACTGGTAACGGTCGCGGGGGGCCTTGGCCAGGGCCTTGAGGATCAGGGCCTCCAGGGCAGGGCTGATCTCCGGCCGGATGCGGCGCGGGGCGCGGGGCGGATCGTTCACCTGGCTGGCGGCCACCTGCATGGGATCGCCGTCGAAGGGTAGCTCCCCGGTGAACATTTCGTACAGCACGACTCCCAGGGCATAGAGGTCGCTCTCGGGCTGGGCACCGGCGGGCGAGAGGACCTGCTCGGGGGCCATGTACTGCGGTGTGCCAAAATGCTCCTCGCCGGCTACCGGCTCGGCAAAGAGGGCCAGCCCGAAGTCGGTCAGGTAGGCGTGGCCCTGGCTGTCGACCAGGATGTTGCCCGGCTTGACATCGCGATGGACCACCCCCCGGGCGTGGGCATAGTCCAGGGCCTGGCAGACCTCGCCCACGATCCGCTGCGCCTCGGCGGGCAGGATGAGCTGGTCGTTCTGACGGTAGTTGGACAGGAGCGACTCCAGGTCGGCGCCCTCGACGTACTGCATGGCCATGTAGAGCAGGCTGTCAACCTGGCCATAGCGGTAGAGGCGCACGATGTGGGGATGCTCCAGGCGGGCCACCGCCTGGGCCTCGCGCTCGAAGCGCTGCACGTAGCCCGGGTCGCTGCGGAAGGGCGGGTCGATGACCTTGATCGACACGTAGCGCTTCAGGCGCGCGTCGAGCCCCAGGTAGACGCGGGCCATCCCTCCCCTACCCAGGAGAGCCAAGAGGCGGTACTCGTCCAGTTGCTGCCCGAGGAGATCGTCGCTCATCCAGGCCCTCCTGACTACTCCATGGCGGCCCGGGCCACCTGGCCAAAGATGGGTGCCGCCACGCTGCCGCCGCTGCCCCCCTGTTCGACGACGACGGCGATGGCCACCACCCGGGCCTCTGTCTCCACAAAACCGATGAACCAGGCGTGCGGCGATAGGCTGCCGCCCAACTGCGCCGTGCCCGTCTTGCCGCCGACCGTGGCCCCGGGCACGGTGACGCCCTCGGCCTGGCCGCTGGCCACCACGGCAACCATCATATCGTGCACGGTGCGCGCCGTGGCAGGCCGCATGACATCGCGGATCCAGTTGCGCCGCACGTCGACCTGGAGGGGCACCCCTGAGGGAGAGCGGACGGCCTGCACCAGGTGTGGCTCGGGCACGTCGCCGGCATTGACCACGCTGGCCACGACCAACGCCATGCTCAGGGGTGAAACGAGGAGCTCTCCCTGGCCAAAGCCGGTGGACGCCCGCAGCACGTTGTTCGTCTCCAGCGCAGCCACGTCGCCGGCCAGCTGTGAAGCGGCGGCAGCGATTTCGATGGGCGGCGCTTCGTCGCGGCCAAAGCCCAGGTTCTGCGCATAGCGGATGTAGGTGCCGGGCTCCATCTCGTCGGCCATGCGCGCAAAGGCGGCATTGGCCGAGCGCACGTACGCCCCCCGCAGGTCGAGGGTTCGCTCTTCGTGGTTCGGATCCTCGATCAGGAAGCCGTCTACCTCGTAGACGTAGGTGCGCCTGCCCTGGGCGTTGGTCAGGGGCTCGCCAAAGTCAAAGACGGTGGCGGGCGACACCTGACCGCTGTCCAGGGCGGCGATGAGGGTGACCGTCTTCCAGGTGGAGCCGGGGACGTACAGGCCCTGGGTGGCGCGGTTGATAAACGGGTTCTGGCCTTGCGCCAGGAGCCCGGCCGTGTACCCGTCCTCAAGGACGCGGTTGGGATCAAAACCGGGAGCGCTGACCATGGCCAGGACCGCCCCGCTGTGCCCGTCGAGGGCGACGACGGCGCCGGGGCGCCCGCCCAGGGCCTGGGCCGCGGCCTGCTGCAGCTCCAGGTCGATGGTCAGGGTGACGTCACTGCCGGCGATTGGCCGGTGCAGCGCCTCCATGAGCTGGCTGTCCGGCCGGTCCAACCCCAGGAGAGTCCGATTCTGGCTTGCCTCGATGCCCGCGACACCCAGGCGCAGGCCGGAGACATAGCCGACACTGTGGGCCACCGAGGGCTCGACGTAAACGCGGGTCCGGTCCTGCGGTGAATCGTAGGCCAGGGGGCGCCCTTCGCGGTCATAGATCGTGCCACGGGTGACACTGGCCAGCTTTTGCACCGTGCGCTGCACCACGGGCGCCGGCAGCTCCTGCGGCTCGGCGCCACCCTCCATGTTCGAGCCGGCGTCGGCGTAGGCCTGCACGTCGGGAGCCACGGGGTGCCGGTCGCGGCTGCGCAGCAGCGGCCAGTAGGCCATGCGGAACGAGACCAGGGCCAGCAGCACGGCCATGACAAAGGCCAGGTGCCAGATACGCCGGGCGAGGGTCATGGCACCTGCTCCGCGGAAGTCAGACGCTGCGCCAGGGCCAGGGCCAGGCCCACCTCCAGGAGGTTGACCATCAACGCCACGCCGCCCAGGCTCAAGAATGGGACGGTAATGCCCGTCAGGGGCAACAGGTTAAAGGTGCCGGCACCCATGATCAGGACCTGGGTGAAAAAGTGGACGCCAATGCCCACCAGCAGCAGCCGCTCGAACATCTGCGCCTCGGGCAGCAGCATCGCCAAACGCAGGATACGCCAGCAGAGGACGACGAACAGGGCCAGGAGCGCCAGCCCGGTGATGATGCCCAGCTCCTCGACGATGGCCGCCAGGATGAACTCCGAATGGGCCAGGGGGATGTTCTGCGGCGAGCCAAAGCCCAGGCCGGTGCCGCTCAAGCCGCCGGCGACCGTGGCATACACGGCCTGCTGGATCTGGTAACCAGGCCCCTCGGCGATGGTCAGGCCCGTGGGCTCGCCGTTCACGATGAGCGGCTCCTCGCTCCACGGATCCTGGAAAGCCGCCACCCGTTGCTGCACGACGTCGGGCACCTCCCACACCAGGGCCAACAGCACGCCGGCCGCCACCGACAGTAGCAAGCCGATGGTCGCGATCGGCACCAGGATCCGCGGCTGAAAACCGGCGTAGAGCATGGCCACAAAGAGGCTGCCGAGGATAAGGATGGCCCCCAGGTCGGCCATTTTCACCAGGGCCAGGATGGCGAGCAGGACAAAGAGGACGCCGGGGACAAAGTAGCGCAAGGCAGGCAGCTTGACCCAGCCCAGATCGATGGCCCGCGCCTCGGCCTCCTCCCACTCGCTCTCGATGTACCACGCCAGGAAGATGATCAGCGACAGCTTGATGATCTCCGAGGTCTGGACCGGCGGCAGCGGCCCGAGCTTGAGGGCCAGCCGGGCACCCGACTCGTCGACGACGCCGAAAAAGGCGGTGAGCATCAGCAGCGCGAGTCCGCCCAGGCTGACCACCAGGGGCCACTCCCGCCGCACCCGCTCGATGAGGGCCGGCCGGGCGATGACGATGGCGGCCAGGACCGTGCCGGGCAGGAGGCCGCGGCTGATCTGCTGCCAGACACCGTCCGCGCCCCGCAGCCGCCAGATCATGGTCAGGCCCAGGGCCAACAGCAGACCGACGATGGGCAGGATCAGCTGCTCGGTCTCGGTGCCCCGTTGGCGCAGGAGCAGATGCAGGCCGATGAGGGCCAGGGCCAGCACGGCCGGCGGCTGCAGCACCTCCACGGGCAGGGGCAGGGGCGGCAGGCCCTGCTGGATGCGGGCCGCGCCCTCAACCAGGGCAAAGCCCAGGAAGGCGATCACGACCACGACGACGAGCAGCGAGGCCTCGGTCTGGCGCCAGGTGCGCAGAATCCAGGGCTTTTGCCGGGTGCTCACGGCTGGGTCCTCCCCTTGCAGGCACTACTGGAGCAGCTCAAAGACCTCGTCTCCCACGCGCAGCCGGGCGCCAAAGGGCACCTTGAGCTCCTGCTGGACGGGGCAGCGCTGCTCGTTTACGAACGTGCCATTGCGGCTGCCCAGATCCTGAATCCACCAGTTCAGGCCGTCCCAGCGCAGGCGGGCATGCTGGCGCGAAACGTACGGGTCGTGGATGACCAGGTCGTTCGCGCGGTTGGCGCCCACGCTCGTCTCGGCCTGGAGGGGGATGACCATGCCCGTGTGCAGGCCTGATCCACCCCCGTTCTGCAGCACCCTCAGGCGCCCCGGAGCAGTTGCCGCCTGGTGCACGTCGGCCGAGACCCGGCGGCCCATCTCGCGCCAGACGCCCTTGAGGAGCATCCACAACACGAAATAGATAAGGGCGATAAAGGCCCACTTGAGGACAAAGAGCACGATGTACCACAGAGTATCGACGTTGAGGTTCATGGCCGGGCGCGTCGCGTGCAGTCGGGGCTGCGAGCCCGAGATGCGGCCGGTCTAGGGGGGCAAACCAAAAGGTTCGCTTCGCCGGGGGTGTGACGGCCAACCTCCGGGATCATGGGCAGCCGGAGTGAAAGATGAGCGCCGCGACGCCCGGCAGGTCCGGGCGCGGGTTGTCGGGATCCAGCGCCGCCAGAACGATCACGTCACCATCGCGCAGATCGTGCCCTTCGGGCGGCACTCGACGGCCGTTGACGTAGGTGCCGTTCACCGAGCTGTGGCCGTGCGGCCCACCATCGAACAGGCGGCACTGGCCGTCGCTGCAGCGAATGGTAGCGTGCTGGCCGCTGATGAGGCGTTTTTCCTGGACATGGGGCATGTCCAGGTGGATGTCGGCGCTCTCGCTCCGTCCCAGCACGGTGGCGCCGCGTCGCAGGCGCCACTGCCGGCCGGCGGGCAAGAGCTCCAGGCAGCCCGCCGCCGAGGCCGGCTGCAGGGCGGTGACAGCCGCAGGCTGTGCCGGCTGTGGTGACGCGCCCGCCCCCGCCTGCGCATCGCGGGGCCGAAGGGCCGCCCGCACGGGTGCGCCGCTGCGGGACGCCGGGACGTAGGGCCCCGCCCCTGCATTGATCCGGGCCTGCACCCGCACCTGGTCGGGATGCAGGTCGCCGGCAGCCTGAATCTTGACCTGGACCGGCCCCCAGAAGCGATAACGCCTGTTTCCGTAGCGGTTGTTGGTCGTGTCCAGCAGTTCCAGAAGCCAGCGCCGCCAGCCCTCGACCAGCTCCTTTTCCACCGGCTGGTAGTGGCGCTGGTAGATGCCGGCGTGCAGCTCGACGACATAGTCGTTCGGCACAATCTTGACGCCCGGGTCCTCTTCGAAGCTATTCTCGCGCGCCAACATCACCCGTTCCAGCTCCTTCCGGACCTCGGCGGGCAGGACGGCACCGCGGGGCCGGAAGAACACGCTGCGCATCCGGTCCCGCAGTTCCTGGTCGACGCGTGCCGGGAGGCCGGCCACGCTGTGAAGGACACGAGTTAGGAAATGGACAATGTTCTGGATAGCCATCGTCTGCCGGTAGATTGATACCAGGGCGGTGGCCGACAGGGCGAGCGCGCCCAGTACAAGGCCAAGCCTGCCCAACAACCCGGGCAGTCCTCCAAGCATGAGACGATTCCCTCGTTCGAATGGTTCCCTTGAGCCGCAGTGATCTGTTCCAGCCGGCCACCGCTGGGGCGCCCGGACCAGCCCGCGGCGGCGAGGGCTGAACCGCGTCCATTTTAGCATAGCCGCTAGAATAAGTCAACGAGGCGGCAGCCTCTCCCGCTCCCGCACCCCGTAGTCGTGCTAAAGCGAAGAGCCTCTTCAGCAGAGAACGGAGCGACTTGACGAGCGACGCCGAATGATGTATAATATGGAGCATCTGCAGACCCTCACGGAGAAGAAGTTGGCCATCCTGGAGGCGGCGCAGTCTGGAAACAATACAGGCTGGGTGAACAACCGGTCAACGCCCTGGCAGGTGTCGACTCGGCTGTGGTGCGTGGCAACTTGGCCATCACGGGACCTTCCTGTAGTGGAAAATCGACCCGCCTGCACCTGTTGGGCGGACTCGACCGGCCGTCTGACGGCAAGATCACCCTCGCTGGCCTGCGACCAGCAATCCTCCACGATGACCAGGCGAGCCTTGCTCGCCGGCATAACGTCGGCTTTGTCTTTCAGTTCTACAAGCTGCTGCCTATCCTGACCAGGGAGGATAACACCACCTTGCCTCTGATGATCGATGGGCAAAGCCCTGCCAAGCTCCGTGAGCGTGTGGATGCTCTGGTCGACCTGGTGTGCCTGGCGGATCCGCGCCACCACAAACCAGTTCGGCTCTCGGGCGGCGAGCAGCAGCGCGTGGCTATTGCCCGCGCCCTGGTCACGCAACCTGCAATCGTTCTGGCCGATGAACCCTCGGGCAACCTGGACTCCAAGACCGGCACCGCCATCATGGAGCTACTGCGCCGCTCGCGCGACAAGTTGCAGCAGACGAACATGATCGTTACCCATGACCCGCGGTCCGCCGCCTATGCGGACCGCGTGGTGTTTCTCCGGGGTGGGGGGGTCACCGCGACATCCCCTCCGGCCGCCAGCAGGACATGAACGAGCGCTTGCGCGCGGTGATCCACCCGATGGAAGGGACAGGAACCTAGAAAGGACCGCCTTGGACCCTCGGACGGGGTTCGTCAGTGTGCGACGCCTCTTCTCGCTGGCAACGGGTTCGCTGCGAGCCCGGCCGTTGCGCACCGTGCTGACGACCTTTGGCGTCATCCTGGGGGTAGCGGTCATCCTGGCCATCAGCACAACCAATGTCAGCACCCTAGCGGCCCTCACGGACGTCTTTGGCCAGGCGTCCGGCAAAGCCCATCTCACGATCACCGCTGCTGATGCCAGCGCCCAGGGGTTCGCGGATGACACTTTGCAGCGGATCTCGGCGGTCGACGGCGTGGCGGCGCTGGCGCCCGTCCTTAACGGCCAGGCGCCGCTGGCCGATGAAGCCTCACCCGCCCAGATGGAACTCAGCATGTTTGGGGCCGCTGCCGGTGGGCTGATGATCTATGGCGTGGATCCCAGGCTGGATCACCTTGCGCGCAACTACAAGATCCTCGAAGGTGCCTTCCTGTCACCCGATCTGGACGCATATGAAATCGTCCTGGTCAAAAGTTTTGCCGACGACAAAGAGATCCGCCTCGGCAACGAAGTAACACTGATCACCCCTGCTGGCGCCGCCCGGTTTCGTGTCGTGGGCCTGATCGATAGAGACGGGCCCGGGCAGCTCAACAACGGTGCGTTCGGCGCAATTCCCTTGGAGACGGCACGCAAGGTTTTTCTCCGCGCGGGGGATCTGGATCAGATCGACGTGGTGGCCCAGGCTGAAGCCACGGCTGGTGCGGCATTGGAAACGCTGAAAGGCACGTTGCAGGCGCGCCTGGGTTCCGACTATACGGTCATGTACCCGGCGGCCCAGGGCCAGCGCGTGTCGCAGATGCTCAGCGGCTATCAAATGGGGCTGAATATGTTTAGCGCTATCGCCATTTTCGTCGGTGGCTTCCTGGTGTACAACGCTTTCTCGATGACCGTGGTGGAGCGCACGCGAGAGATCGGGATGTTGCGCACCCTGGGCATGACACGCCGCCAAGTCCTGCACCAGATCCTCGCCGAAGCTGGCATTATCGGCGTGATTGGTTCGCTACTGGGCATCGGCGCCGGCGTCCTGCTGTCCCAGGGGCTGATCCGGGTTATGGAGCTGGTCGTTGCCCAGGAGGTAGCGACCGTGCGCGTTCCTGCCTCGGGGATCGCTACCGCGTTGCTCGTCGGTGTGAGTATCACCCTCGTCGCTGCGGCCGTCCCAGCCTGGCAGGCGGGCCGCGTCTCGCCCCTGGAGGCCCTGCGCGCCCGCGGCAACGTGCAAGAGGGATGGTTTGTCCGGCGGGGCTGGCTGGCTGGGACGATCCTCGTGGTGGTCTCGGTGCTCCTGCTGGTGACGGCGCCCTTCCCGGCACCCCTGCAAGAGCCAATGCGCGACATGATGGTCATGAGCCTGTTTCTGGGCGGCACGCTTTTGATCCCTGCTGTCGTCAGCGTTTCAGAGCGCGCCGTGCGTCCCGGACTGAGTCGTCTCTACGGGGCAGAGGGCCAACTGGGCAGCCGTAACGTGCAGCGGGCGCGCCTGCGCACAGCCCTGACTGTGGCTGCCCTGATGACCGGCGTCGCCATGGTCCTGAGCATCCGGTCCGTCACCGCGGCGTTCAGCCAGGACATTGGTTCCTGGATCCAGAAGTATATCGGCGGGGATGTGTACATTCACTCGGCCATCAACATGCGTGCCGACCTCGCGCGTCGCTTGAATGCGGTGGAAGGCGTGGCTGCCGTAGCGCCGGTTCGCTACCTGGACGTCAAGCGGCTCCTGCCTGACGGCGACAGCGAGCGAGTGACCTTTATGGCGGTGGACCCGATCTCCTATCGCCAGGTCACCTCCTTTGTCTTTAGCGGTGAGCAGGGCGATCCGACCCTCCTGACAGATCGGCTGGAGGCGGGCAACACGGTGTTTGTCTCCAGCGTGCTCTCGGAGAAGTATGGGCTGGAACCGGGCGATATGATCCGGCTGGCGACGCGGAGAGGGGAGCGCGATTTCGAGGTCGTCGCAGTGGTGGTGGACTTTTACAACCAGGGCCTTGTGATCCAGGGCAGTTGGAAGGATCTGCGGCGCTACTATGGCGTGAACAACGTCAGCGTGTTTCTGGTCAAGACAGAACCGGGCCAGTCGCCACAGGTGGTGCGCGATCGCATCGATGCACTGCATGGAGGCAGACAGCACCTCACAGTCGAGTCGAATGAGGCCATCCGCTCCCGCGTCATGGGTTTGATCACCCAAACCACCAGCCTCTTTGATGTGATGTCCATCATTACGATGATGGTCGCCGCCCTGGGTGTGATCAACACCCTGACCATGAATGTGATGGAGCGAACGCGCGAGATCGGGATGCTGCGCAGCGTGGGCATGACCCGGTGGCAGATCGCCAAGATGATCCTGGCCGAGGCCGGCATAATGGGTATCGTGGGCGGAGTCCTGGGAATCCTCTTTGGCGCACTCATGTCACGCTCGGTGCTGAGCAGCATGAACCGCATGGCCGGTTTCCGGCTGGCGTTCACGCTGCCCCTAGAAGGGGTGGTGGTCAGCCTGGTTCTTGCCCTGGTGATCTCTCAGCTCGCTGCCCTGTGGCCGGCCCAGCGCGCTGCGCGCCTGGGCATCATCGAGGCCATCCACTTCGAGTAGGTGTGCTTCAGCCGCTGGTGCTACCTTTGAGCTTCTTGGGGGGAAGGAGGAACATGAAGAACGATCCATCATCACGTGTGCCGGCACGCGCCGCAGAAAAGCCGCAGCCGTGGACCAGATCTGTATCGGTCGTGTGCCTGATCGTGCTTGTGCTGGCCGGCTGCGGGACCGCAACGGCGCCCACGCCTGAGCCGGGTCTGCCAGCGGAGGTTTCTGCTTTCGCCGAAACCACTGGCCTCGTTTCGGCGTCGGCCATCGTCGTGCCGTTCCGGGAAGCGGTGTTGAGTATCCGCGCCAGTGGCCGGCTGGAAGAGGTCTTGGTTTCGGAAGGACAGGAGGTCAGCGCCGGTCAGGATCTGGCCCGGGTGGAGGATCGGGACCTGAGGCAGGCCTTGAGCGAGGCCGAGGCCGGCTTGCAGTCGGCCCAGGCCAGCCTGGCCAGGGTCAGGGCGGGCGCACGGCCGCAAGAGATCTCGACGGCTGAAGCGGCCCTGGCCATCGCTCAGGCGGCGGCGAAGGCAGCCGAATACGCCAAGCAGATTGCAGAAGGAAACCTGGCGGCGACCCAGGCCGACCTGGATGCAGCGAAAGGCGGCGTGGCGATAGCGCGCGGCAATTCGGCAGCTGCCCAGGCTACCCTTAGCAGCGCGCAGGCGGCCTTGGACAAACTGCTCGCCGGCCCCACCGAGCTCGAGATCCAGATCGCCGAAAGCCAGGTAGAGCGGGCAAGGAACGAGCTGTACGCGCTGCAGAGGCAGCGCGACGAGACCTACAACATCCTCGAGGGCCAGATCGCTGCGTCCGAGAATATGGCCCGGATCGCTGAGCTTCAGCTTCAGCAATTGAAGGCCGGCGCTCGGCCTGAAGACATCGCCGCCGCACGGGCCCAAGTGGCGCAGGCGCAAGCCGGCGTGCAGACCGCCTCAGGGCAGGCGGCACAAGCCGAAGCGCAGGCTCTGCGCGCCGCGGCCAATGTCAACATCGCCGAGACACAAGTGGGAGAGGCCCAGGCTCAGGTGGAGAGCGCGACGGCCCAGGTGGCGCAGGCGCAGGCTCAATTGGATCTGCTGCGGGCCGGCACCCGGCCGGAGGATATTGCCGTTTCTGAAGCCGCAGTGGCCCAGGCCGAAGCGGCCGTGGTGGCGGCTCGCAATGCCCTTGAGGATGCCGTTCTGCGCGCGCCTTTTGCGGGTACCATCGGCGCGGTCTTGGCGCAAGCGGGCGAGCTGGTGACACCGCAAACCGCTATCATCCATCTGGGCGATCTGGACCGCCTGCGCGTTAGCACAGAGGATCTCGGCGAGGGAGACGTGAACCTGGTTCGTGTTGGCCAGCCGGTTCGTGTCACCATCGATGCCCTGCCCAATAGTGAGTTCGAGGGAACAGTGGCCAGCATCGCTCCGTTTGCCAGTGACCGGCTGGGCGACAAGGTGTATGAAGTCTTCATCAACCTGGATCGGCCACAGGATTCTGGCTTGCGATGGGGCATGGGTGCCTTTGTGGAGATCGACGTCAAGTAGCCGCGTGCCTTCATGCGGCGAGGCACCACAAGTTGCCAGTTGACCTGGCACGCGGAGGGCAACATGAGTCGTTATGTGATCGGGTTGTCCAGCCGGACCGCGCTGAACCCAGCCCTCACTGGCGGCAAGGGCGCTGGATTGGCCTGGCTGTGCCGGCAACAATGCCAGGTACCCGCTGGCTTTGTCATTACCACAGCCGCGTTCCGGGATTTCCTCGCTGCCTGTCCGCCGGAGGCGGGGCGCAGTGGGCGCGGGCTGATTGCAGGCGGCGCGGGCGTGCTGGGCCAGACCTTGAAAACCACTCCCTTTCCGCCTCGCATCGCAAAGGCCATCGTCGGGGCCTACCGGCGTCTGGGCGGGCCGGTGGCCGTCCGCTCGTCGCTCGTGGGCGAGGACGCGCACGGTGCCTCGTTTGCCGGCCAGTTCCACAGCCAACTACAAGTTGAAGGAGAAGAGACGCTGCTGGTTGCGGTCCGTGCCTGTTGGGCATCCCTCTTTGCGCGCGGCGCGGCCGCGTACCTGGACCAGCAGCAGCCAGCTTCCACGAGCGACGGGGGCGGGCCGGCGATGGCCGTCGTCGTGCAGCGGATGGTGGCTGCAACCGCCGCCGGTGTGGCCTTTAGTGCTGACCCCGTGTCAGGCGAGCTCGGCGTGATCATCGAGGCAGCACGGGGCTTGGGCGATTCCGTGGTAGGCGGCCGGGTGACTGCGGATCGCTATCTGGTTGACAGCCGCGGCGTGCTTGCCGAGGTGACTCCTGCCGTGCCGGAGGAGCCCGTGCTGAGTGAGACCGCTATCTTGAGCCTGGCGAAAACGGTGCGCGACCTGGCTGCCCGCGCCGGCGGCCCGCGGGATATCGAGTGGGCGTTCGATGGGGGCTTTGCCATCCTCCAGTGCCGGCCGATTACTTCGCTGATCGGCCGGCATATCTACTCCAATCGGTTGACTGCCGATATGGCCCCCGGGCTGATAAAGCCGATGGTTTACACCACCAACACCTATGCTGTTGCTCGTGAGGTGTTCGGCAAGCTGTTCACCGAGCTCATCGGCCCCAACGACTATGACTTCACACGCCTGGTGCCTCTCATCTGCTCTCGCGTCTATGCCGATATGACCCTCATGGGTGATCTCCTGATGCGCATCGGGCTGCCCCCCAACTTCATGGAGATGATGTTGCGCTCTGAGCACGCCGATCGGGGGCATATGATGCGCATGGATCCTCGAACGCTGCTTGCCATGGGCCGCATGCTCCGGCTGGCGTTCCGCCACGGCCGGCTGCCTCCACACCAGTCGGCAATGGTGACGCGCCGGCAGGCCACGCTGGAACCCTACCGCGGCCGCGATTGGTCACAGACACCGCTGTCTGAACTGCTGGTTCAACTGGACGAGCTGGTGGCATTGCGCAACGGCTCGTATTGGCTGTTCTTTGTGAGCATGATGGGTATGGCCGTGCGCAACGCGCTTCTGCGGCGGTGGGTCGAACGGCGAACCACTGATATCCCATGCAGTGACCTGATCCGCGGATTGACCGGTCTGCGGAGCTTGGAGCCTCTGCACGAGATTGGGAGGCTGGCAGAGCTTGCCAGGCAGCTCCCATCTGACCTCAGGGGAACTCTGTCGGTGGCGGACCCGGCTGAGCTGCAAGATCGTCTGGACATCTCCCCCGTGGGACGCGCGCTGTTCACCGAAGTAGCGACCTTTCTCGAGCGCTTTGGCTTTCTGGGCAGCAACGGCTCGGACTTTACTGCGAGTACGTGGGCTGAACACCCCGTACTCATCTGGCGAGCTATTGCCCGAGCTGCAGAGAGCTCCGATGCCGTCTCGGCCGAGGTAGCGGTCATGGCGCGCCAGGAGGCGCGCCGCTGTGTGCGCGCGGAGCTCGGGCCGATCCCACGCCTGGTGTTTGACCGCCTTCTGGCCTCGATTGTGGCGGCGATCGAGTTGCGCGAATCGGTTGGCCTGATGATGTCGGAATACTCGTTCCAGATGCGACGTCTTTTTCTTGCCATCGCGGACCGACTCGTCGCGCGAGGTGATCTGGCGGAGCGAGAGGATCTGTTCTTCCTGACCTACGACGAGATGCAGGCGCTGGCTGGTGGTCGTCTGCAGGCCGGCGAGGCGCAGGCGCGGATAGCCGGGCGTCGAGCTGAGATCGAGGCGGACGCGCTGCTCTCTCCGCCCAGCGTGATCTCTGGGGATCCCGATGGTGTCCGTAGGGCACCCTCGCCAGAGCCTGAGGTGGGAGCCTATTTGAGTGGTATTCCAGGGAGTCGTGGAATGGCGCAGGGTCGGGCGCGCGTCGTGCACGATCCGGTCAAGGCGCCCGCCTGCCTGAGTAGGGAGGATATCCTGATCGTACCCTACAGCGATGTCGGTTGGACCCCCCTCTTTTCGAGTATCGGCGGGATCGTCGCTGAGACAGGGGGGCAATTGTCGCACGCAGCCATTGTTGCGCGAGAGTATGGCCTCCCTGCCGTAGTAGGTGTCAAGGGCGCAACTCGGCTTATCCGAGAGGGGCAGCCCGTGTCCGTGGACGGCAGCCGGGGCCGCGTCTACCTTGAACCGCAGCCGGCTGGCGATGGAGGTGATACATGGAACCGGTGACCGCTGGTTTGGCCATCCTGATCGGCTATCTGCTCGGATCGATCTCTTTTGCCCGTGTCGTCGGTAGGTTTGTGGCGCCCGGCGCGGACCTGACCGAAGACACTCTAATTCCATCCATGGATGCGGACCGGCCGCTACGCCTGCATGCGGTGAGCGCCACCACCCTGGGCAACCGCGCCGGGCCGTGGGCCGGCGCCACCGCCGGCATGCTGGATGTCCTGAAGGTCCTGTTGCCCACGCTGGCCCTTCGATTCTTCCTGGGTCCCGAGCCACCCTATCACCTTCTCACGGCCATAGGGGGCATGGTGGGGCACATCTGGCCGGTCTACTACCGGTTCCGGGGTGGCCGCGGCCTGTCTGCCGCGTTTGCGTCGTTCCTGGCGGTCGCCCCTGTAGGTGCCTTTGTGACCTGGCTGGTCGGCACGCTCTTGGGATTGCTCGTCATACGTGATGGGATGGTGACCTTTATCGGCTGGATGTGGCTGATGATCCCGTGGCTCTGGTTCAGCACACACGATTGGCGTTTCGTCCTCTTTGCCCTGGTCATCAACATCCTCTTTGTCGTCGCCATGATCCCCGAGATCAAGGTGCACGCTCAGTATCGCCGGGAAGGGATCGCCCTCAGTTTCGAGGAAGGGCTCCAGACCACGCATATGGGCCGTGGGCTCTACAAAATGGGCGTCCGCCTGGGCGCGCTGAAGGAAACGGCGGTGAAAGACGATCAAGAAGCTTAGCGATGGCGCCACCTGCCTGGCGAGAATGCCCGCTGAGAGCGTGAGGCCCGGTGAGCGCGAGAGCGCAATCCCCCATGTGCGTGAGAGCGTGATGCCCGGCGTGCGTGAGAGGGCGATCCCGGCGAGCGGTGCAGGACAACAAGGGCAGCTCCAACCACTGCTACCATCTCCAACCATTCGCCAACCAATCCCGCCAGTCAGCAAGCCGGCGCCGTGCTATAATAGTGGCGGGTGAGCCCGGCGCAAGCCGGCGCTCTGCTGCTGCCCGCGCGGTTGTCTGCGAGTTCAACCGGCTGCCGGACAGCCGGGATTCCAGTGCCGGGAGAGAAGCACTGTTCGTTGGAGATCACCTTGCAAACAGCGATCCTTTGGCCTCTACTCCTTTATGCCGCCCTCGTCCTGGTCGTGGCTGCGGCTATGCTGATCATTTCCCGCCTGCTCGGCGAGCGCCGGGACCGGGGCGCGACGGCGGAACCGTACGAGGCGGGCATGCTGCCCACCAGGTCCGCGCGGCTGCGCTTCGGAATCAAGTTCTACCTGGTGGCCCTCTTTTTCGTCATCTTTGACCTGGAGGCAGCCTTTCTCCTTACCTGGGCCATCGCCTTCCGCGAGCTGGGCTGGGCCGGCTACGTCGCCGCCCTCGTCTTTATCGCCGTCCTCCTCGTGGCGTTGGTCTACCTGTGGCGGGCCGGGGCCCTGGACTGGGGACCGCGCGCCCAACGGACCGGCGCGGGCCGCCGCGAAAAGGAGATCGAGCTGTGAACGACCACCCCGGTGCACCGCGCGAGGCCGGCGACGGCCCCTACGCTGAGACGGTGCGGCGCTCCGTGCTCCTCGCCCGCCTGCAAAGCCTTCTGGCCTGGGGACGGAGCAAGTCCCTCTGGCCGTTCAACTTTGGCCTGTCTTGCTGCTACGTGGAGATGGCCACCAGCCTGACCAGCAAGTACGACATCGCCCGCTATGGGTCCGAGGTTATCCGCGCCTCACCCCGCGAGGCCGACGTCATGATCATAGCCGGCACGGTGTTTATCAAGATGGCACCGGTCATCCAGCAGCTCTACGAGCAGATGATGGAGCCGCGCTGGGTCATTTCCATGGGGTCGTGCGCCAACTCGGGCGGCATGTACGACATCTATAGCGTCGTGCAGGGCGTGGACAAGTTCCTGCCGGTGGACGTCTACATCCAGGGCTGCCCGCCCAGCCCGGCGGCCTTTATGTACGGCCTGCTCCGGCTGAGCGACCTGGTGGGCACGGAGAAGCGGCCCCTGAGCTGGACGGTGGGGCCCCAGGTGGTAGAGCGGCCGGATCCACCTTCATTCCGGGACCTGAAAAGGGCGGAGCGCCGCAAGCAGCTCTTTCTGCGCTCTCCCGACTATACAGGCGAGGGGTGACGTGCAAGAGCCAATCGCCGAGCAGCAGGTAGTGATCGGCGGCGAGCAGCCCGGGCCGGTGGACGTCGTCCACGAGCTTCAGGCGCGCTTTGGACCGGCCATCGCCGCCTGGCAGCAGACGAGCGACGCCATGCCCACGTTGTGGGTCGCGCCTGACGCCTTCCGCGACGTCCTCCGCCATCTGAAGACCGGCATCGCGCAGCCCTATCCGATGCTGTACGACCTGACCGCCGTGGACGAGCGCTCCCGTCACCACCGCGCCGGCCTGCCCAGGGCCGACTTTGCCGTCGTCTATACCCTGCGCTCCTACGAGCGCAACGCCGAGCTGCGCCTCAAGGTAGCCCTCGAGGGCGACTATCCCCTGCTGCCGACGATCACCGACATGTGGCCGGCGGCCAACTGGTACGAGCGCGAAGTGTGGGACATGTTCGGCATCACCTTCGAGGGCCATCCGAACCTACGCCGCATCCTGATGCCTCCCGGCTGGAAGGGGCATCCCCTGCGCAAGGAGCACCCGGCGCGGGCCACCGAGATGGAGCCCTATTACCTGACAGAGCCCAAGAAGCAGGCGGAGCTCGAGCTTTTGCAGTTCGAGCCCGAGGAGTGGGGCCTGGAGTCGCGCGGTGCCGACGGCGAGTTCATGTTCGTGAACATCGGCCCGCAGCATCCCGGCACCCACGGCGTGCTGCGCATCATCGTCCAGCTCGACGGCGAAGAGATCGTCAACGCTGTGCCGGACATTGGCTTTCACCACCGCGGCGCGGAAAAGATGGGCGAGCGCCAGACGTGGCACAGCTACATCCCCTACACCGACCGCGTGGACTATCTGGCCGGTGTGGTCAACAACCTGGCCTACCTGACAAGCCTCGAGAGGCTGGCGGGGGTTGACGTCCCGGACCGGGCCCAGGTCATCCGCGTCATGCTCACCGAGCTGTACCGCATCGCGAACCACCTGGTGTGGTACGGCACCTTTGCCCAGGACGTGGGCCAGATGTCCCCCGTGTTCTACATGTTCACCGACCGCGAGCGCATATTCGACATCGCGGAGGCCATCACCGGCGGCCGCATGCATCCCTCCTGGTTCCGCATCGGCGGGGTGGCCGCCGACCTGCCGCGAGGCTGGGAGGAGATGGTCCGCGCCTTTGTCGACTATATGCCCGCGCGCCTGCGCGAGTACGACAAGCTCGTCATGGACAATGCCATCTTCAAGAGGCGCACCAAGGGCATCGGCCGCTACACGCTGGCCGAGGCCATGGAATGGGGTGCGACGGGGCCCGGCCTGCGCGCCTGCGGCCTGGCGTGGGATCTGCGCAAGAAGCGCCCGTATTCGGGCTACGATCAGTTCGAGTTCGAGATCCCCACCGCTTCGAACGGCGACAGCTACGACCGGGGGCTGGTGCGCGTAGAAGAGATGCGCCAGAGCCTGCGCATCATCCGCCAGTGCCTGGAGCACATGCCTCCCGGCCCGTACAAGTCGCTCCATCCCCTGGCCACGCCGCCCATCAAGCCGCGGACGATGCACGACATCGAGACGCTCATCCATCACTTTCTGCGCGTGAGCTGGGGGCCGGTCATTCCGGCCGGTGAGGCCCTGGTGCCTACCGAGGCCACCAAGGGCGACAACGGCTACTATCTCATCAGCGATGGCGGCGACCAGTCCTACCGGACACGCATCCGGACGCCGTCCTTCGCCCACATGCAGATGATACCGCTGATGAGCCGGGGACTGGTCGTCGCCGACCTCATCGCCATCCTGGGCAGCCTCGACTTTGTGCTGTCCGACGTGGACAGGTAGCGGCCGAAATGCGCCTGCACCACGGTGGGGCCGGCCGCGACGGACCAAAGGGGGAGCCCCTGGCAGGGGAACCGAGATGCTGACGAGTGCCGAGACGACCGAGATCCTAGAAGAGCTGAGCCACTATGAGCACAAGGAGGCGGCCGGCATCGAGGCACTGTTGGTCGTGCAGCGCCACCGCGGCTGGGTGCCCGATGAGGCTCTCGTGGCGGTGGCCGGCCTGCTGGGCATGGCACCAGACGAGCTTGACAGCGTCGCCACCTTTTACAACCTGATCTTTCGCCGGCCTGTCGGCCGGCACGTCATCCTCGTCTGCGACACCGTGAGCTGCTGGGTCATGGGCTACGAGCAGGTTGTGGAGGAGCTGGGCCGGCGGCTGGGCATCGGCTTCGGCCAGACCACGGAGGACGGCCGCTTTACGCTGCTGCCTATCCCTTGCCTGGGCGCCTGTGACCGCGCCCCGGCAATGATGATCGACGACGACCTCCACGGGCCGGTGGAGGCCGGCGTCCTGGACGGGATCCTGGCCCGCTACGCGTAGGGGCAGGGCCCGGAGAAAGGATTGGAATGGAGCGGCCACTGACTGGACAGATCCGGCCCGGCGAGGGGCCCCTCAGCCTGGAGGCCTACGAGCAAGGCGGCGGCTACCAGGCGCTGCGCAAGGCGCTCAAGGAGATGTCGCCCCGGGACGTGACGGAGCTGGTCAAGGAGTCAAATCTGCGGGGGCGCGGTGGGGCCGGCTTCCCGACGGGAGCCAAGTGGGGCTTTGTGCCCATGGGCGACGACGCCCCCCGGCCCAAGTACCTGGTGGCGAACGCCGACGAGATGGAGCCGGGCACGTTCAAGGACCGCATGCTCCTGGAGGGCAACCCCCACCTCCTCCTGGAGGGCATGATCCTCAGCGCCTATGCCATGCAGGCCGACGTAGCCTATATCTTTATCCGCTGGGCTTACAAGCAGCCCCAGCAGTACCTGCGGCGGGCCATCGCCGAGGCCTACCGGGCCGGCTATGCCGGTCCGAATGTCCTCGGCAGCGGCTGGAACCTGGAGCTGTCGATGCACGGCAGCGCCGGCCGCTACATCTGCGGTGAAGAGTCGGCCCTGCTCAATGCCCTGGAAGGCGGTCGCGCCATTCCCCGCCAGCGGCCTCCCTTTCCCCCCGTCGTCGGGCTGTGGGGCAAGCCGACGGTGGTCAACAACGTCGAGACGTTGTGCAACGTGCCCGGCATCGTCGCCAACGGCGCCGGGTGGTACAAGGGCCTGAGCCGCAGCGAGGATGCCGGCACCAAGATCTATGGCGCCAGTGGCAAGGTCAACAGGCCCGGCCTCTGGGAGCTGCCCATGGGCACGACGGTCCGTGAGATCCTGGAAGAGCACGCCGGCGGCATGCGCGCCGGGCTCCGGTTTCGAGGCCTCCTGCCCGGCGGCGCTTCGACTGACTTTCTCGTAGAGGAGCACCTGGACGTGCCCATGGACTTTGCTGCCGTGCAGGCGGCCGGCAGCCGGCTGGGCACGGGCACCATGATCGTCCTCGACGACCAGAGCTGCCCGGTGGCCATGATCCACAACCTGGAGCGCTTTTTCGCCCACGAGTCGTGCGGCTGGTGCACCCCCTGCCGCGACGGCTTGCCGTGGGTCACCAGGCTCCTCGAGGCCATCGAGGAGGGGCACGGCCGGCTGGAGGACCTGGAGCTCCTGGAGCATCACGGCCGCTTCTTGTGGGTGGGCTTTACCTACTGTGCCCTGGCCCCCGGCGCCATGGAGCCCCTGCGCAGCGGGCTGAAGTACTTCCGCGACGACTTTGAGCGGCACATCCGCGAGGGGCGCTGCCCCTACAAGGGCAAGAGGTAGCGCATGGCGACGATCTATGTCGACGGCCGGCCGTACGAGGTCGAGGAGGGGCAGAACCTGCTCCAGGCTTGCCTGACCCTCGGCTTCGACCTGCCCTTCTTCTGCTGGCACCCGGCCCTGCATTCGGTGGGCGCCTGCCGCCAGTGCGCCGTCAAGCAGTTCAAGGACGAGAACGATACGCGGGGGCGCATCGTCATGGCCTGCATGACCCCCGTCGAAAACGGCGCCCGCATCTCTATCGACGACGACGAGGCCCGCGCCTTCCGCCGCAGCGTCATCGAGTGGCTCATGGTCAACCACCCCCACGACTGCCCGGTGTGCGACGAAGGGGGCGAGTGCCATCTCCAGGACATGACGGTCCTCACCGGGCACAACTATCGCCGCCACCGCTTCGAGAAGCGCACCCATCGCGACCAGTACCTGGGGCCCTTTGTCTCCCACGAGATGAACCGCTGCATCGCCTGCTACCGGTGCGTGCGCTTTTACCGCGACTATGCCGGCGGCGACGACCTGGCTGCCTTTGCCATCCACGACCACGTCTACTTTGGGCGCCATGAAGATGGCGTGCTGCAGAGCGAGTTCGCCGGCAACCTGGTGGAGGTCTGCCCCACGGGAGTCTTTACCGACAGGACGTTCGAGCGCCACTACAGGCGTAAGTGGGACCTGCAGACCGCGCCCTCCGTCTGCGTGCACTGCAGCGTGGGCTGCAACACCATTCCCGGCGAGCGCCATGGCACCCTGCGCCGTATCCGCAACCGCTACAACTATGACGTGAACGGCTATTTTCTGTGCGACCGGGGCCGCTTTGGCTACGAGTTTGTGAACAGCCCGCAGCGCGTCCGTGCTCCCCTCGTGCGCTCCGGCGGGGGGGACCTGGAGCCCACGCCCCAGGAGGAAGCCCTGCGCCAGGCCGTCTCGTTTCTGCAAACCGGCGGCCAGGTGATCGGCATCGGTTCGCCGCGGGCCTCGCTGGAGGCCAACTTTGCCCTGCGCTCGCTGGTCGGCGCAGACGGCTTTTACCAGGGCGTGGCCGAGGCCGACGCCCGCCTGCTGGGCGCCGTCCTGGACATCCTGCGCCAGGGGCCGGTGCGGGTCCCCTCCCTCCACGAGATGGCTCAGGCCGACGCGGTGTTCGTCCTCGGCGAGGATGTGAACAACACCGCCCCCATGATGGCTCTGGCCCTGCACCAGTCCGTGCGGCAGGGCCCCATGGAGATCCCGCGCCGGCTGGGCATCCCCGACTGGCACGCCAACGCGGTGCTGAAGGCCATGGAGGGCCGCCGGGGGCCCCTCTTCCTGGCCACGCCCCAGGCTACGCGCCTGGACGGCATTGCCACGGCCACGTATCGCGCCGCCCCGGCGGACCTGGCCCGCCTGGGCTTTGCCGTGGCCGGCGCCCTCTGGCCCGCCCTGGGTCCCGTGCCGGGCCTCCAAGGCGAGTTGGAGGCCCTGGCCGGCGAGATCGCGGCGGCGTTGCGGGGCGCGCAGCGGCCTCTCGTCCTGAGCGGCACGAGCTGCGGCAGCCTGGAGCTGATCCAGGCGGCGGCCAACGTGGCCTGGAGCCTGGGAGGCGAGCTGTCGCTCGTGGTGCCTGAATGCAACAGCCTGGGATTGGCACTCCTCGGTGGCGGCAGCCTGGAGGAGGCCCGCGAGGTGGTCCAGGGCCGGCAGACCACCGTCATCGTGCTGGAGAACGACCTCTATCGCCACCTGGACGAGTCAGCCGCGAACAGTCTGCTGCACGAGGCGGCGCACGTGCTGGTCCTCGACCACATCCTCAGCCAGACCGCCCAGGAGGCGGACCTCGTGCTGCCCGCCGGCACCTTTGCCGAAAGCGACGGCACCCTGGTCAACTACGAAGGCCGCGCCCAGCGCTTTTTCCAGGTCATTTCGCCGGCAGGCGAGGTGCAGGAAAGCTGGCGGTGGCTGTCCCAGCTGGCCACACTCTCCGGGCGGCGGGCCGGCGGCGCCGCGTGGGCCTCGCTGGACGACGTCCTGGCTGCCATGGCCGACGTTTTCCCCGACCTCCAGCCCGCCGTGGAGGCCGCGCCGGGGGCGGGCTTTCGCCTCGTGGAACAAAAGGTCGCGCGCCAGCCTCACCGCTGGAGCGGCCGCACGGCCATCGTCGCCCACCTGACGGTGCACGAGCCCGAGCCGCCGGCCGATCCCGACGCGCCCCTGGCCTTTTCCATGGAGGGCTATCAGGGGCAGCCGCCGCCGGCACTCATCCCGCGCTTCTGGTGGCCCAACTGGAACTCGGCACAGGCAGTGCTCAAGTTCCAGGAACAGGTGGGCGGGCCCCTCGAAGGCGGCGCTGTGGGGCGGCGCCTCGTCGAGCCGGGGGACGCAACGGCCCCCTATTTCCGCGCTGTTCCCGCCGGGTTCGTACCCCGCGAAGGGCAGTGGCTCGTCGTCCCCTTGTACCATATCTTTGGCTCCGAGGAGCAGAGCGCCCTGGCACCGGGCGTCGCCGAGCTGGCGCCGGCACCCTACCTGGGCCTCAGTGCCGGCGACCTCGCCGGCCTGGGTGCGGCAGAGGGAGACCGGGTGATGGTGAGCTTGGGCGTCACCCGGTACCGCCTGCCGCTGCGGGTGGTACCGGGCCTGCCCCAGGGGATTGCCGGCCTGCCTGTGGGCCTGCCCGGCCTGCCCGGGCGGCCGCTCGGCGCGCGTTACGCGCGCCTGACCCTGGTCGCCGAGTAAGAGAGCCCCGGCGTCCAGGCCGAAAGAGAGGAGAACCAGTGGCAGTCGACAGCTCAGCCCCCAACCTGGGCACGAACTTGATCCGGGTCCACCGGGCGGTGACCCGCGCCCTCGACGTCGCCATCGAGGACGGGCGGCAGTTTGCCGCCTCGGGCTGGCCCGACGAGGGCCTGCGGGAGGGCTACACCAACTACGTGCGCAGCCTGATCTCTTTTCTGCGCGGCCATCACCTGGGCGAGGACGACCTGCTCTTTCCGTACTTCCGGCCCCTGCTGCCGGACGTGCCCTACGACCGGCTGGGGCATGAGCACGAGGAGCTGGAAGCGCTTCTGGGCAGGCTGGAAGGCATCCTCGAGGCGGAAACGCCCCCCGGCTCCACCCAGGCGCTGGCGGAGCTGCTGGGCGGCCTGCAGGCGGCCCGCGAGCTGTGGCAGCCGCACATCCACGTCGAGGAAGAGCGCTTCTCAGCCGAGATCCTGGCCCGGCTGCTGCCCGTCGAGGAGCACGTCCGCCTGGGGCGGGCCAGTGCCGAGCACAGCCAGGCCCACTCCGGGCCCGACTACCTGGTGGTGCCGTTCTTCCTCTACAATCTCGGGGTGGAGGATCGCGCGGCCCTGGCACAGAGCATGCCGCCCATCGTCACCGAGCAGCTCGTGCCCCACGTCTGGAAGGAAAAATGGGCAAGCATGACGCCCTTCCTCCTCGCCTGAGGGCGCGGGGAACGGCACAGGGCGAAATCGTCGCGGGCAAAGCAGGCACATGAGCAGCGAACCGGCCTCAGTCCTGGTCACGATCCTCGTCACGGTCGGCGTCCTGCTCGGCGTGCTGACCATCGCGGCCGGCCTCATCTGGCTGGAGCGGCGGCTCCTGGCCTTGTGGCAGGATCGCCACGGCCCGAACCGCGTCGGCCCCCTGGGCCTGCTGCAGGTCGTCGCCGACGTCATCAAGATCTTTGCCAAGGAGGACTGGATCCCACCGTTTGCCGACAGGACCGTGTTTGTCCTCGCGCCGGCAATCCTCATCGTCAGTGTCCTGCTGTCGTTCGCTGTGGTGCCGGTTGCGCCCGGCATCGGCGTCGTCGACCTGAACGTCGGCCTCCTCTTTTTCCTGGCCATGTCGTCCATGGGGGTCTATAGCCTGGTGCTGGCCGGCTGGGCATCGAACAACAAGTTCTCCCTCCTGGGCGGCCTGCGGGCCGCGGCCCAGATGGTCAGCTACGAGGTGTTCATGGGCCTGTCGCTCCTGGGAGTAGTGCTCATGGCCGGCAGCTTTAACCTGCGCGAGATCGTGGAGGCGCAGCGCGACCTTTGGTTCGTTGTCCCCCAGCCGCTGGGCCTGGTCATCTTTGTCCTGGCCGGGCTGGCCGAGACGCACCGCCTGCCCTTCGACCTGCCCGAGGCGGAGGCCGAGTTGGTGGCCGGCTACCACGTCGAATACGCGGCCATCAAGTTCGGCATGTTCCTTGTCGGCGAGTACCTGGGCGTCACGCTTATCTCGGCCCTCATCGTCACCCTCTTTTTCGGCGGCTGGCTGGCGCCGTTTGGCCTGCCGCTATCAGGGATTGTCTGGTTCCTGCTGAAGACGTTCTTTTTCATCAGCCTGTTTATCCTGGCCCGCGGCGGCCTGCCCCGGCTCCGCTCCGACCAGCTCATGGAGCTGGGCTGGAAGCTGCTGCTGCCGCTGGCCCTGCTGAACCTCGCCGTCACCGGTGGGGTCCTGTTGGCCCTGGAAGGCTAGGGAGATCAGATGCTGAGTGCTCTTCGCTCCCTCTGGGTCCTCCTGACACACACTTTCCACCGCCGCGTGACGGTGCAGTACCCCGAGGAGCGTTTCGACCTCCCGCCCCGCTACCGGGGGCGGATCGTCCTCACCCGCGACCTGGACGGCAAAGAGCGGTGCGTGGCCTGCTACCTGTGCTCGGTCGTCTGTCCGCCGGATTGCATCTCCCTGCAAAGTGCCCAGGATGAAAACGGCCGGCGCTATCCCGCCTACTTTCGCATCAACTTCTCGCGCTGCATCTTTTGCGGCTACTGCGAAGAGGCCTGCCCGACCTACGCCATCCAGCTCACGCCCGACTTTGAAATGAGCGAGTACTTGCGGCGCAACATGATCTACGAGAAGGAGGATTTGCTCATCAGCGGACCGGGCAAGTACCACGACTATGATTTCTACCAGGTGGCGGGCGTCGACGTCGGCGCCAAGGAACGCGGCGAGGGCGAGAGAGAGCAGCCGCCTGTGGACGTGCGAGGTCTGCTGCCATGAACGTCCTGTTCTACGCGGGCGGCGCCATAGCCATCGTCGCCACGTTCCTGGTGATCACCCGGCGCAATGCGGTGCACGCGCTGCTCTATCTCATCCTCTCCCTCCTGTCGGTGGCCCTGGTGTTCTATGCCCTGGGCGCCGCCTTTGTCGCGCTGCTGGAGGTCATCATTTACGCCGGAGCCATCATGGTCCTCTTCCTGTTCGCCATCATGATGCTCAACCTCGGCTCCGGCGCCGACGAGGAGGAGCGCCGCCTGCTGCGCCCCAGCACCTGGTACGGCCCGGCCCTCCTGGCGGCCATCCTGGGCGTGCTCCTGGGTTACGCCGCCTTTGGCGTCGAGCCCCCGCCCGCTGCCCCGGCGGCGGTCGAGCCCCGCGCGGTGGGCGCGGCCCTCTTTGGCCCCTACCTGTTGGCCGCCGAGCTGGCCTCGATCCTGCTCCTGGCCGGGCTCGTGGGTGCCTACCACCTGGGGCGGCGCTGGGATCCCGGGGAGAAAGGAGGCCCGTCCTGATGGCTACCGTCCCTCTGGAACATGGCCTGATCCTGGCGGCGATCCTCTTTTGCCTGGGGCTCGCCGGCGTCCTCGTGCGGCGGAACATTCTCTTTATGCTGCTGTGCGTGGAGATCATGCTCAACGCCGCCGGCCTGGCCTTCGTGGTTGCCGGCGCCCAGCGCGGCCAGCCCGATGGCCAGGTGATGTTCCTCCTCGTCCTCGCGGTGGCAGCCGCCGAGGTGTCGGTGGGGCTGGCGCTCCTGCTCCAGATCCTGGCCCGGCACGATACCCTGGACATCGACGCCGTGGACGAGATGAGAGGTTGAGATGCTGGCCCTGACGTGGTTGATCCCCGCGCTGCCCTTTGCCGGTTTTGCCATCCTCGCCCTGGCCGGCGGCCGGCTCTCCAAGCGGGTCGTGTCCCTCATCGGGGTGGGCGCTGTCGGCCTGTCGGCCCTGCTCGCCTTCGCCGTGGGCGGCGACTTCCTGGCGTCTCCGCCGCCCGGCGGCGCCTACAACCAGACCCTCTGGAGCTGGATCGCCGCCGGTGACCTGGCGGTGAGCATCGGCCTCCGGCTGGACGCCCTGTCGCTGATCATGGTCCTGGTCGTCACCGGCGTCGGCTTTCTCATCCACCTCTATTCGACCGAGTTCATGGCCGGCGAGGAAGGCTATGCCCGCTTTTTCGCCGCCATGAACCTCTTTGTCGGCTCCATGCTGGTGCTGGTGCTGGCAGCCGACCTCCTGCTGCTCTACCTTGGCTGGGAAGGCGTCGGCCTGTGCAGCTATCTCCTCATCGGCTTCTGGTATCGCGACGCGGCCAACGGCCGGGCGGCGCGCAAGGCCTTTGTCGTCACCCGTGTCGGCGACACAGCCCTGGCCATCGGCCTGTTCCTGCTGTTCACCCAGTTGGGCACGCTGGAGATAGAGGAGCTGATGTCGCGGGCTGCCGCCCAATGGCCGGTGGGCTCGGCGCTGGCGGTTGCGGCTACGGCGCTGCTCCTGGGGGGCGCCGTGGGCAAGTCGGCCCAGCTCCCCCTGCAGGTCTGGCTGCCCGACGCCATGGCCGGCCCCAGCCCCGTCAGCGCCCTCATCCACGCCGCGACCATGGTCACCGCAGGCGTCTATCTCATCGCCCGCACCAACGTCCTTTTCAGCCTCGCGCCGGCCGTCATGCTGGCCGTGGCCCTCATTGGGGCGCTCACCCTGCTCCTGGCAGGCGCCAGCGCCCTCACCCAATGGGACATCAAGCGCGTCCTCGCCTACTCTACCATCAGCCAGATCGGGTACATGTTTCTCGCGCTTGGTGTAGGAGCGTGGTCGGCAGCCATCTTCCACTTCATGATCCACGCATTCTTCAAAGCCCTCCTCTTCCTCGCCGCCGGATCCGTCATCCTCAGCCTGCACCACGAACACAACATGTACAAGATGCGTGGCCTCTACCGGATGCTGCCGACCACGTTCTGGACCTTTCTCGTGGGTGCCGCCTCCCTGGCGGCGCTGCCGCTGATCACCGCCGGCTTTTACAGCAAGGACCTGATCCTGTTCGAGGCGTGGGCCGCGGAACAGGGCAGCCCCTGGCTGTGGGCCGCGGGCCTGGTTGGGGCACTCATCACGGCAGTCTATGCCTTCCGAATGCTGTTTGTCACCTTTTTCGGCGAGCCCAGCGAGCACGTGCGCGCCTCCCAGCCCCTGGCCCAGCCCGGCCCGGCCATCCGCCTGCCCCTCATCGTGCTGGCCGTGCTGTCGATCGTGGCTGGCTTCGTGGAGCTGCCCCACAACCTCGGCGGCCTGACCCTCTTCACCGACCTGCTGCACACGGCGCTGCCTGCGCCTCAGGCGCAAGAGCTCGGACCGGCGACCGAGCTATGGCTGCAGGTTGCGGCCGCCATGGCCGTCCTGCTGGGCGTCCTGGTAGCCTACGTCCTCTTCATGCGGCGCCCGGCGACGGTTCGCGCCTGGCGAGACAGCCGCCTGGGCGACGTGCTGCACCGCCTGACGTTCGGCGGCTGGGGGTTTGACTGGCTTTACGAGCGCCTGTTCGTGCGGCCCTACAACTGGGCCGCCCGCGCCAACGAGAGCGACGTGGTCGATCTCTTTTTCACCGGGCTCGCCCGGCTCGGCCTCGGCCTCCACCGCCTCTTCAGCCTGACGCAAAACGGGCGGCTGCGCTGGTACGTGCTGGGGCTGGCCGCCGGCGCGGCGATCCTTCTGACGGTGGTGCTGTTATGATCCTGAGCGCGATCCTCTTCTGGCCGCTGGCCGCCGGCCTCCTGGCCTGGCTTTCCGAGCGCTGGGGCGAAGCCTGGCCGCGGCGCATCGCCGCCGCCGGCCTCGTCGTGCACCTGGCGGCCGTGGCTGCCCTCTGGATCTGGTCGCCCGGCGGTGATCCCTGGTACCTGGAAGTCAACGTGCCCTGGATCCCCGAGCTGGGCATCAGCTACCACCTGGCCCTCGACGGCCTGAGCCTGCTCCTGATCCTCCTCACCAGCTTCCTGGGGCTCATGGCGGTCCTGTCCTCCTGGGCCGACGCGCCGCGCCACCCCGGCTTCTTTCACCTGAACCTGCTCTGGATCCTGTCGGCCCTGGTAGGTGCCTTCCTGGCCCTGGACCTGGCACTCTTCTATCTCTTCTGGGAGATGATGCTGGTGCCCCTTTATTTTCTCATCGGCATCTGGGGCTACGAACGGCGGATGTACGCCACCCTCAAGTTCTTTCTCTTTACCCAGGCCGGCAGCCTGCTGCTCCTGGTTGCCATCCTGGCCCTGTATTTCTTCCATGGCCAGGCGACGGGCGCGTACACCTTTGACTACCTTGAGCTGCTGGGCACAGCGCTGCCCCCCGGCGCTGCGCCCCTGCTCATGCTGGGCTTTTTCGCCGCCTTTGCCGTAAAACTGCCCGCTGTACCCCTCCACACCTGGCTGCCCGACGCCCACACCGAGGCGCCCACCGCCGGCAGCGTCGTCCTCGCTGGCCTGGTGCTGAAGGTGGCCGCTTACGGCTTTATCCGGTTTCTCGTGCCCCTGTTCCCCGAAGCCGCGCGCGACATGGCGCCGGTCGCCATGGGCTTGGGCGTAGTGGGCATCCTCTACGGCGGCCTGATGGCCTCCGGCCAGCGGGATCTGAAGCGGCTGGTCGCCTACACGAGCGTCAGCCACATGGGCTTTGTGCTGCTGGGCATCTTTGCCTGGAACTCGCTCGCGCTCCAGGGTGCCGTGGTCATCATTCTGGCCCACGGCCTGAGCACCGGCGCCCTCTTTATCCTCGTGGGCGACCTCTACCGGCGTACCCACACCCGCAGCCTGGAAGAGCTGGGCGGGCTGTGGGACACCGTGCCCCGCATGGGCGGCGCCGGCCTGTTCTTTGCCCTGGCGTCGCTGGGCCTGCCCGGCCTCGGCAACTTTGTCGGCGAGTTCTTGGTACTCCTGGGAGCCTACCGCGTCAGCCCGCCCCTGGCTGCCCTGGCGGCTGTGGGCTTTGTGGTGTCGTCCGTTTATTCCCTGCGCCTGGTGCAGCGCACCTTCTTCGGGCCCAACGAGCGCGGCTGGCAGCTGCCAGACCTGGGCGCGCGAGAGAGTTCCATCCTCGCCGCCCTCATCGCCCTTGTCCTGTGGCTGGGCCTCTATCCCCAGCCCTTCCTCGACACCGCGGCGCCGGCCCTGGAGACGATGAGCCGGCAGGCCGGGGGGGCCGCCGCCACAGAGCGGCTGACCGGCGGTGACGAGCCACTCCTCACGCCACCGGCAAGTGTGGCTGCGGAGGCAGACAGACCATGACCGGCGCCGACCTCGTCGCCCTCCTTCCCTGGCTGGTGCTGGCCGCCGGCACGGTCGTGCTCATGCTGGCCATCGCTTTCCGCCGCGACCACCGTCTGGCCGCGGGCGTCGCCCTGGCAACCCTCGGCCTGGCCCTGCTCTCGCTGCCCGTCGCCGGGCAGGCCGCGCCCCGCGAAGTCACGCCCCTCCTGCGGGTCGACGGCTACGCCCTGCTGATCACGGCCATCGTCGTGGCAGCGGCCGCAGCCGTGGCCCTGCTGTCGTACGGTTACCTGGAGGGACGCCCGGAAACCCAGGAAGAGTACTATCTTCTCCTGCTTCTCGCGGTCCTGGGCGCCTCGCTGCTGGCAGCCAGCAGCCACTTCGTCTCCTTCTTCCTCGCGCTCGAGCTCCTGAGTGTGAGCCTGTACGCCCTCATCGGCTATCAGCGCCTGCAGCGCCGCAGCCTGGAGGCCGCGATCAAGTACCTGGTCCTGTCGGGCGTGGCCACCGCCTTCCTGGTGTTTGGCATCGCGCTCCTCTATGCCGCGCAGGGGACCCTCGCCTTTGACGAGCTGGTGGGGGGTGGGGTCATTGCCGGGGGACCGTGGGCGGTTCCGCTGCTGGCCGGCATGGCGCTCGTGGCAGTGGCCTTCGGCTTCAAGCTATCGCTGGTGCCCTTTCACTTCTGGAGCCCGGACGTGTACGAGGGAGCGGCCGCGCCGGTCAGCGCCCTCGTGGCGACCGTGTCCAAGGGGGGTGTCCTGGCCGTCCTGCTGCGGCTTCTCAGTGCCCTCGGCGGCCTCGTGGACGGTCCCCTGCTCCTGGCCCTCGGCCTGGTTGCCGCGGCGTCGATGCTGGCCGGCAGCTTTTTGGGGTTGCGCCAGGACAACGTCAAACGCGTCCTGGCCTACTCGTCCATCGCCCAACTGGGTTACATGCTGGTGCCGCTGCTCGCCGGTTTCGAGCAGGCTATGGTCGCCGCTACCTTTTACCTGGTCGCCTACGTGATTACGATCCTCACCGCCTTTGGCGTCGTCACGGTGCTCTCTACCACCGAGGACGACGCCGGCGCCCTGGAGAACTACCAGGGGCTGTTCTGGCGGCGGCCCTGGCTGGGGGGACTGCTGGCCGCTTCCCTCTTTTCCCTGGCCGGGCTGCCGCTAACGGCGGGTTTTGTAGCCAAGCTCTACCTGGTGGCTGCCGGTGTGGCGGCCAGCTTCTGGTGGTTGGTTGCCGCCCTCGTCGTCAGCAGCGCCGTTGCGCTCTACTATTACCTGCGCATCATCGTCGTCATGCTGCAACAGCCCGCCACAGGCGCCGAGACGCGCCGGCCCCTCGTGCCCTTGGGCGCCGGCCTGGTGCTCGCCCTCCTGGGGCTGGGCCTGCTGTGGCTGGGGGTGTATCCCAGCCCCCTGCTGCGGGCCATCCAGGGGGCGGTGGCCGGGCTGTTGTAGAGACCTGCATCACTGCCACCGGCAGACCGGTTTCCCTCGCCACAAGACCTGTCAGGTCTGTTCCCTGCCGTGCCGGCATTCTTCCGGAGGAAGAGGTTCGGGCCGGCGGTTGCACGTTTTCTCGACCGGTGGTACAATGGCCGGCAGAGTCGGTTCCTACGCTGGCTTTCGTTTTGTTTGGCTGTCGTCGGAGGAGCACTCGTGCTCACCAAAAGCTCTCCTACCATCCTGTGCCGGCCAGGTCAGATTGTTTTCCTCGAACCTCCGTACCACAAGGGCGAGCCTGTTGGGTCTGACGACGATGGTGTGCGGAGCCTTCTTATGCTAGGGCGCCGTGCGTGAATGCTGATTGCTTGAGGAGCCGGGCATGGAGGCATTGGGCCAAGAGCTGGCCAAGGAGATGCGAGAGCTGCGCACCAGGCTTGGTGCGCGGCGGCTGGGTGCCGAGCGCGCCGTCAAGCTCGAGGAAACGGACGAGGCCACGCGCCGGGCAGTGAGGGAGGAGGCGGAGCGAGACGACGGCCTCGACCTGTTGTGGCCCCCGGGCCAACAGGGAGCCGGGGTGCGGCTGGGAGAGCGTGCCCTGCAGGACCTGGAGATCGAGACCCTCGTGCGGGCACTGGCCAGCGGCAGCGAGCGCGAGCACCACGACCTGATCCGGCGCGTGCTGGGTGAGCCGTGCCGGCACCCAGAAGCGATCCGCTACCGCCAGGCCATCAGCGGCGACCTGATCCGCGACCAGAAGCTGGCCGCCGGGATCGAGGAGCTGCTGCCCCGCTTGGATCAACTGAACGCCTACAGCATGGCCGACCGCGACATGCCCGAGCTGTTCCAGGTGGCGTGGTGGCTGGGCGAGATGGAGACGTATGTCGACTGCATCCGGGCCACAGTGCGCGTCTTTGCGGAGGCGGACGACGAGCCGAGGTCAGCGGGGCTGCGCGCCCTGCGCGCCCAGGCGGTCGAGATCGAGGCCCGCGACAGCTTTCAGACTCTGGCGCGCGAGCTACCGCCCCTCCTGGCCCGCATCCGCGGCGTGACGAGCATCACCATCGGCGTCAACCTTGACCAGGACTTGCAGCCGGTGGCGGCCACGCTCCTGTCGCTCAACGAGGAGCCGTTCACCGAAGCCCCCCTGCTGCGGCTGCTGCTGGGCGGCAGCGGCAGCCAGGGGAGTGTGATGCCGCTGCACGTGATGCCCCTGATCCACGGCGGCAGCGCCGTTCCGCAGCCTGGCCGCCGGGCCAACCCGATGCTGGCACCGCTCTTTCGGGACCTGTCACGGATCATGGAGCAGGTCAGTAAGCCGATCTCGGCGGCGCTGCAGGCGTACATCCACGTCAACCGGCGTTGGCTGGTGCGCATCCGCCCGGCCCTCGCTTTCTACGCCGGCGCGGCACGCCTGGCCCGCCGGCTGCAGGAGAGCGGGCTGCCGGTGTGCCTGCCCGAGATCGTGCCCGTGGCCGAGCGCCTGTGCCAGGTGCGCGACGGGTACAACGTCAACCTGGCGCTGCACCATCTCGAGAGCCGTGGTGGCGATCAGAAGGCCGAGATCGTGACCAACGACGTGAGTCTCGACGATGAGGGCCGGATCGCCATCCTGACCGGGCCGAACCGCGGCGGTAAGACGACCTACACCCAGGCCACTGGCCTGATGCAGGTCCTGGCCCAGGTCGGGCTTTTCGTGCCTGGCAGCCAGGCCCGGATCAGCCCGGTGGATGGGGTCTACACCCACTTTCCGACGGAGGAAGAGCTGGTGCGCGGCACGGGGCGCTTTGGCGACGAGGCGCAGCGCCTGCGCCAAATCCTCGAACAGGCCACGCGCCACAGCCTCATCCTGCTCAACGAATCACTATCGGGCACGCACGCCGGAGAAAGCCTGTACCTGTCCCGGGACGTGGTGCTCATCCTGCGCATGTTGGGCGCACGCGTGGTGTTTGCCACCCACCTGCACGAGCTGGCAGAACAGGTGGAGGCGATCAATGCCGAGGCGGCAGGCGACAGCCGGGTGGTGAGCCTGGTGTCGTCGCGCATCGACCAGGCGGCGATGGCCGACGGTGCACAGGAGGCAGCCGAGCGGCGCACCTACCGCGTGGTCAGGAGCCGGCCCATGGGCCGCAGTTACGCCCTGGAGTTGGCGCGGCACTATGGCATCAGCCTCGATCAACTGCGGCAGGTGCTCAGGGACCGCGGCGTGATCGACCTCGAGGAGCCCGGCGCCCCCGAGCCCTAGCGCCGGTGATGGGCAACCAGGTACAAAAGCAACTTCGAAGGCGCTTTCACGTGGCCTTCAGGTCAGGCGCAACCCCAGGGCCCATGCGCGGCCACCCGCCACTACAGCCGTCGCCACTGCCCGCTTTTCATGTCGAGAACCCAGAAGTCGCGGTCCAACTTGCCCGCCTGCGGAGCGCGCAGGCGGCCCAGGAGCCAGCGTTGCTGTTTGCCGGGGAGCTGCCGGACCGCCCGCTCGAACCGGCCTGACAGCTCGTCGCTACGCTGCTCCGGGCGCGTCTTCATCCCCCTCCTCGTCGTCCTCCGCCGCCTCCTCTCCGATGAGGCGCGCCTGGGACCGGGCACTCAGCTCGTTAAGCCGGTTCATCATCTCCACCTGGGCGACGGCCTCGAGTTTCCACTCGGTGGGCAGGCGCTCGAACTCGCGCACCAATTTGCTCACCAGGGCTTCATCCTCTCGCCCCTCGACACCGGTTTCTTCCAGCTCCTCACCGGCCGCCATGCGCACCACGTCGAGCCGCGGCGTGTCGAAAAAGTCCGCCAGGCGGAACAGCGTCACCAGCTTGGGGATGTGGCCTTCGTGCAGGATGCTGCTCAGGGTCCCAGCGCCCACTCTGGTCAGCAGTGCCGTTCTCAGCAGCGACAGGGAGCGGCGCTGCATCTGTGTCTCTAACCATGTTGCCAGCTCTGTCATCGTTACACTCCTCGGAGTGCCCTGGGTCGCACCCTCAGCGCGGCCGCCGTGCCCGGCTCGGCCCCCGCGCGACGGTTGGGGCACGTCCAGAACAAAATTTCGGGAACGCACGAATTCTACCCAAAAAGGGGCAGCCTGTCAAGAATGCCCGACCGCCACATGCAATGTTAAATTTTCACCAGTTTCGGCAAACTGGCGTCCAAAGGGCTTCCCAAAATAGAAAATTTGTGCTATACTGCTTTCCAATGCTCGCCGTTCCCGGGAGCATTGCAAAGGAGGCAGGCATGGAGCAGGGTAAGGAAGCATGGCACGAAGGGCCGGGGGCCAGGGAGGGTATGGAGGCGCTTGTCGCTCGTCTGAGCCCGGCGCAGCGGCTCGAGTTCTACCGGGTGACGGCCAGCCTGGCCGTTGCCTGCTCGGAGGCGATCCGGCAGGTGCTGGAAGCGATGGCCGGGCCGGCTCCTGCCGAGCCGCGCGGGCCGGCAGAGCGGTACACGCAAGGAGGCGGATGATGCACGTGACCCACAGGTCGAAAATTGAGCCCTTTCTCGCCGAGGACGGGTCACTGGTGCGCGAACTGGCAGCACCGGGCAATTCTCCTCTGACCGGCCACAGCCTGGCCGAAATCCGGCACCCGGCCGGCACGGCCAGCCGGGAGCACAGCCACCTCGTCGCCGAGGAGGTCTATTACGTCTTGGAGGGTGAGGGCGTTGTGCGCGTGGACGGCCAGGCCCGGGCCATCGGCCCGGGGGACGTCGTCGTCATCAGCCCGGGCCAGCGCCACCAGGTAGCGCAGCAGGGCGCAGGGGACCTCCTGCTGCTGGTGACCTGCGTGCCGGCGTACTCGCTGGCCGACGTGGTCTTTGACTAGGCTGCGGGCCGGGTCGCCGCCGGTGCTGCCGGCTCCTCCTTGCTAGAGGAGCCAAAGATCTGTTTCATCAGCCGGTCGACGAGCGCCAGGAGGCGGTTTTCCTTGAAGCCGGCGGCCCAGGCGACCAGGTAGATGACACCCGGGGCGATAGGCGGTGCGGGCTCGAGCTCGCCCACGGGCTGGGCGGCGCCCGGCGAGATGCCCAGGGCGCGTACGACCAGGGCCACGATCATGTAGGCCGTCGCGCCGACGATGAGCCCCATGAAGGGCTTGCCGACGTACGAGATCACATAGTGCCTGTCAAAGTCGCGCATGCCGATGTGCTTGAAGAGGCTGTACAGGACGGCGACGGCCCCGCCGATGCCACCCCAGAGCATGGCCGACAGGAAGAGGTCCAACTGGACGAGGCTCTGCTCCTGGACGGCGGCCGGCAGCAGCTCCTGGAAGCGGTCCATACCAACGAGGATGAGCCCCGCCAAAAAAGCGATACCCCAGAACATGCCCCAGAACATGAGGGGCCACTGGGACTTTTTGGCCGCGGTCTCGCTCTCGGCAGCGCGCCGCAGGCGCACCCGCACCTGCTCGATATAGTACTCGGCCTGCGCCAGGCGCTCGGCATCGCGGCGGATGAGGATATCCCGGGCCTTGAGCAGTTGGTTGTAGGCCTCAGTCGTCAGGGATTCGTTCTCCCCCACCTTTTCCCGCACTTGCTCGTACGCGGCGTCGATGTCGCTCGACATCCCCGCGATGCGCTGGTCACCCCACCACTTCAGGATGGCTTGGCGCTCCTGTTCACTGACACCCCGCACGGGAACCTCGTAAGGCTTGACCTCGCTCTCGGGCTCCTGAATGTCCCGGGCCGAAGGCAGATCCTGGTAGGGCTCGACGAGTGGGCGCTGCGACCTGGGGGGCAAGACACTGGCCGGCTCGTCATCTCCTTCAGCAGACGGCGGCTCGTACTGGGGGCTGTCGTCGCCCTGGGCTCCGGCCGACGGTCCGTCCCAGGCCGGCACCTGTCCTCCGGCAGTTCGCTCGGGCGGTTCCTCCGCGGCAAAGGCCTCTTCGAGCATGGCCGCCTCCACCTCGGGGCTGGACAGCACCGCGTCCTCCCAGGGCAGCTTCTGAGCCGGTACACCGGCAGGCAACGGCGCGCCGTGGCGGGCTTCCTCGTAGAGAGCGCGATCCAGCTCCTCGTCGTGCAGGTCACCGGTCTCGCTGCCCGTGTCCTGGCCCTCGTCGGCTTCCCGGCCGGCTGCTGCCGGCTCTCCAAAGAGGATCTCGCTCTCCCGGCCACGGATGCTCGCTCGTCGCTTGGTCATGGTCGGACCCTCCCGTCATCGTGGGTGCTGGTGTCAAAAACGAACAGACATCGATATTATACCACAAATCACGCTAGATGCAACAGGCGAGCGTCAAATGTAAAAATCCGCCCGGGATTTGCAGCCAGGGCAAAAAGAGGGTATAATCCCTTGTTGTGATTTTGACTGTATAGATTAGGAGGTGAATTTCATGCCCAAGCGAACGTGGCAGCCAAAGGTGCGACATCGAGCTCGCGTCCACGGCTTTCGAGCAAGGATGAAAACCAAGGGCGGGCGCCAGGTCCTCAAGGCGCGGCGGCTGAGAGGCCGCTACCGGCTGACTGTCTAACGCGATGGACGCCTGGCTCCTGGCCTGATCGATCACGCGTGACCCAGCGAATCATAAACAGCCAGATCTCTTTCGTCGTGGTCCGTCAGGCCGTGTGCCAAGCGACGTCATGCACAAGAAGTATCGCCTGCGTGCGAACGCCGACATTGAGCGCCTCCGGCGCGAGGGCCGCAGCCTGGCCCATCCTCTGTTGGTGCTCTTGGTGCTACGGAACGACAGAGAAATCAGCCGCTTTGGCTTTGCCGTCGGCCGCCGGATCGGCAAGGCGACCAGGCGAAACCGGATCAAGCGGCGGATGCGAGAAGCGGTACGGCACCGGCTGGCGAGGCAAGAGGTCGCCGCAGGTTGGGATATCCTCTTGATCGCGCGCCGTCCGATAACGGATGCATCGTACCAGCAGGTCGATGAGGCCATCGGCCTGTTGTTGCGTCGGGCGGAACTGGTAAACGAGGGTTTGTTGTGAAGCAGCTGTTGATGGGCGCGATCCGCCTATATCAAATGACCATTTCCAGGGCCTTGCCTCCCTCTTGCCGTTTCGAGCCGTCCTGTTCGCACTATGGCTACGAAGCCATCAGCAAGTACGGCGCCATAAAGGGCAGCTGGATGGCGGTCAAGCGCATTGCGCGCTGCAATCCCTGGAACCCTGGTGGTTACGACCCTGTGCCCTGACGGGCTCCAACCTGAACGGTGGAGCCAGTATTGCAAGGAGGCTATACTTTGATCAAATCGAGTTCGCGGTTGCTGGCCGGGCTCGGCCTGCTCCTGCTGGGTCTTGTGCTCGCGGGCTGCGGTGGCACCCCCGTGAGCGAGAACTGGCCTGGGCTGACGCTGGAGGACGGCATACTCTACACCATCAGCGGTGCGCCGGCGCAGGTTTACCTGTTGGACGCGGAAACGGGCGCGCAAAAGGCGACCTTTTTGCCCCAAGACGTGGAGAGAGGTGTCTTCTATTGGAGCCCGGTGACGGTCGGCGGCGACACCGCCTTTGTCGGCTTTGGCGACACCCAGAGCCTCACCGCCGGGCTGTACGCCTTTGATCCCGAGACGGGCCAGGAGCTGTGGCACCTGCCGGCCGACAACCTGATCCTGCCGGCACCGACGTACGCCGACGGCATCGTTTACTTTGGCGACTCCAGCGGGCGGGTCTACGCTGTCGACGTCGAGACCAGGAGCTTCAAGCCGGGCTGGGACTTTAAGGCCGACGAGGCCATCTGGGCCCCACCGCTCGTCAACGGCGAGCGGGTGTACGTCGCCGCTATGGATCACCATGTCTATGCCCTGGACCCGGACACGGGCGAAGAGATCTGGAGCACAAACGTCGGCGGCGCCATGGCCGCCCAGCCCACGCTCGACGCCGAAAATGGCCTGCTGTACGTGGGTGCCTTTGACGGCCGTGTGCACGCCCTGCGCGCCGACACGGGGGAGCTGCTCGACGGCTTTGACTTCCAGGCGGAGAACTGGATCTGGTCGGAGGTGCTCCTCGCGGACGACCGGTTGTACACGACGTCCCTCGACGGGCAGCTGTACGCGCTGGACCCGGAGACCGGTGAGGTCATCGCGCCTTACCCCTTCGACGCCGCTGCGGCGGGCGACGCCGAGTCGGCCATCCGCTCCGCGCCGGTGCAGGCAGGGGAAAATGTCGTCTTTGGGACGGAGGCAGGTCGGGTGACGGCGGTGCGCGACGGACGGCAGCAGTGGACTTGGCTGAGTCCGGTGCCTGCCTCGCCCATCTATACGACCCCCGTGGTCAACGGGGACCGCGTCTATGTAGTCTTGATGAACGGCCACGTGCAATCGTTCGATGCCAACAGCGGGGCGGCAGGCTGGACCTTTGCTCTGTCCGAGGCCGACTGACAGGCGGGACGAACCGCCCGCGACATGGCGTCGCGGGAAGTAGGAGGAACCATTGGGTATTACGGATATCTGGACCGTGGCGATCCTGCGGCCAATGCTCAACACCCTGCTGTGGCTGTACAGTGCCCTCGGCGGGGAGTTCTGGCTGGCCATCATCGTCTTTACGATCGTCATCCGCGGGATTATGACCCCGCTGATGCTGCCCCAGCAGCGCTCGGCCAAAAAGATGCAGGAAGTGCAGCCCAGGCTGCAGGAACTGCAAAAAAAGTATGCCAAGGACCGGGAAAAGCTCGCGCAGGAGCAGATGAAGCTCTACAAGGAAGCGGGCGTCAACCCCATGGGCGGCTGCCTGCCGATGCTGATCCAGTTTCCCATCTGGATCGGCCTTTACCAGTCCATCAACCAGGCCTTGGGCCACCAACCCCTGAATTTGTTCAACCTGTCCCAGAACATCTACCCCTTCCTGCAGAACATCTGGGTCGCTGTGCCCCTCAACCGCTTCTTCCTGAACATGGACCTCAGCCTCACGCCGCAGCAGATGGGCGGTCTGACCTATCTCCTGCCGGTCATCGTGGCCTTTACCTCGTGGCTGCAGACGAAAATGATGACACCGGCCGGTTCCAGCAGCGGCGGACAGGCGGCGGGCATGAACCAGAGCATGACGATGATGATGCCCCTCATGTTCGGCTTTTTCAGCCTGAGCTTCTCGACGGGGCTGTCCTTTTACTTTGTCGTTTCCAACATCATCGGCATCATCACCCAGGGCTTTATCTCCGGCTGGGAGGGACTGCTCTTCTGGAAGAACTTTAGCCTATCCAACCTGCTGGGCGGTGGTGCCAGATCCAGGCCGGCCGCAAGTGGCCAGCAAGCAACTACGTCACCGGCGCAGCCCGGGCCCACCGGCAGTGAGAAGGGAATGCAAAGTGGAAGCAAAAAGCGAAAGAAGCGTCGTCGTAAGCGGTAAAACGGTCGAGGACGCCATCAACAACGGGCTGGCCATGCTCGGCGTCCGCCGCGACCAGGTGGACGTGGAGATCATCACCGAGGGCAGCCGCGGCGTGCTGGGATTTGGCGCCGAGCATGCCCGCGTGCGGCTGGCAGTCAAGGGTTCCGTCGCTCCGCGCGTCGCGGAACCGCCCGCCCCGCCTTCGCCGGCGCGCCGTGAAGGCCCCAGGTTCCGCGACCGCCGGCCCGCGCGGGAGCCCAAGCCCGCCCCAGAGCCCGGGCCTGTGGAAGAGGCGAGGCCTGCCGAAGAACCGCGGGCCGCGGTCGAGACTCCGATAGAGCCGGCCGAAGGGACACCCGAAGCAGTGGGCCGAGAGGTGCTCGGCGAGCTTTTGCGCCTCATGGGCGTGCGGGCGGCGGTCGAGACCTACGTCAGTGAGGAGCTGGCCGAGGAAGGGCAGCCTGCGCCCGTCGTGCTCAATATCACCGGCGAGGATCTGGGGATTCTCATCGGGCGACGGGGCGAAACGCTGCGCGCCCTCCAATACCTGCTGCGCCTCATGGTAAGCCACCGCGTAAAGCACTGGAGCAACATGGTGGTGGACGTCGAAAGCTACCTGAGCCGCCGCCGGCACGCGTTGGAGAGCCTGGCCAACCGGGTAGCCGACCAGGCCGTCCGCTCCGGGCGGACGCAGGCCCTGGAGCCCATGCCGGCCTACGAGCGACGTCTGGTGCACATCGCCCTGCGCAAACATCCGCGCGTGACGACGCAGAGTGTCGGCGAGGGCGAGAGGCGCAAGGTGACCATTATTCCCAAGAAGTAGCGTCGCGTCAGGCCCCATCGCGCGACCTCCCGACCCCGCTCCTTCCAGGGGCGGGGTTGTTTCTGAGGGCCTGTGTGCCGCTTGTCGACCCTCCTTGGCCCTTCGTGGGCCTTTGTGGTACAATAGATCGCGCCATCCATTGGTTGGCAGGCTCGGAGAGGGGGATCCCTTGAAGCGAAGCCGGATTGTTCTGCTCCTGTGGCTGTTCGTCGCCATCAGTGCCATCGGCACCGGCCGGGAGCTGCTCTACAATCTGTGGTACCTTCTGACCGCGTTGATCGCCCTGGCTTTCGTGTGGGCCCAGCTCAGCATCCGCTGGGTTGCCGTCGAGAGGCAAACGCGCACGACGCGCTCCCAGGTGGGCAAAATGGCCGAGGAGCGCCTGCTGGTCAGGAACCTGAGCGTGCTGCCCAAGCTGTGGCTTGAGCTGCGCGATTACTCTACCCTGCCCAACCACCGGGTCAGCCGCGTCATCAGCCCGCTCGGCTCGCGCCGCCAGCAGGCCTGGACGGTCCAGACCCGCTGCCTGCAGCGCGGCAGGTTCCGCCTGGGACCGCTGACCATCAGCGGCGGCGACCCTTTCGGCCTCTTTCACGTCAGCAAAGAGCTGGAGCAGCCGCATGCTGCGACCGTAATCGTCTATCCCCAGACCTTTGACCTGCCCGAGTTTGCGCCGCTCATCGGCATCATGCCCGGCGGCGATACGATGCGCCGCCGCACGCCGTACGTCACGACCAACGTCTCCGGGGTCAGGGACTATGCCCCTGGAGACAGCTTCAACCGGATCCACTGGCCCTCCGCGGCGCGCACCGGGCGGCTCATCTCCAAAGAGTTCGAGCTGGATCCAACGGCCGACGTGTGGCTCTTCCTGGACCTGGAGCACGTGGCCCAGTCGGACCTGCCGTGGGCGGGGCGGGTGCCGTGGGCGGAGCCTCGCCTGCCCTGGGAGGTGGCGAGCGAGCCGATGCTGCCGCCCTCTACCGTGGAGTACGGCATCGCCGCGGCAGCGTCGCTGGCCAGGCACTTTATCGAGCGCGATCGGGGCGTGGGCTTTATCGCCTACAGCCACCAGCGCCAGGTGATCCCGGCCGACCGCGGCGAGCGCCAGCTGAGCAAGATCCTCGAGACCCTGGCCGTGATCCAGGCGGAGGGCCGCATCCCGATCTCGGAGATATTGGCCGCCGAGGGAGCGCACCTGGGACGCAACACAACGGCCGTCATCATCACCTCCACCGACCAGCCGTACTGGGTCGCCGCAGCCCGCGACATGCGCCAGCGCGGACTGAACGTCGTGGCCATACTCCTGGAGTGCCACAGTTTTGGCAATCCCCGCGGCAACGAGGAGCTGGCCACACACTTGTCCATCAGCGGCGTGCGCACCTACCTCGTGCGAGAAGGCAACGATCTGAGCCTCGCCTTGGCCCGGCCGTATGCCCACGCTGTCAGGCAACCTGGCAGCGCGGACACGGCGCCGGCGAGATAAAGGACCGGCCGGAGCCCACGGGCGCTGACGCCGCGCAGGAAGACCGGCCGAAAGCTGATGATTAGCCTGGACGATACCATCGCCGCCATCGCCACCCCGGTCGGGGAAGGCGGCATCGGCATCATACGTCTCTCGGGACCCGATGCCGCGAACATCCTGCAGCGCCTTTTTGTGCCGGCGTCGCCCCTGCCTGGGGGCCGGCCGCTGCCGCGGACCCTGCACTATGGGCACGTCGTGGATCCGGCCTCGGGCCACGTCGTGGACGAGGTGCTGGTGGCCCATATGCCGGCACCGGCGACCTACACCCGGCAGGACGTCGTGGAGATCGACGGGCACGGCGGCATCGTCGCCCTGCGGTCGATCCTGGGCCTCTGCCTGCGCCACGGCGCACGCCTGGCCGAGCCGGGCGAGTTCACCGCCCGGGCTTTTCTCAACGGCCGCCTCGACCTCGCCCAGGCCGAGGCGGTCCTGGACGTCGTGCGCTCCCGGACCGAGCTTTCGCTGCAGGCAGCGGTCGACCAGCTGGGCGGGCGCCTTTCCGAGCGGCTGCGGCCGCTGCGGAGCCGCCTGGTGGATGCCCTGGCCTACACAGAGGCCAGCCTGGACTTTGCCGAGGACGAAATCCCGCCGCAGGACGTGGGCCGGTCGCTGGCCGAAGGTGCCGCCGAGCTGGAAGGGCTGCTTGCCGAGGCCGACCGGGGCATTGTCTACCGCCAGGGAGTACGCGTCGCCATTGTCGGCCGGCCCAACGTCGGCAAGTCCAGCCTTCTCAACCGCCTGCTGCGCACCAACCGGGCCATCGTCACCGACATCCCGGGCACAACGCGCGACACGCTGGAAGAGACGCTGAACCTGCAGGGGATCCCCGTCGTCCTCGTGGACACAGCCGGCATCCAGTCGGAACCGGAGGATCTCGTCGAAAGGCTGGGGGTCGAGCGCAGCCGCACCGCCGTGGCGCAGGCCGACGTGGCTCTGCTGGTGATCGATGCCAGCGAGCCCCTGACCGGCGCCGACAGAGCCATTGCCGGGCTGGTACACGACCGGCCGGCTATCGTCGTCGCCAACAAGATCGATCGCCTGGCCGTCGGCGGGCCGGCACCGGCCGGCAACGGCCTGCTTCCGGACCCGGCGGTGTGCATCTCGGCCCTGACGGGCGAGGGGCTCGACGCCCTGGAGCAGGCCCTGCTCGCGACGGTCCTTTCCGGGCAGGTCACACCTTCCGAGGCGCCGGCGGTGACCAGCCCGCGCCACAAAGAAGCGCTGCAGCGGGCGCTGGATCACGTGCGGGCGGCGGTCGAGGCCCACGCCCGCGGCGAGCTGCCGGAGCTGGTCGCCGTTGACCTGTCTGCCGCCGTGAACGCCTTGGGCGAGATCACTGGCCAGGCCGCCGGTGAGGATCTTATCGACGCCATATTCTCTAATTTTTGCGTGGGAAAGTGAGGAACGGACAATGATGTGCGGGACGAGACTTGGGCGGAGAGGCTGGTGGCAGCCGGTGCTGCTGCTGGCCCTGGTGGCCGTCATCCTGAGTGGGTGCGGCACCCCGACCGTCAGCGGCGTCACGGCTGTGGCCAACAGCCCGACGGCCAGCGCGACGCCCACCACGACAGCAACACTAACGGCACTGCCGACCGTCAGGGCGGCCCTGCCGCAGACATCCACGGCGACACCATCCATCACGCCCACGCGGCGCCCGTCGAGCACGGCCACGGCCAGCCGCACCCCGACCCCTTCGGCGACGGCCACCGCCAGCCGCACAGCCGGGCCACCGACGGCGACCATTACCCCAACGCTCACCATCACGCCCTCGGCGACGACGACCGCCACCGTGCGGCCGACGCTGACACCCACGCCTATGTACAGCCCGACCCCGGTGCCCACCGTCGCCACCGGCGACAATATCCTGCACATGCTCCTGATCGGGTTGGACTCCACTCAGAATTTGCGCGGCCAGAACAGCGATGTGATCATTGTCGGGATGCTGAACAAGGACACGAAGCAGGTGTCACTGCTCTCTTTCCCACGCGACCTGTGGGTCTACATCCCCACTTACGGCTGGAGCCGGATCAACATGGCCCACAAGATCGGTTACCGCACCAACTACCCGGGCAGCGGCCCCGGTCTGCTGGCCGAGACCATCAAGGTCAACTTTGGCATCCCGATCGACAATTGGGCGCGCATCGACTTTCGAGGGTTTTCCCGCGTCGTGGACGAGCTGGGCGGGGTGGACATGGCGGTCGCCTGCCCGGTCAACCTCACCTTCCGGGCAGGTGAGGGCGGCGAAGCCGGCGACCAGGTGCTGCAGCCGGGCGTGTACCACATGGACGGCGCCACCGCCCTGCGCTACGTCCGCACCCGCCGCGGAGGGAGCGACTTTGACCGCGCCCGTCGCCAGCACCAGTTCCTGAAAGCCGTGTGGCAGCAGACCAAGAGCCCCGACCTCCTGCTCAAGATCCCCGGGCTCTGGTCGGCGCTTAAGGATAGCTACCAGACCGACCTGACTCTGGGCGATGTGCTTTCGCTGGTACCCATCGCCCTGGACCTCCAGTCACAGCGCATTCGGAGCCGCTACATCGGGCCGGACGAGACGGTCGATTGGACCACTTCGGACGGCTGGCAGGTACTGCTGCCCATGTACGACCGGATCCAGAAGGTCGTGACCAGCCTGTACAGCCCGCCCTCGGGCAGCGAAGAGAGCGCCGCCAGCGAGCTGGCGCGGGTGGAAGTCTGGAACGCCACCGGCCTGCCGCAGCGGGCACTCATCGCCGCCGACCTTCTCCGCTGGCGTGGGGTGACCGTCGTAGATAGCGACGCCACCGACCAGCCGGCCAAAGCCGAAACCCAGATCATTGTCTTCGAGGACAAGCCGACAACGGTGGCGTTGTTGATGCGGGAGCTGGATGTCGAGGAGGAAAACGTCGTCTACCAGGCTGATCCCAGCCAGACGGTAGACATCCGGGTCATCTTGGGCCGAGATTACGATCCCTGTCATTGACGCGGGGAAGAAGGGAGCAACCGTGGCCAAATCTTATACCTTGGAGGCGGGCGAAAAGGCCAGCCAGGTGATGGTCGGCACCGCCAGCACGCTGATGTGGGGTGACCTGGTGACCAGGGAGCAGATCTCTGTCTCGGTCTTTCTCAATACCCTGGCCGAGGATTTCGTGCCCCTGAATGACGTCAAGATCCTGTTCTTGGCGCCCACGCAACAACTGCCGCCCATCGAGCGGCCCATGGTCCAGGTCAAGCTCGAAGAGATCCTGCTCCTTTTCGAGATGACCGGCTCGGAGCCGCTGCCTGAAGAGTCCAAGGTGCGCCGCTACGAGTCGGTGGAGGCCATCGTCGGTTCCTATCATCTGGAGGGCTCGATCCTCAAGTCGCCCCTGGCCAACCTGCACACCATGCTGCTCGTCTCCAAGGACGCCTATTTGCAGATCTGCCAGGCCTCGATGCGCCACGTCGCCAAGCCGTGGTTAGGGACGATGTCCGCCGGCGTGGCCTATGTGCGGCGCGATAACCTCATTATGGCGGTGCGCTAGGCCTCACTCCGCGAGAGGGAGGATGAGGAGATAGAGACTCTGGCCGCTGAGAACGTACGCGCGGCCTCCGATCTCGTCGACGAACAGGTTGCTCGCCTTGGCCAGGGGATCGTCCTCCGTGCTCTCGGCGACGCGGAACTGCTGTTTCAGAGTCCCCACCTGGTCCGCCTGGACGATACGGCCGTTGCCGGCATCGGCGACGTACAGCCACTGCGTCTCTTCTGGGGGCCGGGTGAAGAGGGCCGTGGGGCCCTGGAGAGGCGTGTCCCAAGCGGCGACGTCAAAGGTGTCCGGCTCGCCAATGGTCAGCTTGCGGATCGTGCCGTCGGCATAGAGCAGGTAGATGCTGTCGGCGATGGCCAGGTCCACGACGCCCGCCAGGTCCACCTCGTCGCTCTGCAGCCACTCCTCGGGCGGATCGGTATAGCCTTCGGGTGTGGGCCCGTAGCGCCAGATCATGTTGGCCGAGGAATCAAGAAGGTAGAAGCGGCCTGAGTGGCTGCCGACGAGCGCCGGAAAGCGCCAGGCATCAGTGCCGGCAACCTCGAGCGGCAACAGCTCGCCCGTCATCGGATCAAAGTCCAGCAGATGGCCGCCGCTTTCGAGGATGACCAGGCTGGCCTCCTGGCGATTGGGGCCGGCCGGCATCCAGGTCATGTCCACGAGATCGCCCACCAGCACCGTGCCCACCTGTGCGCCCTTGCGCACCAGCTCGGTCTGCAGGGTTGCCGGCGTGAGCGCCTTGTCGAGCTCGGGGTCCAGCTGATGGTGGTAGACCCGGTCATTGGCGCGGTCCAGGACAAAGACGTGGTTGCCCTGTACCACGACCCGTTCCAGCTCGGCGCCGGCGGGGTAGGAGTTCAGCTCACCCCACCAGCTTACCCGCTTGACGCCATTCACGCTGTCCAGGCGAGACCTGATCTGTTGCTGGAGATCAAGCGCCTGGGCGTCCTCCGGCTGCCGCTCCAGGATCTGGTCGAGGGCCAGCTGCGCGTTGGTCAGGTGTGCCCGGACCACGGGCGGGTCGCTCGTCGCCTGGGATTGCTGCCAATAGCCGTTGGCCTGCTCCCACAAGGCATCCAGCTCGGCACGGTTGGCCTGCCCGCGCTGCAGCAGTGTCAAGGCCACCAGCACCGCGACCACCAGGGGAATGGCGATGGCGATGACGATGAGGACCTTCTGTAAAAGGTCGTGCGATGCCTTTGGCGCGCCCTCCGGCTGCCGTTTTTGAGCTTGCGGCTTGCCCGCAGGCGCGGCGGCCCGAGGCGGCCTGCTCTCAGGCTGGGCCTCTCGTTTCTCGGGCACCATGCGCTTCAAAAAGACCAGCCCGCCGGCTCCCAAGCTGCTCAGGGCAGCCGTGGCTGCCACGCCCGCGCCTTTGAGCCGCGTGCCCGCGTCCCACTGCTCCACGCGCCCGCGGAGCCCGAGTCCGGCAGGCGCTGCCGGTTCTGCCCCACCGGCTGGGGAAACGGGGTCCGACTTTGCCGCCCTCTCGCCGTGCTGCGCTGCGGCGACCGCCGGCCTCGCCGTCGGCGCAGGCACCGGGGCCACCCGCCCGCGCTTTTGATCGCCCGTCATGCGGACGACGAGCGCCACCAGGTCCTCACCGCGCGCCGCCACCACCAACCCCTCCAGGACGTCGTGAACCGAGTCGGGTGCCAGGATGGCGGGCCAAACGCCGGGCACCACGCGCCGGGCGAGGCTCTCTCCGGCCAGAACCAGGCTGTCGCCCTCGCCCACCTCGGCGTGAAAGAGGTCGGGCTTCAGCTCGCGGCGCTCGCCCAGCGCCGCGCCGTCCATCTCTTCCGGCGGTATGCCGTCCAGCCACGGCGAGACGTGGGGAAAGCGCGTGACCTGGCCCCCGCGGCTGAGGAAGGCGGCGGTCGGGCCGGCCTGGGCCAGGAAGAGGTCCTCGTCGCGAAGCACGGCGCAGGTCACGCCTGCGGTTCGCCGCTCGCTAGGCAGCGAGTTGCGGTTCTCCTCCAGAAGCTCGGCGTTGGCCTGGGCGAGGGCGCGCTGCAGGCCGGCGGTGACGCTGCCCGGCTGGCTGAAATAGGCCTCGCGCACGGTACGGGCAATCTGCCGCTCGACGGCGTCGCGCGTGCCGGCCGGGCCCGAAACGTCGGCCAGGACGTAGAGCCTGTCGCGGCCCCGGGCGCGGCCGACGCGCGAGGCACGTTCCTCCACCAGGAGGCCGCTTGCCTCGTCCGCTCGGCCCCCGTTCACGAGGGCAATCTGGGCCACGGTGGTCTGAATGCCCATGCGTCTGCCTCCGTCCCGCTGCAGTGATGCACCCCATCCGCGCGACCGGTGGGTAGTGCAAAAAGGGCTGGCCCGTCACGCAAGGTGACGTGCCAGCCCTGCCGGCTGCCGTGCTAGCCAGTTGTCGGAGAGCCTGTCGGTCGTGCGCGCCGCGGATGGGATGTCTCTGTGGCGCTATCCCCCGCGTCGCCTACTGCATACCCAAAAGAGCCTCTCCGACGGCGGCTAGATCGGGGATTGGGCCCCTGGCGAGCCCCCACCCGCTGCTGTGAAGTCCGGCTACCTGGCCGTCGCCACCAGCTCAATGGTCAATTTGGTAAAGTAGCTCTTGGGCGGCAGGTCGTCGTTGCCATAGAGCAGCTCCGCAACGCGCACCTCGACTTGCAGGCTGCTCGTTTCCAGGTAGAAGGGCGCCCCCACCATGGCCAGCACGGGTTCCCCCTTGGAGACCAGCTTGGCCCGCTGGGCGGCATCCTGGTAGACGTACTCGCTCATGAGCACCTTGGTTACGGTGCGAATGTCGCTCTTGTCGAACAGCCACACCTCAAAGGCGGTCACCTTGTCGTGGTCGCCCGAGTTGATGGTGTCCGAGATGCCGACGCCACACTCGCCCATAAAGTCGCCCGTGGGCGTCTCAATGCTGAACGATTCGTCGTACGTGTCCTCGCCCAGCTGGTAGGTGCTGATAAAATGGCCGAGGGGTGGGCGGCCGGTGCCTTGCCAGTCCTCGATGCCCGGCCCGACAGGTGGCGCGGCGACTACGAGGCTTTCGGCATCGGCGTCTCGCCGGCGCCTGAGCGTGCGCCAGCCGATCCAGCCCAGGACAAGCACCAGCAGGACAAGGAAAAAGACCAGGCAAGGCACTTCCAGGCGGTCGATGAGGCCAGGCGCTGCCACAGGCTCGGCCGGGGGCGGCGGGACGGCGCCGGTGGACACGCCCAGGACCATGGCCAGGTCCTCGACGGATTGCGCCTTGGCCGTGTCGCCCTGCGCCTCGTAGTCGGCGATGGCGGCGGCAAAGGCCTGCTGCATCTCCTCTTCCGTCCAGCCCTCAAAGTAGCTTGCGGCGAGCTGGGGGTCCAGGTTGAGGCTAAACGAGTCGGCCACTAACTGGACATAGTCGACCTTGGCCTCTGGCGCGAGGTCATAGGAATGGGCGTCGGTCCACTGCACAGGAAAGAGCCCCCAGAAGAGGACCATTCCCAGGAGTATCCCGGCGATCAGGCCGACGGCGATGCCGATGAACAGACTGGTGCGGTTAGACGAATCCATTGTGTGCCTCCTTCCCCATTCGGCGTCGGATGCAGAGTGGCCGGGCCGCCAGCCTCGTGCCGCTACTTTTGTTTTATCACATAGTGGCGTGGATGCGACCCCGACGTTGGTGCGGTCTCCCCCCATGCATCCTTGCTCGCCTATTATACACCAAGTCGCCATAAATTGCAAGAATCGAGGGGAGGTCAATAGGGACGTGATCCCTGACCACCCACGTTTTGACAATTTCCCCAAAAAAGGCTAAGATACGGCGGTACCCAATGGGGGTATTCCACCCGGGGTGTGATGAAAACAGACGATATAACCAACCGCCTGAAAAGGATAGAGGGCCAGGTGCGCGGCCTGCAGAGAATGGTGGCCGAACAGCGGGACTGCGAGGCAATTCTGACGCAGTTGATGGCTGCCCGGGCCGCCCTGGATCGCGTGGGCTTGATGGTTGCCGACAGTTTTGTGGAGCAGTGCATCGTCGAAGCCGAAGGCGACCTGTCGCGCGAGCGCGTGCGACGCATCCTTGATCTGGTCTTCTCCCGCTTCTCCCTGACGTCGAGTGAGGAAGTAAATTTCGGGGATGATCCCGACAAATCAACGGAGGAATAGGACAATGGCCAAACCGTTCGAGGTAAACGATGGCAGCTTTGAGAGCAGCGTTCTACAGGCCCCGCTTCCGACAGTCGTCGATTTCTGGGCAGTGTGGTGCGGACCGTGCAAGATGATTGCCCCCATCCTCGACGACATTGCCAACGAGTACGAGGGCAAGCTGCAAGTAGCCAAGCTGGACGTCGACCACAACAACGAGTCAGCCATGAAGTACGGCGTGATGAGCATTCCGACCCTGATCGTGTTCAAGGGCGGGCAGCCCGTGGAGCGCATTGTCGGCTACATGCCCAAGGAAAAGCTCTTGGCCAAAATCAAGCCTCATCTGAGCTAGGAGGCCACTGCTCTCCGGGCGATGGGCGGTGGTCCGGATTTGACAGGCCGTGCGCAATGTGCTATACTCCGCCCTGTAAAAACAAGACTGCAACAGCACCGATCAGGAATAGTAGCCGCCAAAGCGAGGTCCAGAGAGTCGGGAAGTGGTGGAAACCCGATACCTGCGCAGGAGGTGAATGGGCCTGGGAGCTGCCCGCCGAACACTCCCTGGGGAGCCAGTAGTCCGGGCCGGAGGCGCCACCGTTATCACGGCAGAGGGTATCGCCTTGAAGCCTGAGTGTCTGAGGCCGTACCCGGAAGAGTGAGGCTGGCACGCCGTCTGTTTTCCATCCGCCATCACCGGCGGATTTTCTGTTGGTGGAGCCAGTCTAAGCGAGGTGGCACCGCGGGTGCTCGGTAAGTGAGCGCTCGTCCTCAAGAGAGGACGGGCGTTTTTTGTTTGGCACTAGAGGGGATGGTACGCGATGGAAAAAAAGAGAATTCTGACCGGAGATCGCCCCACGGGCAAGCTGCACCTGGGCCATTACGTCGGCACCCTGGCCAACCGCGTGCTGCTGCAGGACGAGTACGACTGCCTGTTCATTATCGCCGACCTGCACATGCTGACCACGCAGCCGGAGAAGGAGCACGTCGACCAGGTGGCACAGAACGTGCGCGACATCGTGCTCGACTATCTGGCGGCCGGCATCGACCCGGCGAGGAGCACGATCTTTGTCCAGTCGGCGGTGCCCGAGACGGCACAGTTGAACCTGATCTTCCAGATGCTGACGACCGTGCCGCGGTTGGAGCGGCTGCCCAGCTTGAAGGACATGGCGCGCGACGCCGGACTGGACGTCATGCCGTTCGGCCTCCTGGGCTACCCCGTGCTCCAGGCGGCAGACATCCTCCTGCCCCGGGCGCACCTGGTGCCCGTGGGCAAGGACAACGAGGCCCACGTGGAGATCACCCGCGAGATCGCGCGGCGCTTTAACCGGCTCTATGGTGAGGTCTTTGCCCTGCCCGACGTCCTCCTGGGCGATGTGCCCACCCTGGTCGGCACTGACGGCCAGGGCAAGATGAGCAAGACACGGGGCAACGCCATCTTTCTGTCCGATGATGCCGCCACGGTGCGGCAAAAGGTCGCCGGCATGTACACCGACCCCAACCGGGTGCGAGCCGACATCCCCGGCCGGGTGGAGGGCAACCCGGTCTTTATCTACCACGACGCCTTTAACGCCGACGTCGAGGAGGTGCAGGACCTGAAGGAGCGCTACCTGCAGGGCAAGGTGGGCGACGTGGAGGTCAAGCGCAAGCTGGCGCGCGCCGTCAACGACTTCCTGGAGCCGCTGCGCGAGCGCCGGGCCGGCTACGAGGCCCAGCCGGGTCTCGTCAACGACGTGCTGGTCGAGGGCATCCGCCGCGTGCGGGGTATCGCCGCCGAGACGATGGACATGGTCTACGAGGCCATGGGACTCTATGGGCCCCAACTGCTCAAGTCCTACTCGCTGCCCTTGTCCAACGCCCCCGTCCCGCCCCTGACCTACTGTTGAGGAGGCAGAAGATGCACCTGGTCAACGTGAGGATTGACAGCGACCGTTTCCCGTCGCGGCGCTTTTATCCCTTTAACATCCAGGCCATGGACGAGCCGCAGGAGCTGGTCTTCCGGCGTCCGGTGGTGTTTTTCCTGGGAGAGAACGGCTCGGGCAAATCCACCCTCCTGGACGCCATCGCCCGCAAGTGCGGCATCAACCTCTGGGACAGGGCGCGCCGCCACCTGGCCCACAACAACCCTTTCGAGACCAGGCTTCAGGACTATGTGACCCCCACCTGGGCGCAGGGGCAGGTGCCCGGCTCCCTTTTCCGGGCCGAGACCTTTCGCGACCTGGGGGACCTGTTCGACGACGTGGCGCTGTGCGATCCCGGCCGGCTACAATACCATGGCGGGCAGATCCTGAACACCCTGTCGCACGGCCAGGGCATCCTGTCCTACCTCAGCCATCGCTGCGCGCGCAAGGGGCTCTACCTCCTCGACGAGCCGGAAGCGGCCCTGTCGCCGGCGAGCCAGATCCAGTTCCTCAAGCTGCTGCAGCGCTTCGAGCTGGAGGGGCAAGCCCAGTTCATCATCACCACCCATTCACCCATCCTGCTGGCCTACCCCGGTGCCCAGATCCTCAGCTTCGAGCCGCCGCGCATCCGCGAGGTCGCCTACGAGCAGACGACCCACTACCGGCTGTACAGGCAGTTCCTGCTCAATCCCGCTGCCTTCATGGAGACGGCCGGCACCTGACAGGTGTTCGCACCCGTCTGGCACGATAAACTGTTCCCAAGGAGGAATGCAAAATGACACAGTACAAGTACACCCTGCCGGAAAAGGATATGCCGACCCACTGGTACAACATCACGGCCGACATGAAACAGCCGCCGCCGCCCTACCTGCACCCGGCGACCCTGGACCTGATGACGCCGGAAGACCTGGCTCCGGTCTTTCCCCAGGCTCTCATCGAGCAGGAGGCGAGCCGGGAGCGGTGGATCGAGATCCCCGACCAGGTGCAGGACGTGCTCAAGATCTGGCGGCCGACACCCCTCTACCGGGCGTCTCGCTGGGAAAAGCAGCTGGACACGCCGGCCAAAATCTACTACAAGTGGGAAGGGGTGAGCCCCGCCGGCAGCCACAAACCGAACACGGCCGTGGCCCAGTGCTACTATGCCAAGCAGGAAGGTCTGAAGGGTCTGGCCACCGAGACGGGGGCGGGCCAGTGGGGCTGTGCCCTGTCGTTTGCCACACAGCTCTTCGGCCTCGAGTGCCGCGTCTTTATGGTGGCCATCAGCTTCCAACAGAAGCCCTACCGGCGCATCGCCATGGAGCTGTGGGGCGCAACCATCTTGCCCAGCCCCAGTACCGAGACCCAGGCGGGACGCGCCCTCCTGGAGCAAGACCCGGAGACGCCCGGCAGCCTGGGCATGGCCATCAGCGAGGCCATCGAGTACGCCGTGACCCACGAGGGGTACCGCTACTCCCTCGGCAGCGTGGTCAACTTTGTGCTGCTGCACCAGACCGTCATCGGCCTGGAGGCCATGAAGCAGATGGAGATGACCGGCGACTACCCCGACATCCTGATCGGCTGCGCGGGCGGCGGCAGCAACGCCGCGGGCCTGATCTTTCCCTTCCTCCAGAACAAGCTCAACGGCAACGGGCACAGGACGCGGGCCATCTTTGTCGAGTCGGCGGCCTGCCCGAGTATGACCAAGGGCAGGTACGCTTACGACTGGGGCGACACGGCCAAGACGGGTCCCGTGGCCAAGATGCACAGCGTCGGCCACGGCTTTGTTCCGGCCCCGGTGCACGCCGGTGGGCTGCGCTACCACGGCATGGCGCCCTCGATCTCGGCGCTCCTCGACCAGGGCTACGCCGAGGCGCGGGCCTACCACCAGAACGCGGTCTTTGAGGCGGCCATGAGCTTCACCCGGGCCGAGGGCTATGTCGTCGCGCCGGAAACTGCCCACGCCGTGCGGGCGGCCTACGACGAGGCCCTGGCGTGCAAGGAGTCGGGCGAGTCGAAAGTGATCCTGTTTAACGCCAGCGGCCACGGCGATTTCGACATGGCCGCCTACGACTCGTACATGCGCCGCAATCTGCCCGATTACGAGCTGGAAAAAGGCAGCATCGATCGCGCCCTGGCCGATCTGCCCCAGGTGCC
>JBFYTF010000534.1:0-11401 GCA_041300865.1 Anaerolineae bacterium
ACCGGCTGCGGGCACTGGCCGGCGAGGGGCGGCGCCTGGCCGTCATCGGCGGCGGCTTCATCGGGTCGGAAGTGGCCGCGGCCCTGGCCATGAACGGGCACGAAGTGGTGCTGATCTTCCCCGATGCGGGCATCGGCAGCGGGCTGTTTCCGCCGGACCTGGCCCGGTTTGTGACTGATGCTTACCGGGAGCGAGGCGTCGACGTGCGGGCCGGCGAAACCATCGGCGGGCTGCAGAGGCGCGGTGACGAGGTTGTGCTGACCACGGAGGCCGGGCAAGAGATTGTTGCCGGCGGCGTGGTGGCCGGCATCGGCATCGAGCCCAACGTCGAGCTGGCCCAGGCAGCGGGCCTGGCCGTCGCCGACGGCATCATCGTCGACGAGTTCCTGCGCGCCAGCAATCCGGATGTGTATGCCGCGGGCGACGTCGCCGCCTTCTACAACCCGGCGCTTGGAACCCGCCTGCGCGTGGAGCACGAGGACAATGCCAACACGATGGGCCTGGCGGCCGGGCGCTCCATGGCCGGCGATCCAGCTCCCTACCACTACCTGCCGTTCTTCTACTCCGACCTCTTCGATCTCGGCTACGAAGCCGTGGGCGAACTGGACTCCCGCTTGGAGACTGTGGCCGACTGGCAGGAGCCCTATCGCGAGGGAGTGGTCTACTATCTGCGCGAGGGCCGCGTGCGCGGCGTGCTGCTGTGGAACGTGTGGGGCCAGGTCAAGAACGCCCGGCAGATCATCGCCGAACCCGGCCCCTTCCGGCCTGACGATCTGGTGGGCCGATTGCCCGCCTGACAGAGGACGTGGCGACGGGGAGACGCAGAGCCTTCTCCGCGCCCCCCTGTCTCCGCGTCTCCGAGTCGCCTACACCGCCCCCTCGAGCATGGCCAGCAGGGCCACGCGCTTCGCGGCGTGCTCCTCGCCCTCGAAGAGAGGCGTGCACTCGTGGACGTCCACCTCGCCCACGGTCAGCTTGCCGGCAAAGCCAAAGCAGGAGGCCTGGCCGCAGACCTTGCAGTTCGTCCCGGGCAGCAGCTGGTAGATCTCCATGGCCACCAGCCGCTTGCGCGGGGTGTAGAGCGGCTCCAGCTTGTCGCGGTCCATCCAGATGTGGTTGATCTCGGCCAAGATCTTTTCCAGCTCGATGGTCGCCGTGTCGCGGTCGGGCAGACCACCGATGATGATCTCGTGGGTCTTGAGGGCCACGGCGCGGCCACCGAAACGCCACGTGATCTGCTGTGCCGGAGCGTTGTAGATGGCGTCTTTCCACTGGCCGTTGAGATAGGGGAACGCGGGGCTCAGGTCCTCCTGAAAGCGCGCCGTGGCGGTCCAGTGCTCGGAACCTGGCTCGCAGCCGGGGGCCTGCAGGTGCAGGTCATAATCCTTGGCAATAAACATCGTCGTCCTCCTCAGAAAGCTAGTCTGGTCGATTCAATCCGGCCGGGCGCAGGGCTAACGTTGGCCTGCCTCGCTGTTTGGCTCATAGTTCCTGCGGGCCGTGCCCGGCCGCCTGCGGGCTGCCGGACAGGCTGATGACAAAGCTGCATAGCCGGTCGCCCCTACCCTGGCACGAGGGGCAGTCGACGGCGATCTGCGCCTCGGGCAAGAGCGACTCCAGCCACGAGTGCCACAGGCCTGCGCAGGCCACGCAGGCCTGATCCTGGCGCGGCAGGGCCGCCAGCTTCGCGCCCTCGTAGGCCGGGCAGCGGTGCACGATCACCTGCGACCGCTGCTCACTCACCTCGACAAACTCGGCCCGCATGGCCTTGCCCAGGAAAGCCTGGATGTAGAGGTCGAGCAGGCGCATGGCATCGGGCAGGCCGGCGGCCTGTGCCTTGCCTACGGCCTTGAGCAGGTGGCGCATCTCGATGCGGCCAAATGAGGCCCGCACCCGGGCGTTGAGGTCCACTGCGGCGTCCAGGCCAAAGGCGTCGACGGCCTTCAGGAACCACTGCCCGTCCCAATAGAGCATCAGCCGGCGCAGCATGTGCACCTGGTCTTCGAGCGAAAGCCGGTAACCCGTCGCGTCGCCGCCCGGCGGCACCGCTCGCTCCGGGCCGTCTTTAGCGGCTAACAAGGCCCACACCTTGTGCAGGCAGATCGGCCAGGCAGCGGCTGGTGGCCTCCAGCCCGGCGGCAAAGACCGCCGGGTCGGCGCCGATGCCGATGCGCAGGTGGCCCTCCAGGCCAAAGGCGGCGCCGGGAGCCAGCATGACGCCATACTCTTCCGCCAGCCGGTTGGCCAGGTCGTAGGACGAGATGTCCAGCCGGTAGCGCAGCAGCGCCAGCAGCCCGGCCCGCGGCGGGATCCAGGAGAGCACGTCGCGGTGCTCATCGATCCAGGCGTTGGCCGCCGCGAGGTTGGTGGCCATGATGCCGGCGTTGCGCCGGAATATCGTCTCGCGGTGCGTGACGGCGAGCCGGGCGAGAGCATCGTTCAGCTTGCCAGGGCTGAGCGACACATAGTCCCGCGTAGCCCAACAGCGAGCGATCAGCTCAGCCGGGGCCGCGATCCAGCCGGTGCGCAGGCCCGGCAGCCCCATGGGCTTGGACAGGGTGCCGACGCTGATGCCCAGGGGTCCAAGGTTGTAGACCGGCGGCGGCAGCCGTGGGCCTCCCGGAATCACCAGCCAGCGGTAGGCCTCGTCGCTCATGACGACGGCGCCCACGGACTCGGCCAGGCGATAGACCCGCTCCAGGTCGGCGGCCGAGAGCAACGCGCCCGTGGGGTTGTGGGGCGAGTTGATGACGATGAGCCGCGTCGTGGGGCGCAGCAGGAGCTCCAGGTCGTCCACGTCGTAGGCAAAGCCGGTCTCGGGCCGGATGCGCCACAGGTCCACGTCACAGCCCAGGGCGCGCGGCACGCTGTAGAGCTGCTGGTAGGCGGGATAGGGTGCCACGACGTGGTCGCCTGCCTGGAGGAGGGCGTTGAACAGCAGGAAGTTGGCCTCAATGGCACCCGTGGTGACCAGGATGTTCTCCGGGCCGCAGTTCTCGTAGGTCGCGGCGAGCAGCTCGCGGAGGGCGAGGGTGCCGTTGGCCTCGTTGTAGCCCAGGCGCAGGTTCAGCAAAGACTGCAGGGTTTGCTCACCCTGGCCGGCCGGCTCCATGGCCAGCAGCTCGCGCACGCTGAGCGGGAGAATACCGCTCTCGGCAATGTCATAGCGGACCCGGGTCTCGTAGGTCGTCATCCAGCGTTCCAGGGCAAACGGCTCGAATTTCATCCGCGACTCTCTTTCTCTGCCACAGAGCAATCTGCCAATTGGCGAACGAGCAAAGCTATCAGTGGCCGGTGATAGATTCTACCACGACTCGGCGTGCAGGGCAAAGACATGCCGCCCCAGGAAGCAGCATGCCACGCGCGCCATTCGGGACTGCGCCCGAGATGGGGTGGCGATCCAGAAGCGTGCCGTAGGGGCGCACGGCGGTGCGCCCGCGCCCCGCGGAAGCAGGCAGCAGGCCGTGCACTGTGCGAAATGTTGATCATAATCTCTTGCACATTTGACGACCCCGGCAATCTGTGGTATATTCTCGCATCGACCGGCACCCCCGGAACAATTGGGAGAGAATCGACCAAATGACAAGTGCGATTGAGCAACGAGACCTAGAGACTGTGAAGCTGCAGGAGACGAGGCAGGAGCTGCTCGAGGACATTGAAGGGCTCCGCCGGGACCTGCGCAGCATGGCCGAACCCTCCGCCGATGAAGCCGACGTAGACGCCTACGAACGCGAAAAAACCTGGGCTTTGATGCAACGGCTGCAGGCCAAGCTCGAGTCGGTGGAACGCGCCATCCACGCCGCCGAAAAGGGCACCTACGGTATCTGCGAGAGCTGCGGCAAGGCCATCGATCCCGCTCGCCTCGAGATCCTGCCGGAGGCGACCATGTGCCTGGACTGCCAGCGCCAGTATGAGCGCCGGCTGCGCAGATACCGGGCCTGATCCCCGCAGGTCAGAGTTTGTGCACCTTTTGACAAGCACAAACCGCTATGCTATACTGCCCACGCTTGTGAGCGACGCGTAGTTTCTGAGAAGAGACTGCCCGTGTGAAAAAGTGTGCATGTACGCGCCAGGCTCATTGGCCTGGCGCCTGTTTTTGCGAGCGTTCTCGTCGTGGATGACGCTCCGTTGTAGGAGAACAGCGAGCAGGGAGGTTTCTATGGCAGAAAGAACGATGGTTACCATTGACGGCAACGAGGCCGCGGCCTACGTCGCCCACAAGGTCAATGAGGTAATCGCTATCTATCCTATTACCCCTTCCAGCCCCATGGGTGAGCACGCCGATGCGTTTACCGCTGCGGGGGAGAAGAATATCTGGGGCACAGTACCGCTGGTGGTCGAGCTGCAGTCGGAAGGCGGCGCCTCGGGCGCCGTGCACGGTGCTCTACAGACCGGCTCCCTGACGACGACCTTTACGGCGTCGCAGGGCTTGCTGCTCATGATCCCCAACATGTACAAGATCGCCGGTGAGCTGACGCCCACCGTCTTCCACGTCTCGGCGCGTAGCCTGGCTGCCCAGGCACTGTCGATCTTTGGCGACCACAGCGACGTGATGGCCGTGCGCTCCGCCGGCTGGGGCCTGCTGGCCAGCAACTCGCCGCAAGAGGTCATGGACACTGCCCTCATCGCCCACGCGGCGACCCTCAAGGCGCGGGTGCCGATTTTGCACTTTTTCGATGGCTTCCGTACCAGCCACGAGGTCAACAAAGTCGAGCTCCTGACTGTCGAAGACATGCGGGCCATGATCGACGACGACTTGGTGCTCGCCCACCGGGCGCGGGCGATGAACCCCGAGCGGCCCTTTATCCGCGGCACGGCTCAGAACCCCGACGTCTTTTTCCAGGGCCGCGAGACGGTCAACCCCTTCTACCTGCAGATGCCCGACATCGTGCAGGAGGCCATGGACAAGTTCGCGGGCCTCACCGGGCGCCAGTACAAGCTCTTTGACTATGTCGGCGCGCCGGACGCCGAGCGCGTCCTCATCCTGATGGGCTCGTCGGCCGAGATTGCCCACGAAACCGTGGAGTACCTGGTCGAGCGGGGTGAGAAGGTGGGCCTCATCAAGGTCCGCCTCTACCGGCCCTTCAGCGCCCAGCACCTGGCCGAGGCCCTGCCGGCGTCGGCCAAGATCGTCGCCGCCCTGGACCGCACCAAGGAGCCGGGCGCCCTGGGCGAACCGCTGTACCAGGACGTGGTGACCGCCATGGCCGAAACAGGCCGCTTTGTGCGCGTCATCGGCGGCCGCTATGGCCTGTCGAGCAAGGAGTTCACGCCGGCCATGGTCAAGGGCATCCTGGACGAGATGGCCAAGAAGCATCCCAAGAACCACTTCACGGTGGGCATCAACGATGACGTCACCCACACGAGCATCGACTATGACCCGTCGTTCAACATCGAGCCCAGCGACGTGGTCCGCGCCCTGTTCTATGGCCTGGGGTCCGACGGCACTGTCAGCGCCAACAAGAACAGCATCAAGATCATCGGCGAGGACACGCCCAACTTTGCCCAGGGCTACTTCGAATACGACTCGCGCAAGGCCGGCACGGTCACGGCTTCGCACCTGCGCTTCGGGCCGCGGCCCATCCGCCAGCCCGCCCTGGTGAGCTCCGCGAACTTTGTCGCGGTCCACCAGTTCGTCTTCCTCGAGCAGTTCGACGTGCTGGTCAACGCCGAGCGGGGCGCTACGTTCCTCCTGAACGCGCCCTACGGGCCCAACGAGATCTGGGACAAGCTCCCGCGCTCGGTGCAGCGGAGCATCATCGAGAAGGACCTGGAGTTCTATGTCATCGATGCCTACCGCGTGGCCAAGGAAACGGGCATGGGGGTCCGCATCAACACCATCATGCAGACCGCTTTCTTTGCCCTGTCCAAGGTTCTCCCCAGGGGGGAGGCCATCAGCGCCATCAAGGAAGCCATCAAGAAGACCTACGGCAAGCGCGGCGAGGCCGTCATCCAGCAGAACTATTCTGCCGTGGACGCCGCGGTCGCCAACCTGTTCCGCGTCGAGGTCATGGACAGGGTCACGAGCCAGTTCGATATGCCGCCGGTGGTCTCTCCGGAGGCACCGGAGTTTGTCCAGGAAGTGACGGCCACGATCATGGCCCGCAAGGGAGACACCCTGCCGGTGTCCAAGATGCCCATCGACGGCACCTACCCTTCGGCCACGACGCAGTGGGAAAAGCGGAACATTGCCCTGGAGATCCCGATCTGGGAGCCCGATATCTGCATCCAGTGCGCCAAGTGCGCGCTATCGTGCCCCCACGCCACGATTCGCTTCAAGATCTATGATCCCCAGCACCTGGAAGGCGCGCCCGCAACGTTCAAGTCGGCGCCGGCTCGGGGCAAAGAGTTCGACGGCAGGGTGGCTACCATCCAGGTGGCACCCGAAGACTGCACCGGCTGCGGCCTGTGCGTTGAGGCCTGCCCGGCCAAGGACAAGACCGAGCCGAAGCGCAAGGCGATCAACATGCAGCCTCAGCCGTCGCGGCGCCTGGCCGAGCGGGAGAACTATGCTCACTTCCTGACCATCCCCGACTTTGATCGGACCGAGGCCAAGGTCACGTCTGTCAAGGGCTCGCAGCTGCTGCGGCCCCTGTTCGAGTACTCGGGTGCCTGCGCCGGCTGCGGCGAGACGCCTTACGTCAAGCTGTTGAGCCAGCTCTTTGGCGACCGGGCCATCATTGCCAACGCCACGGGCTGCTCGTCGATCTATGGCGGCAACCTGCCGACTACTCCCTGGGCCAAGGATGCCAACGGCCGTGGTCCGGCCTGGTCCAACAGCCTCTTCGAAGACAATGCCGAGTTCGGCTTTGGCTTCCGGCTGACCGTCGACAAGCAGACCGAATATGCCCGCGAGCTGGTGGAGCACCTACGCGGCGCCATCGGCAGCGAGCTGGCCGACGGCCTGCTGCACGCAGCGCAGGAGAGCGAGGCCGACATTGCCGCGCAGCGTGCCCGCGTCGCCCAGCTCCAGGAAGCGCTCGCCGGTCTGGAGGGCGCCGAGGCTGCCCAGCTGCGCAGCGTGGCCGACATGCTGGTCAAGCGCTCTGTCTGGATCCTCGGCGGCGATGGCTGGGCCTACGACATCGGCTACGGCGGTCTGGACCACGTCCTGGCCTCGGGTCGCAACGTGAACGTCCTGGTCCTCGACACGCAGGTCTACTCCAACACCGGCGGCCAGATGTCAAAGGCCACACCCCGGGCCGCGGTGGCCAAGTTTGCCGCCGGCGGCAAGAACCTGCCCAAGAAGGATCTGGGCATGATCTCCATGACCTACGGGAACATCTATGTGGCGCAGATTGCCATGGGCGCGAACGACACACAGACGGTCAAAGCCCTGATCGAGGCCGAGTCGTACGACGGCCCCAGCCTGGTCATCGCCTACAGCCACTGCATCGCGCAGGGCATCGACATGCGCCGGGGCTTTGACCAGCAAAAGGCAGCCGTCGACTCGGGTGCCTGGGTGCTCTACCGCCACGACCCGCGCCGCGCCGAGCAGGGCCTGAACCCGCTGCAGCTTGACTCCAAAGCACCAAAGATTCCCGTCCGGGATTACGCCTACCAGGAAACCCGCTTCAAGATGCTCACCCAGTCGGATCCCGCGGGGGCGGAAAGGCTCATGCAGGCCCTTCAGAAGGACGTCGAAGCGCGCTGGCGCATGTACCAGCAGATGGCGTCGTTCGACTATAGCGCGTAGGATCGGGAAGCCAGGGATCAGGGAATCGGGGAAACCCGGTTCCCGATCCCTGATACCCAGTCATAGCTTTATGGATACCCAGCAGAAGAAAGGAATGTGACAATGGTCGATCTGACTACCAGCTACATGGGCCTGCGTCTGAAGAATCCCATTGTCCCCTCGGCTTCGCCCCTGTCTGCGGACCTGGACAAGATCAAGCAGATGGAGGACGCGGGGGCCGCGGCGGTCGTGCTGCACTCTCTCTTCGAGGAGCAGCTCGAGACAGAGGCCGAGGCACTGGCTTACTACCTGGAGCGGGGCACAGAGCAGTTCTACGAGGCCATCACCTACTTCCCGCCCCTGGAGGACTATCGCCGCGAGCCCGAGGAGTACCTGGAGCACATTCGCCAGGCCAAGAAGGCGGTCGACATCCCGATCATCGCCAGCCTGAACGGCATCACTCCGGGCGGCTGGGTATCGTATGCCAAGCACTTCCAGGAGGCCGGTGCCGACGCGGTCGAGCTGAACGTCTATTGGATCCCCACCGACTTTCACCTCATGAGCTACGACGTCGAAGACCTTTACGTCAAGGTCCTGCGCAAGGTAAAGGAGCAGGTGTCCATACCGGTGGCCATGAAGCTCAGTCCCTTCTTCAGCGCCTTGCCCCACGTCGCTTCCATGTTGGACGCCGAAGGCGCGGATGCCTTGGTACTTTTCAACCGCTTCTACCAGCCGGACCTGGACATCGAGCGGCTAGAAGTGCGGCCCAACCTCGTCCTGAGCCGGTCGCCCGAAATGCGACTGCCGCTGCGTTGGATCGCCATCCTGTACGGGCACGTGGATGCCTCGCTGGCCTTGACCACGGGAGTGCACGGCCACGAGGACGCCCTGAAGGCCATCATGGCCGGCGCCGACGTGGCCCACGTCTGTTCACTGTTGCTACGGGAAGGCATCGCCAAGATCTCGGATCTGCTCCACAGCATGACCCTGTGGATGGAAGAGCACGAGTACGAGTCGGTGGCGCAGATGAAAGGCAGCCTCAGCCAGCGATCCGTGGCCGAACCGTCGGCTTTTGAGCGGGCCAATTACATGAAGGCCCTGCTCCTGCCAGAATCGACCATCACCCTCTAGGCAGGCTCGCAACGCAGAGACAAACGGGGCGGCTTTAGGGCCGCCCCTCTTTGTCGGCGGGGGCGCGCTCCTCGCCGGCCGCTCGCCCAGGCGGGAGGCAGGTTGGATCTACAAGAACTGAACGATCTGAACGAAAAACGGCGCCTCATCCGGCCACTGCTGTCGCCCGGTGCCGACGACGCCCTGGCCAGCTACTATGCGCTATGGCACGATCCACGGCGCACGCGGCTCACCCTGCACCGCGATGCGCGCGGCATGGTAGACGGCTTCCTGGTCATGGCCCAGACTGGAGCCGACCTCTTTCGTCCCCTGGTGACGCTGCGGGCACCCGGCGAGGACGCCGTGGCAGAGCTGCTGGGCGAGGCCCTGGCGCCCCACCGACCCTACCAGGTGATCGTGCCTGTCAGGCTGGCCTCCGCCGTCCGGGACCGTCTGCGCGTGGAAAAGTCGCTTCTGACGCAGATCTACCTTCTCGAGCCTGCCCGCTTCCAGCCCATCATCAACGTCCTCGTGCAGCGGGTGGCGGGTGCAGAGGGGGTGCCGCGCTTTCAGATCGAGTCCCAGGGCCAAGTCATGGCCATGGCGGGCGTGAACTGGCGCTCTCCGGCCTTTGCCGAGATCTTTGTGTATGTCCATCCCAGCGGCCGGGGGCGAGGCTGGGGCCGCTCGGTAGTGTCGGCCTGCACCAACGCCCTCCTCGAGGAACGCGTCCGGCCGCTGTACATTGTCGACGAGGAAAACGAAGCGTCGCAGCGCGTCGCAGATGCGCTGGGCTATGTCGATACCGGGCACCGCGACCTGGTAGCGGAAGCGCAGCTGCCCGAGGCAGGCTGACAGCGCGCGCTACAACAAGGGAAGGGCGAGATCAGCCGGCCTTGAGCTCGACGGGAGAGCCGTCGGGTGCGGCGATGCGCTCCCCCTCGAGGCGCAACGAGATCAACTGCGAAGTGCTATCGTCACCCATGGAAACGCCATAGATCGTGTTGGCGGCATCGATGGTGCCGCGGTTGTGGGTGATGAGGATGAACTGCGTGTGCTGGCTGAGGACCTCGAGAGCCTGGCGAAAACGCCGCACATTGGCCTCGTCCAGCATGGCGTCGACCTCGTCGAGCACGCAAAAAGGTGGCGGGCTGACGGCCAGGACGGCAAAGATGAGGGCCACAGCCGTCAGCGATCGCTCGCCACCCGAGAGGAGCGACAGGGACTGCTGCCGCTTACCCGGCGGGCGGGCCACGATCTCGATGCCGGTCTGGCTGATATCGTCCGGGTCCGTCAGGAAAAGGCGGGCTGTGCCGCCGCCGAAAAGCTGAGAAAAGTTCTCGCGGAAGCGGGCCCCGATCTCTTTGAACGTCGCCACGAACTCGCTGCGCATGACCTCGTCCAGCTGGGAAATGACCTCGCGCAAGCTGCGGGCCGCTTCTTCCAGGTCGGTGGCCTGGCTGCTGAGGAAGGTGTAGCGGTCGAGCACTTCGGCGTATTCCTCCGGGGCGTTGGGATTCACGGCCCCCATGCGCCGGATCTGGGCCTTGATCTGGTGGATCTCGTCGTCGAGCCCCTCGGGCAGGACCTCGACGGCCGGCAGCGCAGAGACCATCTGCCCCATTGGCAGGGGGCGCTGCTCCGCCAGGCCGGCAGTGGGCTCCATCTCCACCAGTCCCAGGTCATCCAGGATCTGCCGGCGCAGGCGTTCCAGCTGGTCCTCCTGGCGGCTGTGGGCGACGAGCGCCTGGGCGTGGCTGCTTTCCGCCTGACGAAGGCGAGCGCGCAGCAGCGTCTCCTGGCCCTCCAGCTCTTCACGTTCGGCCTCCAGGCGTGCCACCTCCGCCTCGGCGGGCTCGATCTTGGCCGCCAGGGCCGAGAGCCAGCCCTGGATCACGGTCTCGCGCGATCCCCGCTCCTGAATCTGGCCGGCCAGGAGCGCCTGCTCCTCCTGAAGCGCGGCGAGGCGCTGCTCCTTGGCGGTTTGCTCGGCCAAGAGCTGCCGCTGCCGGTCTCGGAGGCCAGCGAGGGTCCCTTGGCGGTGCTCCCACGTACCGCGAGACACGGCGGCCGCCGTCCGGGCATCCGACAGCTGGCGATAAAGTGCTTCGCCCTGGAGGGCCTCCAGGTCCCTGCGCAGTGCGCCCGTCTGGGTCTCACGGGCTTGCTGGTCTGCGGCCAGGGTCTGCAGCTCGTCCTGAAGCGCTCCTTCACGCTGCGCCTGTCGAGCGGCGGCCACGTCCACCTGGGCGATCTGCTCCTGGCGCCACGCATTCTGCCGGCGCAGGAGCGCCATCTCTGCCTCCAGGTCGGCCGCCAGCCTCTGCAGCGCGGCCGCCGCGGGCTCACCCTCCCGGCGGCGCGCTTCCAGGGCCGCGCGCGCCTCGCGCCCTTGCCTTTCGGTCTCCCTGAGCGCCTCGAGAGAGTGCTGAGTCTCGGTGGTGCGGGCCGTGGCCTGATCGATAAGCGCCGGAAGGTCGCGCCATTCGCGCTCGCGGGCCAACACCTGGCCCTGTGCCTGCCCCTTGCCTTCACCCCCCGTAACCGTACCGCTGGAGTGCAGCACTTCACCGGCAAGGGTGACGATCTGGAAGCCACCCCGCAGCCGGTCAAAAG
>JBFYTF010000302.1:0-4455 GCA_041300865.1 Anaerolineae bacterium
ATGCATCGCTGGGCTTTAACTGGTCCAGCCCCGACTTTTCCGCCTTTGGTGCGGGCTATGGCGACTTCCTGACCAAGCACGAGGAGAAGTACGGCGAAAAGACCCTGGCCCCCTTCCACGCCCACGCCTACGACGCGGCCAACATCATCATGGCCTCCATCGAGCAGGTCGCCATCGGGGACAAGGAAGGCGGCGCGCTGCTCATCCCGCGCAAAGCCCTCCATGCTGCAATGGCAGCCACGGCCAATTACTCGGGGCTGACCGGCAACCTCACGTGCAACGAGACAGGCGACTGCGCGGACCCGAAGATCGCCGTGTATGAAGGCATGAACCCCGATCCGGCGAGCTGGAACCCGGGCGCGGCGGAGGACAGCAACCCGAAAAAGATCTGGCCCTAAGCCTTCGATCCGGTCCGGCCAGCGTGCCGGCCGGGTTCGTCTGACCAACCAGGAACAGGCAGGGGCGGGCACAGACGCCCGCCCCTGTTTCGGGTATATGCTGATCAAGGGAGATTGTCGATGCTAAAGCGCCTGAGAAGACGGGTGTCGGGTACGACGGTCGTCATGTGGCTCATCGGCCTGGCAATTCTGGCCGTCGTCATCTATGGCACCATTCAAACCCTACGGAGCGGCAAGTACACCCTTACTGACTGGGTTGACCTGACCATCTATGGAGTGTCGCAAGGCAGCATCTATGCCCTCATCGCCCTGGGCTATACGCTCGTGTATGGCATCCTGCGGATGATCAATTTTGCTCACAGCGAAGTGTTCATGAGTGGTCCTTTTATCGGCTACTATGTCGCTACCGCCCTGGACAACAGGGGCATGTTCGATGAAAACTGGATCCTGGCCCTGCTCATCGTGATGCTGGTGTCTATGGCGGTGTCGACCACGATTGCCGTGCTCCTGGAACGCATCGCCTACCGCCCCCTGCGACGCGCCCCGCGCCTGGTGCCCCTCATCACCGCCATCGGTGCCTCGTTCTTCCTCCAGTACACCTTCCTGGGGCTCTTTGGCTCGGGCGTCAAGGGCTATCCCGAAATCCCGGCTCTCCAGGGCAGGATGACCATCCCCGGCACCGAGATCAGCATTCTCAAGTCACAGTTCCTGGTGATCGTCGCCGCCATGATCGTCCTGGCCGTGCTGTACATCTTTGTGCAGCGCACGAAAATGGGCAAGGCCATGCAGGCCGTTTCCGAGGACAAGGACGTTGCGGCGCTGATGGGCATCGACGTGGACCGCATCATCGTCATGACCTTTGTCGTCGGCGGTGCCCTGGCCGGCATGGCCGGCATCTTTTACGTCCTGCTGTTCCGCCAGGTCCACTTTTTCATGGGCTTCTTTCCCGGCCTGAAAGCCTTTACCGCCGCCGTGTTGGGCGGCATTGGCAACGTGGTGGGCGCCATGCTGGGCGGACTGTTCCTGGGCATCGCCGAATCCCTCTTTCCCAATCTGGTTCTCGATGGTCTAGGCATTCCTGCTCCCTATCAACTCAAGGACGCGCTGGCTTTTGTCCTGTTGGTGCTGGTCCTGATCTTCCGGCCGACCGGCATCCTGGGCGAGCGCCTGGCCGTCAAGAAGGCATGAGGTACAGGCCATGGCAGAAAAAGCTCAGACGCAGAGGCAAGCCGCTCGTGCGGGCGAAGCGGCAGCGGTGAAAGAAGAGCGGTTCGATTGGGGGACCCCGATCAAGAACGGCCTGCTGGGCGGCGGCGTTGCGGTCTATATCTCTCTGGTAGGCATGGTCGAGGCCTCCAGCCGGCGTTACGTCATCAAGGGCATCTTGACGGTCGGCGGCACCCTCCTGCTGCTGATGCTCATGTTCGGCGCATACCGCGCCGTGCAGCAGATGATGAAAAACGCCCCGGGTGGCGCACGCCCCACCCGCCTGGTGGGCGGCGCGGCCCTCGCCGGACTGGTGGGCAGTGCCATGCTTGCGGCCCTGGTCGTTGTTGGCAACGTGGTGAACCTGCGCGCGGTGTTCATCAAGGCATCTCCCGAGCTCTATGAGCTGCTGACCTTTGGCCTGCCGGTGTGGCCCGGGATCGCCGTCCTGATGTTTGTTGGCACCGCCCTTGGCGCCCTCGTGGCCGGCGTCTACCTGCTGCCACCGCGTCTGCGCAGGGCCATCGTCCTGGGGCTCGCCACGCTCCCCGTGGTCGCCATTCTGTACAGCGCCCTGTTTGCCGGCAACGGCCTGGAGCTGTGGGTCGCCATCGTGATCTTTGTCCTGGTGGCTGGCGGCAGTTATGTTTGGAGCGGGTCGCAGGCACAGGTCAGAACCCGGGTTGCGGGCATGGCACCGGCCCGCCAACGCAGCATGCGTATTGGTGTCTGGGCAGGCGCCGCACTCATCACTCTGCTTCTGCCCCAGCTAGGCGCCTACCCGGCCGACGTCCTGGTCACGATCGGCATCTTTGCCCTCATGGCCCTCGGACTGAACATCGTCGTGGGCTTTGCCGGACTGCTCGACCTGGGCTACGTGGCCTTTTACGCCCTGGGCGCCTACACCATCGGCGTCCTCACCTCGCCCGAGATCACGTGGATCGGCTTCCATCTCACCTTTTGGCAGGCCCTGCCCCTTGCCATCCTCGTCGCCACCATGGCCGGCATCATCCTCGGTATCCCAGTATTGGGCATGCGCGGCGACTACCTGGCCATTGTCACCCTAGGCTTTGGCGAGATCATCCGCCTGGTGGCCCTCTCCGACTGGCTCAAACCCTACATCGGCGGCTCGAACGGCATCACCCGCATCCCCAAGCCGGCCTTCGGCCCCATCGTCCTCGACACCATGGCCGAGCTGTTCTATCCAATCTTGATTGGCTGCCTGATAGCGGCCTTCATTGCCATACGAAGCAAGAACTCTCGAATAGGCCGCGCCTGGATGGCCGTCCGCGAGGACGAAGACGTGGCCCAGGCCATGGGCATTGACCTGGTGCGGACCAAGCTGCTGGCCTTTGCCACCGGCGCGGCTTTTGCCGGGCTGGCCGGCGCATTCTTTGCCGCCAAGCTGGGCTCCATCTATCCCCACAGCTTTCACCTGTTGGTGTCCATCAACGTCCTGTGCATTGTCATCATCGGCGGCATGGGCAGCATCCCGGGTGTCGTGCTCGGAGCCTTGTTCCTCGTCGGCATCCCCGAGATCTTGCGCGAGTTCTCGGAATACCGGCTGCTGATGTATGGCGCGGCGCTGGTGCTCATGATGCTCAACCGCCCTGAAGGGCTCCTGCCTGAGGCGCGGCGAGCACTGGAACTCCACGAGGAGGACGGCCTGTCCGTGGACGAAGGTGGACAGACAGCCACCGCCGCCGCCGGCTCATAGACCAGGCGCCGGCAGGAGAAAAAGATGGCGATTCTTGAAGCACACAAGGTGACCAAACGCTTCGGCGGCCTCACGGCCGTCGGCAACTTTGACGTTGCGATCCACGAGCGCTCCATCCACAGCATCATCGGCCCCAATGGCGCGGGGAAGACGACGTTCTTCAACTGCATCACCGGCTTTTACCGGCACGAAGAGGGCACGATCCTGTACAAGGAGGAGCCCCTGGACGGCATGTCTCCCGACCGCATTACCCGCCAGGGCATCGCCCGCACCTACCAGAACATCCGGCTCTTCCAGAACATGACCGTCATCGAGAACGTGCTGGTCGGCCAGCACTATCACATGAAGACAGGCATCTTTGGCTCGGTGATCGGCGGCAAACGCGTGAAGAAGGAAGAGGCTGAGGCCCTGACCAAGTCCCGAGACATGCTCAAGTTCGTCGGCCTCCAGGGCCGCGGCGACTGGATGTCCAAAAACCTGCCTTACGGCGACCAGCGCCGGCTCGAGATCGCCCGTGCCCTCATCAGCGAGCCCGATCTGCTGCTCCTCGACGAGCCGGCAGCCGGCATGAACCCGTCGGAGAGCCAGGACCTGATGAGCTTTGTCCGGCGCCTGCGCGACGACCTGGGCCTGACCATCCTCCTCATCGAGCACCAGATGCGGGTGGTGATGGGCATCTCCGATACGGTCACAGTTATGGACTATGGCGAAAAGATCGCCGAGGGGACGCCGGCCGAGATCCAGGGCAACCCCAAGGTGATCGAAGCCTACCTGGGAAGGAGGGCCGCGGCGTAACATGGCACTCTTGGAGATCCACGACATTCACAGCTACTACGGTGCCATCCACGCCCTCAAGGGCATCTCTGTCGAGGTGCAGGAGGGGGAGATCGTGACGCTCATCGGCGCCAACGGCGCGGGCAAGAGCACCACGCTCAACACGGTCTGCGGCATCCTGCACCCACGCCGCGGCACCATTACCTTTGACGGCGAGCCGATCCACGAGCTGCCCGCCCACGAGATCGTGGCGCGCGGCGTCTCCCAGGCGCCGGAGGGCCGGCGCGTCTTCGGCCGGCTCAACGTCACCGAGAACCTGGAGATGGGCGCCTTTGCCCGCAAGGACAAGGAGGGCATCCG
>JBFYTF010000312.1:0-4816 GCA_041300865.1 Anaerolineae bacterium
CAGGGCCACAGGGGCAAGGGACCCCATGAACCTGCTCGCCCGAACCCTGGCCGACCACTTGGTTCAAGGTTCCGCGCGCGCCGCTTCCTGGCATTGCTGTTCTGGTCGGCCCAGATTTTGCACTCCACGGCCCGCACCCCCATCCGGCCTCTTGGAGAGGGCGCCAGCCCCCACCCGGTGGGCAACCTGACGCACCTCCCCTTCAAGCCCGGCTACCGCTCGGGTCGGGATGATCTGGGACAGGACTCCCAAGTCCCCTGCTTCCGGGCCGCCGTCACCGACCCCGCCGAGCGGCGACCAAGGCCCCAAGGGAGCGGCGCCTCGCCGCGACGGGGCCCTGCCGCAGGCCCCTCAAGATCGGACACCTCGTCTGCCGGGCCACGGCAAACTGAGTCATAGTCTCCCTCCACCCGGTCCCGGACATCAATGCCTTGAGTGCGGGCAGGAATTGCGCAATCATGCCCCGGCGGCGGGGGCTGGCGTTGGTGGCAGTGCCGATAAGGCCGGGCAGCGACTGGGGGGAGCATGATGGCGCGGCTGGTGGTAGGGGGCGGGGCATCCCATCTGGTGCCGATGTGCTTGTCGGCTTCTTGGGGGGCTTGATTGCAAGGTCCCGCGCATTGGCGTTCGTCGCCCCGCGGCCGGGCCGTATAAGGGGCTAGGCAAAAGGAAAGATCTGATCCTCGAATTCTCCCAATGCGTGGATTGCAAGACCCTCAAGCCGCTCAAGTCGTTCTTGACCCTCCAGCCGTTCTGCCGCTAACTGACCCTGGCCCCTTTTCTGCCATTTCGTATACTGTCCCCGGAATTCCCGGAATTCCCCCTGTCTCCGGAATTCCCCGCCCGGAGTTCCCCTGAATTCTGTCCCCCTGGAAGACCGACATGGAAAACTACTCCGGCGCTTTTCACTCCCGCTTCGCGGACGTGGGCGTACTGCTTGCCTCGACGCCGCGCCGCACAACTGCCGCTGCACACCTTGGGGGAGTAGCGGTCGAGTGCAGACTCAAGGCGCTTCTGCTCGCTTACCATGAACTCACCGAATGGGAACAGCCGAGCCGCCGACCACGCGACCCCAAGCTCGGCCAGTCGATATGTCGGCCCGGGCATGGCCTGGTTACGGCGCTTCGGGATATGTCGGCGATATACCGAAAGGCCAAAGCCGACCGGACGTTTCTCACGCACCTGGAACGTATCATGCATCCGACCGGCGCCACGCATGCAGACTTCATCGCCCTGCGATACTCGGCGGATGAACTGGAGGGAACTTCCATGGCCGACTGGCATTCCAGTCTCAACTACGTGCTCGGCTGGCTGAAGAAAAATGAGGAACTGCTGTGAGCGCGATGCTTGATCTTCGACGCAAGCTTGACGAATGCTATGCGGGCCGCTACGAGCTTGACGTGGGTGCGGGCCGGACCGCCATCCTGCTCGTCGTCGATGACGTCTTCCGTGGGCTCGACCGCGATAGGCGGCTCGCCTTGGTTGAGCCGCTGCTCGTCGAGGCCGGCCTCCAACCCGGTCTGACCGAACTGTACACGTCTGCCGAGGCGGCTGAGCGTGGCATCGCCGTTTCAACCGCCGCAATTGCGGCTCCTGCAACCTGGGACGAGGCAGTATCACTGGTCGAGTCGGGACAGCAGGTCACTGCCGCCGAATCTTTCACCCGCCGGCCGCGGCGCATCGTTTTCTATTCCTACAAGGGGGGCGTGGGGCGGACCACCGCGCTGGTTCACACGGCCTTCCATCTGGCCCGCGGCGGTCTACGTGTAGTGGTGGTCGATATGGACGTCGAAGCACCGGGCCTGCACACCGTGCTGCCGAGGCCCGATGGCGAGGCGGTCACCGCGGGGTTGGTCGATTACCTGTGGGAGCGGCAGGTCCGCCCCTTCGATTCGGCACCCGGTGAGGGGCTGGTGACCTGCCTTGTGGAGACGGTTCCGGGGCAGCAAGCCATCGCCTACGCAGTCGAGGACCCGGTCTCCCACGCCCCGATCCACGTCATCCCGGCGGGTGCCGTGGGTGGCGATTACGTACGACGTCTTGCCACCCTCTCGTCACACCATGTCCTGTCACGGCCGGACGATGCCTGGTCCCTGTTCGAGAAGGAGATGATGGAGCAGTTGGAGCCCGATGTCATGCTCATCGACGCACGCACGGGACTCGGCGACTGGGGCGGCCTGTCGCTGCTGCGCCTGGCGGATGAAGCATTCCTGGTGCTCTTCCCCAGCGACCAGAACGCCGAGGGCGTCCTATTCGTGCGGCGGACGCTGGCCGATCTCACCGCGATGAATACACATATTGTCTTATCGCCGCTGCCCGAGGGTCCCGTCGGCCGGGCGCTGGCAGACCAAGTCGTCTCGCGGCTCGATCTGGAGGAGGGCGAGCAGGTCGAGATCCACTACAACCCCGGCATTGCCTCCGCTCGACTCTACCCGGTCGAGGCGGCCATGGCGGACTACGCCCGACTGGCCAGCCTGGTGCGGGACAGGGCGACGGAAAGTCAGGTAGAGGATCTGATCCGCCAGAGCGATCGCTGGGCGATTATCGAGTCGCTGAAGTTCCCCGAGCGCGACGCCAAGACGATCGCTGCGGCCGACTTCGAACTGTTCTTCCAGAAGACCTCGGACTTCGACAAGCTTCTTGACGATGCCCGCTGGGTGGTACGCGGGCGCAAAGGGACCGGCAAGTCGACCCTGTTCCACCTATTCGTCGAGCACTTGGAGAACGCCGCAAAACGCGCCAAGGGGCGACTCGTCGACATCGACATCCTGCCCGGCCATGGCCCCGCTGCCGGCGCGCGCCTGCGGCCCACCACCGACGAGTTTGCCGCCATTCAACGCGGGCTGGCATCCGGGCGGCACGATTGGCTCTCCCTCTGGCGCGCCTACGCCATCATCCGGATATTCGCTTTGTACGACGGCTTGCTGGTGGATTCGCTGTTGAAGAGGGTCGATATGAAGCCGCTGCGCGAGCACCTGCGCGACTCCTTCCAGCGGCTCACGGACGAGTCCTGGCGCTCAAGCCACACCACTGCGCTGTTGCGCTTAGTGGAAGATCCGCTGAACGGCCTGTGCCGGGACTTCATAGGCGACCTGAATGGTGCCCTCGGCGGCAAGGGCCGCAAGCTTTGGCTGCTCTACGACGACCTTGACCAGGATATCCTCGAGCAGAGCAAATGGCAGGTAGATGCCCTGGGTGGGCTACTGCGCCTAGCCTACGACTCCAACAACCTGGACCTGCACCAGATCCGGTTCAAGATCTTCTTGCGCGAGGACATCTGGAGCCGACTGGTTTTCACCAACAAAAGCCACTTCGGGGAGCCGCGAACGCTCGATCTGCAGTGGCGAATCGACGACTTTCTGCGCCTAGCCTACCGCCTGGCGACGGGCGGCTCCCCCGAATTCCGAACCCTCGCACAACGGGAATTTCCCCTGCCGGATCGCGAGGTCGACTCGGCAAGCGAGGAGGCGTTACGCCAGGCCCTCGCTCCCCTTTGGGGGATGAACCAAGAGCGCGGCAAGAAGGCCCTCGCGGCTCGCTGGGTCTACTCCCGCATGACCGACGCCCGCGACAATACTTATCCGCGCTCCCTGACGGTTCTGCTGAACGCTGCCCGGGACGAGGAGCTGAGGGTGCGAAACGAGAAACAGGCGCCGACGGACCGCTTGCTCAGCCCCCGGGCGATGCAGGCGGGGCTGAAGGCCGCATCCATGGAGCGGGTCAATGCGCTGAAGAACGAGTACCCGACACTGCGGCCGTTCTTGGAAGATGTCGAGGGAAGCGAGTCGCTCCGCTCTCAGTTCAAGCGGGATGACTTGACAGCGGTCTGGAAACGGACCGCAGAGGACACCCACCCGAGCTTCGACTCCTTCGTGGCACAGTTGGCCGCCGCCGGGCTGATCATGGTCAAGAAGGAGGGTAGCGCATACGACTACGGCATTGCCAGCCTCTACATCGACGGCCTTGGGATCAGGCGAGTACAGGGTGAGAAGAAGTAGGCCCGTAGTCAGTTATAGAAGGGGGGCGGGGGACCCTCGTAGCTCGGTCCCGCGAGTGCTTGACTTGCGGTGGGGAATTCCGGGGACAGTGCGGTTCGGCAATGCCGCGCAATCTAGTGGGTGACATTCCCACCTGGGTAATCGCGAGCCGCGAGCCCAGTATCGAGCCTTGCGGCGTGAACGGTAACGGGCGCGTCGATGCGTAGGCACGAAAGCAGGCGAGGTGTAAAGGTAACGGGTGGAGCCGACCTTGAAGGTGTTGAGCCCCGAAAGTTTTTGTCGGAGAGTGCCGACGGGTTTGTCCCCCCTGGCAGGCAAAAAGCGCGGGCGGAGCGAAGGGGTGGCGGTTTGAGATAGCGTGCGACCGATACACGGCCCTACACCGAGAGGACTCTGTCCGTGGCAACTCATTTAAGCGCGCTTCACTCGGTCGGCGTGCTGGTGCCCTGGGGGCAAGCACGTAAGCGACCGGCGTTCCGAGGAAGCGGGCGCCGGGAGTCGATGGGTTTCTCCGCCCATCCATCGGGGATGACTCAAACTGGGAGCCGGATGGTGCAACACTCCAAGTCCGTTTCTGCGAGGAGCCGGGAACGAACTGTCGTATGGCCGAGATAATGTGGCACCGCCGGGAAACCAGGCGGCAAACAGAGAACACAAACTTCGGTCCAACCGCCAGCAAGAACCCGGCTTACTCCCCGACCACGAACAGGTCTGCCGATCACGCTCCGACGACCGCAGGGCCGCCGGTGACCGCGGCTGCGGTTTGCGGTTACTCCGTCTCCACATCCAGCGCCGGCCACAGATCCTCCCGCCCCAGC
>JBFYTF010000640.1:0-8748 GCA_041300865.1 Anaerolineae bacterium
ATCCGGCTAAAAGACCCAGGCTTCGGCTACCTTCTCCAGCTCGACCACCTTGGCGCCGCGCTTGTCCCGGTCAACGACCGGGACTTCACCCAGCCGCTGCCGCTTGCCGTCGGCGCCGATAACGTCGATGGCGCCGTCCAGGGGCCCCACGGCCACGGCCACGACGGGGCCGGTCCCTCGGGCCTGGCTCAGCACCACACCCTGGCCACCCCGGCCCTGCACCGGGAACTGGGCCAGCGGGACGCGCTTCACCTGCCCTCCCTGGTGGACCAACACCACGCCCACTTTGGCGCCCGGATCCGGTACGAGGGCGCCGGCCAGCAGCTCGTCGCCCGGGCGGAGCTTGATGCCGGCCACACCTCGGGCCGAGGGAGTTGCCTGGGGGTTGACCGACCCAACGGCAAAGCGGATGGCCCGCGAGCCGCTGAAAAACAGCGCTTCGGCCGCGTCGCCGCCGATGCCCGCAAACAGCACGGCATCGTCTTCGCCTGCCAGCCCGATGATGGTCGACCAGGAGCCTTCGGCTGAGGATCGGACATCGGTGGCCTTGACCCGCTTGACCTGTCCCTGGCGCGTGCCGAGCACCAAGCAGCAGTCCTGGGCGAGGACACCCATGCCCACCACCTGCTCGCCCTTTGACGCATCGAGGCCCAGCTCGCCAAAGCCGGCGGCACGCGGCAGGCGACCCACGGGCGCCCACCAGGCGCGGCCCCGGTTCGAGACCAGGACCACGGCGTCTGCCGGGCCCGTGGCCAGGTGCCTGCGGTGCGCCTCTACGGCGCGGCCCGTAGTGCCCGGCTTGATGCGGTAGCCAAAGCCCTTGGCGTCGTGCCGTTCGAGGCCCTGTGTCGTCACGACCAACACCTGCGGCCCATCGGGCACCGCCAGATCGGCTTCCGTGACAATGCCCACCCCTGGCTTTTCCTCGGTGAGGATCACCGTCCTGCGTGGCGTGGCAAAGCGATCTTTGATGGCCCGCGTCTCTTCGACCATGACCTCGAGGCGCTTCTTTTCGGAGCGCAGCAGGGCCTCCAGGTACTTGATCCGTTCCCGGAGCTCTTTTTCTTCGTCGGCCAGCTTCCGGCGCTCGAGGGCGGCCAGCCGCCGCAGCTGCATGGCGAGGATCGCGTCCGCCTGGAGCTCGGTGAAGCCAAACTTCTTGATGAGGTTGGCTTGGGCCAGCTCGACAGTGCGGCTGCGGCGAATGGTGTCGATGACCTGGTCGATGACGTCCAGCGCTTTCAGCAGGCCCTCGACGATGTGCAGGCGTGCCTTGCGTTTTTGCAGCTCGTGCTTGCTGCGCCGCACGATGACCGTCAGACGGTGCTCGACAAAGTAGACCAGCATGTCCTTCAGGGACAGCCTCTGCGGGCGGACCACGGTCTCGCCGTTGGTCCGCTCGGGCACCAGCGCCAGGGCGTTCACCCCAAACGTCTCGCGCAGCTGGCTGCGGGTAAGCACGCTTTCCAGAACTTCACGCGCGTTGGCCACGCGGCTAACCTCAATAATGGCCCGCATGCCTTCGTGGTCCGACTCGTCGCGGAGGTCGGTCACCCCCGCGATGCGGCCGTCTCGCACCTCGCGGGCGATGCGCTCCAGCACCGTCGACTTTTGCACGGCGTAGGGCAGTTCGGTCACGACAATGTTGACCTTGCCGCCCCCAATCTCTTCCAGGGCCATACGTGCCTGGGTTACGATTCGCCCCCGGCCGTCGGCGTACGCCTCGCGGATGGTGTCCAGCTTCTGCCCGGTGACGGCGTCATTGCGATAGCGATAGATGACGCCACCGGTGGGAAAGTCGGGGCCGGGGATGATCTGGATCAGCTCGTCCACGCCAATCTTGTTCCGGGTTGCCCAGCGCTCGGCGACATAGACCAGGGCGTCGCACACTTCCCCGAGGTTGTGGGGCGGGATGTTGGTCGCCATGCCGACGGCGATGCCGGTCGCACCGTTCACCAGGAGGTTGGGCAGGGCCGCGGGCAGGATGATTGGCTCTCGCATGCTGCCGTCAAAGTTGTCCGTGAAGTCGACGGTGTCCTGCTCGATGTCCTGGAGCATGTGCGCCGCGATCTCGGCCAGGCGCGCCTCGGTGTACCGCATCGCCGCCGGCGGATCGCCGTCGATACTGCCCCAGTTCCCCTGGCCGTCGACCACCGGGTGGCGCATGGAAAAGTCCTGGCCCATACGGATCATGGCCATGTAGATGGAGGCGTCGCCATGGGGGTGGTATTTTCCCAGGCAATCGCCGACGACGCGGGCCGACTTCTTGTAGGGTTTGTCGTGGTAGAGGCCCATCTCGTGCATCGTGTACAGGATGCGCCTCTGCACCGGCTTCAGCCCATCTTCGACGCGGGGCAGGGCCCGGTCGGTGATGGTCTCCACCGCGTACTCGAAATAGGCCTGTTCGAGGTCCGTCGACAGGGCAACGGTCTGCAAAGCAGTCGTCTCAGTCTCCATTCTCTACGACCTCGTCCTCGTCGTCGCCGTTGCCATTCTCGGCGTGATCCTCTTCGCGCCAACGCTCCAGGAGCCAGGTGCGGCGTTGCCGGGCCGAGTTGCCCATGAGCGTGCCGATCAGCTGGTTCGCGTGGTGCACGTCCTCGACTGTCACCCGGCGCAGGCTCTCGTTGAACGGGCCGCCGTCTGCCACCTGAAAGACAGTGTCGCGCAGCTGGTCGGCGTTCATCTCGCCCAGGCCCTTGTAGCGCTGGATCGTCACGCCGGTCTTGCCCCACTCTTCCAGGATCGAGTCGCGCTCCCTGTCCGAGTAGGCATAGCGTGCCTGCTTGCCCTTGCGCAGCAGGTAGAGCGGCGCGACCGCCACGTAGAGGCGGCCCTCCTCGATCATCGGCCGCATGTAGCGCCAGAACAGGGTGTACAGCAGGGTGCGGATGTGATCGCCGTCCACGTCGGCGTCGACCAGGATAGCCACGCCTCCGTAGCGCATATCGTCGGCGCGAAAGTCGGAGCCGATGCCGCCCCCGACGGCTGCGACGATGGACTTGATCTCGTTGTTGTTTAGAATGCGGCTCACCTTGATGCCCTCGACGTTGAGCGGCTTGCCGCGCAGGGGCAGGATGGCGTGAAAGCGCCGGTCACGGGCCATCTTGCACGAGCCCCCGGCGCTGTCGCCTTCGACAATGTACAGCACCGTGCGAGCGGTCGGCGTTCCCTTGCTCACGTCGGCCAGCTTGCCCGGCAGGCCCGAGTCTACCGCGTCCAGGACGCTGCGGCGGATCACCAGGGCGCGGGCCTTGGTGGCTGCCACGCGGGCGTGGGCGGCCGCCTGCGCCTGCTGCACGATCGTCTTGCCCAGCGGGATCTTTTTACGGAGCTGCTCCAGCAGCCCTTCGTAGACGATGCTGTGCACGACGCCCTGCACATAGTCGCTGGCCAGCTGGGTCTTGGTCTGGCTGGTAAAGTGTGGGTCGTGCATCGAGAGCTTGATCACGGCCGTCAAACCGGCCAGCGTGTCTGCCCCGCGGATGGCCGCCTCGCCCTTGTTATCCAGGAGCTTTTTCTCGGTGGCGAACTGGTTGATGGCCTTGGTGATGGCGCTCTTGAAGCCGGCGACGTGTCGCCCGCCGTCGGGTGTGGGGATCGTGTTCACAAAGCTCACGATCTCGCTGTCGTCGACGCTGGTGTGCCACTGGAAAACGACCTCGACCGTTGTGCCATTCTGGCTGCCGCTGACCTCGATGGGCTGGCGGTGGAGCGCTTTGCGGTCCTCGTTGAGCCAATTGACGTACTCGACCAGCCCGCCCGCGTAGCGGTAGGTCTTTTCCCGCACTTTCTTCTTGCGGGCATCCCGAAACTCAACGGTGACTCCGGGCAGCAGAAAGGCGATGACCTGCAGGCGCCGGGCCATGGCGTCAAAGTCGAACTCGGTGATGTCCATGTAGCGCGGGTTCGGCTTGAAGGTGATGGTCGTCCCTGTGCCCTGCTTTTTCACCGCGTGCTTCTTGATCGCCTTTTCCTCGCCCTCCTCTCCGACGACGCCGATCTGCGTCCCCGTGGTCGGGTCGAGGATCCGCACCGGCGTGACGGGCAGACCATTTTCGTGGCGCTGGCAGTAGATGACGCCGTTGCGGCGGACACTGACCTCCAGCCACTCGGACAGGGCGTTGGTCGCCTTGATACCCACACCGTGCAAGCCACCGCTGGTCGAGTAGCTGCCCTCTTTGAATTTGCCGCCGGCGTGCAGCTCGGTAAAGACGAGCTCCAGCGTGGGGCGTCCCTTTTCGGCGTGCATGCCCACCGGGATTCCGCGCCCGTTGTCGACGACGGTGAGCGCGCCTTCTGGATGGATCTCGACCTTGATCAGGGTGCAGGCGCCGGCCAGCGCCTCGTCCACGGCGTTGTCCACGATCTCGTAGGCAAGGTGATGCAGGGCGTCGAGGCCTGTACCCCCGACGTACATGCCCGGCCGGCGCTGAATATTCTCCGGATACTCCAGGACTTGGATGTCGCTCGTCTCATAAGCGGTTGGCATGCTCGTCTCCAGACGCAAACACTTCTCAGTTCATTATAGCACAAATGTTCGAACGTGTCAAGAGCCACGCGGCCGCGCTGCGCTCGCTGTTCCTTTCCCGGGAGGGTCTACCAGGGATAGCGCGGGGCTACTGTGCAACTACTATATCTAGTGGCTGTGGTCTCTGCCACACGCTGCTCAAACCGCCCTATTCTACCAGTAAAGCGCCAGAATTGCAAGTATGCGGGGTGGTTCGCGGCCTTTGGCAGGCGGGATAACGCCGCTGCCGTGCTGTGAGCCGCGCCCGGCTCAGAGCACGGCAGCGGCAGAAGCGAACAGCTCGTAGAGCTCTTGCAGCCACGTCCGGGCCGCCTGGGGTGACTCGAGCCGAAAGTTGGCCCTGGTCGGCCGCCACGTCTCGCCTACGACAATAGAGACGCCCTGCCGCGCCTGCACCGCAGCAAAAGCCTCTTCGTCCTTGTCGTCGTCTCCGAGAAAGAGAGGCAGGGCGCCTGGCCAGGGATAGCGCTCCAGCAGGTATTCGACGCTCCGTCCCTTGTGCGCCAGACGCGGGCCGATCTCCAGGAACTTTTCTCCACCCAGGATGCGAAAGAGGTAGGGGGGCACCTTGGCGATGGCCCCCGCCGCTATCTGCTCAGCCACGGCCAGCACTTGCTCACTCTCGCCATCCGGGGCGAAGCGGCCGTGCAGGGCCAGGGCCCAACCCTTGTCCTCGAGGTAGAACCCCTGCCGGCCGTCAATCGCCTCTGCCCACCGGGGCTTGATCAGCTCCAGGGTGGGGCGCACGGTCTCGTACTCGACGCGCTCGATCCGTTGCCCGTCCCTTGTCCGCATCTCGATGCCATACGTCCCCGCCAGGAGAACGTTCGGGACCGGGACCAGCTTCTCGACGTGGCTCAGCCGCCTGCCACTGAGGACTGTCAGGCGCACGGCGGGCAGGCTTGCCAGGCGCGAGAGGAGCGCGACCAGGTCTGGCTCTGGCTCGACAATGTCCGGCGTCGGCGCAAACTCGGCCAGGGTCCCGTCATAATCGGTAAAGAGCCGCACCCGGCCCGCTGTCAGGAGCCGGTCGAGAAGCACCTGGGCTGGAGGCAGCATCACGCTTCCTCGCCCCTCCCCGCCGTATGCAGGAGGGGACGGATCTTTTGCTCAAAGAGCCTCTCCCACGTCAGCGTCTGCCGCACGCGCCGCCGCAGCCGGTGTACCGGGCTGGACTCAGCCCAGTCCAGGATCCGTCCGGCGACGCTGCCCGCGTCGTCTTCCACGTCAAAGAGGATGACGTCCTCGGCTCCAATCTCCACGGCCGCCGGAATCCTGGTGCACGCCACCGGCACGCCGGCGACGGCGGCCTCGAGCACCGGCATGCCAAAGCCCTCGCGCAGGCTGGGCATGAACATCAGGTCGCTGGCGCGGTAGAGGTCGCCGATAACCTCCGGTCCCACAATCAAGCCCTGGTCCGGATCGGGCCCCGACTCGTATACAAAACGCATTTCGGCCTCGACCCCCAGCTCCCGGCGCGTCTCCTGCAGCGAGCGAAAATACGCCTGGCTGCGCGGATCGTGGGGATCGGGCGGACCGGTGAGGACGAGCCGGGGGCGCGTGAGGTGCTGCTTTAACGCCGCCACCACCTGCATTCCAAACTCGATATTCTTGGCCGCCGTGACCCGCACCGGCATCAGCAGGACCAGGTCGGCCGCCAGCAGCTCCAGGCGCTGTACGAGCTCCCAGCCCATGTCCGACAGGCCGAGCAGGCTGCGCGGATCGACCCCGTTGTGCACGACGTGGATGCGCGACCGGGGGCAGCCCAGCAGCCCGGCTAGCTCATGCCGGCGCTGCTCGGAGACGACCACGTAGGTGACATCGGAGCGGAACGTGCGCAGCAGATCCCAGGGATAGCCCTCGTGCAGCCGGACCCGCGAGCTGGCGCTGGTCCACGAAAAGTCGTGACCCCAGGCGATCAGGTGCGGTAGGGTGCCGGCCTCCAGGAGGCGGAAGAGGGCCGCCGTGAGGGGCAGGTTGAAGTCCTTGGTCAGGACGTTGTGCACGATGACGTTGTCAAAGGCGTCCAGGTGGGGCTGCAGCTGCCGGGCCAGTCTTTGGCACAGGTCCTCAAAGCCGGCCGGCAGCCGGCCCGCCTGCAGCTCCGCGCTTATCTCGAGCACCGCGGGATGTCGGGAATTAACCTCCGGAATGCGGATGAGCGCGGCACCTTCCGGCAGAGATGCTCCGTCTCCCTGCCCTGCGACGACTGCCACGGGGTAACCTGCCTGCAAGAAGGCCCGAGCATGCGCCTGGATCACGGCTTCCACGCCGCCGATAGTCGGCGGTGCCGTGTAGTGCAGCATGGCCGTCGCTGGTTTGGCCACGTTCTCTCCTTTCTCACCTGGCCGGCCTGGGCGCCCGACTGTCACAGCGCCAGCTCCGCGAGGGTCTGCAACTGGGCGCAGAGCCAGGCTCCGATATCCTCACGCTCGATCTTCCAGCGCAGACGCGACATCCATTCTGACCGTGCCTCCACATCCATGCTCAGTGCCTGGTGCATGGCCTCGGCCGTGGCATACACGTCGCAGGGCGCAACAACCAGCGCACCCGACTCCAGTTGTTCGCGGGCGCCGGCTCGCTCCGACAGGATGAGAACGCCTTCGTGCTCGTTAATGATCGGCCCTTCCTTTGCTACCAGGTTCATCCCGTCGGCGATCGAATTCACCAGGAGCACGTCGTAGCACTGCATGGCTGCCAGCGCCCGGGGGTAGCTGTCGCCCACGAGGACGCGCACCGGCTCCCAGTCGCCGTCACCATAGAGGGCATTCACCTTCCCGGCAGCGGCCATAACCTCGGCCAGGTAATCCTGGTACTCGTCCAAATCCATGCGCGACGGCACAAGAAGGGCCAGAAACTGCACGCGCCCCCGATACTGTGGGTGATACTCCAGCAGCTCTTCGAAGGCCAGAAAGCCGCGCACGATGTTCTTGCTCGGTTCCAGGCGGTCGACGCGCAGGATTACCTGGCAGCCGGTCAGCATCGCCTCGAGGTCCGCGCGGAAGCCGGCAACCTCCTCCGACTGGGCCGCTTCGCGGATCCCTTGCACGTCGATGGAAATGGGAAAATCGCGCACGTGGGTCGTGTGATTCCTGTACCACACCCGGCCGCGCCGAAAGTTCACGGAGGCGTGGGGCAAGAGCGACTCGCAGGAGCGCAAGAAGTTCAGACCGTCCTCGCGGGTCTGAAAGCCGAGGACGTCCACGGCGCACAGGCTATCCAGGATGGCCTGGCGCATGGTGGCCGGCAGAATGCGCCAGTACTGAGCGCCCGGCCACGGGATGTGGACAAAGTGCAGGACCGTGGGCCGCTGTCCCCTGGGCAGCGCCGCGCGGATCTGGCGGGCGACCAGGTAGAGGTGGTAATCGTGCAGCATCACCAGGCTCGGGCGAGATGCGTTTCGGACCTGTTCGACGATGGACTGGGCAAACAGGGCGTTGACCGCCTCGTATCCCCGCCACGCCTCCCAGGTACTGCGGTCGATGATCGGTGCCCGCGGCACGTCCCACATCGCGTGCTGCATGAACCACAGTAGGGGATTGGCGATCACGTTATAGTACCCGTGATAGGCGGCGGGCTCGGGCGACAGGAACCGCACTCCGATCTCGACGTCGTCGATCGGTGTCGTGCCCTCTCGCCACTCGGCATCTGCCTCGGTGCGGGCACACGCCAGCCAGGTCGCCCCCGCGGCCTGGTGGCAGAGCCCGATGAGGGCCGTGACCAGCCCGCCTCCGCCGCGCTCGCACTGTAAGTTTCCCGCTGCGTCCTTCTCAAAGGTTACCGGGGCGCGGTTGGCGGCTATGATCAAGGCCCGGTCAGCCAGGTAGCTCGAGCGCAACTCCTGGCATCCGTTGTCTCCACTCGGCATGACATCTCCCTCCGTGTGCAGTGGCTTCTGGCATCGTTTTGGTCTGCGGGCAACACTGCCTTGCAGGGGCCAGCCTGGCAGGGGGCCGTGTGTGGGGTCTGCGACGTTGCGGGTGCGCGATGCGTGGCGCAATCACCGGAAACAGCCACGGTGCCGCGGTGATCTTTCGCCGGCTATGGTACCAGATTTGACCGAAAAAGGCAAGGAGGCCGCTCGCCTTCGAACACAGCGTGCGAAGGCTGCTGCCTCCCAGGGTGCGCCAGGGTCAGGCCTGCCATTCCACGCTAGCCTTGCTGTGACCCGGCCACAGTCTCCAGATAGAGCTTCTCGTACTGGTCAAATGTGTAGC
>JBFYTF010000650.1:0-19649 GCA_041300865.1 Anaerolineae bacterium
AGCCGACGCGGTGTCGTTCCCCCAGGCTTGTGGGCGACAACCGCCACTCTCCGCGAGTCGGACGTCAGCGGCTGCAGGTTCCAACCGGCGTACACCGCGTGCAATTCCAGGCCGGCTGCCGCACGCAGCTGCCTCATCTCCTGGAAGTTGTAGAAGCGGACAGGTTACGGCCATGTCTCGGCCGCCGCAAGCCGGCGGCAGGTGCGAGCCGCGGCTCCAGCTCGCTCTGCCGACCGCCCGCGACAGCTGGCCTATCGCCTGGACATGTGGTATAGTGCGGTTGCGCAGTAGTGCCGGCGTCCCAGAGATCGGTGTGGATCGGCTCAGGGAGGTGCATGCATGGAGTACTCATCGTCGGGCTTGAAATGGAGAGGGGCCGCCTTTGGGCTGGCAGACAAGGACGTATGTTCCGCTCCGCCGTAAAGTCCGCCCGTCTTGCTCCGTAGGGAGTGGGACGGGCGGTTTCTTGTTCCAGCCGCAGGTGCTCGAGCGGGCCAGATGCCGCCCAGCCCGAGCGACTGATGGTGAGAGGCACGATCCAGAGGGGTTGTGCCGCCAGGACGGACAACGTACAGTGGACAGAGACCAAGAGGAGGCACATTTCATGAGACCTGTGTATGCTGTGTCCGGCGGGGTGAGCAAGTTCGCCAAGGCGCGCCCCGACAAAACGTTTCCCGCGTTGGTCAAAGAGGCATACGACTATGCCATCGCCGACCTCGGGCTGACCCATCGCCAGTTCGTCGAGGTCGTGGATGGCTCCGTGGCTTCCTATTTCTCCGATCACTTTTCCCGCCAACTGATGGCCGCCATCATGGCTCAGGACTACCTGGGCCTCTGTCCGAAGCCGAGCCATCGCGTGGAGGGTGGGGGCGCCACCGGCGGCATCTGCTTCCAGGAGGCGTGGAAGGCCGTGGCCTCGGGCTACATGGACGTCTGCCTGGCCTACGGCTTTGAGACCATGAGCCACGTGGCAACGTGGAAGGGCAACGAATTCATCGCCCTGGCCTCCGACGTGAGCTTTGATTATCCCGTCGGCGGATTTTACTCGGGCTACTATGCCATGATGGTCACGCGCCACATGAAAGAGTTCGGCACGACGCCGGAACAGATGGCGCACGTCTCGGTCAAGAACCACATGAACGCCTACCACAACCCTTACGCTCAGAAACGGCAGAAGCTGACCATCGCCGACGTGCGGAACTCGCCGATGGTCGCCTGGCCCTTGACCCGGCTGGACATCTGCGTCATGTCCGATGGCGCCGCGGCCACCATCCTGTGCAGTGACGACGGCCTGGCAAAGCTGGAGAAGGCCGGCGGCCAGCGAATTCCCCGTGTCCTGGTCACCGGCATCGGCCGCGGCACCGACGCCATGCGCATGGCCGACCGCCCCCACCAGAGCTACGAGGATTTCCAGAAATACAACATGCTGGCCAGTGAGGACACGGCCGAAACCCGCGGTTACTACCAGGACCTCTGGAAACGGGGCTTTCGCTATCCCGGGGTCCACTCCTTCCGTGCCGGGCGCATGGCCTCCAAAGAGGCCTACAAGAACGCAGGCGTCGTCGACCCCCTGGGCGAAATCGACTTTGTCGAGCTCCACGATGCTTATACCAGCTCCGAGATCCAGACCTATGAGGACATGGGGCTGTGCCGCTACGGAGAGGGGGGATGCTTTGCCGCCAGCGGCAAGGCCTTCATGCCCAGCGTGAGTTATGGGCTGGACCTGCCAGACAGCTCCCAGTGCCCGGTCAATCCCAGCGGCGGACTGATCGCCTGCGGGCACCCGGTGGGTGCTACGGGCCTGATGCAGGCAGTGTTTGCCATCTGGCAGTTGCAGAACACCATCGACAAGCACTTTGGCGACGCCACCCTCCAGGTGGCCAATGCCAGGCGCGGCGCCATCCACAGCCACGCCGGCACAGGCACCTACGTCACGGTCAGCATCTTGGAGAAGGAGGACTGAAATGGCCAGGCACGACATGGAAGAGACCTTTGGCGGCTATGTGCTGCACACCGTGCCGTTTCCGAACGAGCTGGACGAGGCAGCCCTGGCAAGCCTCAAAAAGATGGCACCGATTCTTATCGAGCAGCCCTATAGCCTCACCTATCTCCATTCCTACGCTCAGGATTCGCCGTTCTTTGCCGGCCTGGCCAACGGACACCTCCTGGCCAGCCGCGATCCCGAGACAGGCTATACCTATGCCACGCCGCGCGGCCACGACATGTACACGGGCCATGAGACCGACTGGGTCGAGATCCCGGCGGAGGGCATTGTGCACGCCTTCACCGTGTGCCACTTTGGCAGCGAGGAGTTTCTGCCCGAAACACCATACGTGCTGGTGCAGGCCCAGTTCCCGGGCGTAGACACGCTCTTCCTGGCCCGCCTGGTGGGAGTAGATCCGGCGGAGGCAAGCACGGACTGGATCGGTATGAAGATCAAGGGCCGGTTCCGGAGGCTGAGCAAGTTCAAGCCCACCGACCTGTACTTCTATCCCGCGGACTGACGGCTGGCGGGGCGGCGGCTCTTCAAGCGGAGCCGTCCCCCGGTAGCCGGCGCCACGGGCATCGCGGATCCAGCTCTGCTTTGCAGCGTTTTCCGGCCGCGGCTGAGACGGCCGCGGCCGGCCGGTTTTTTCGCCGCTACGTCCGAAAGCAAGCTCCCGGAGAGAGCCGGTGGCCCCCCGGGACGCTCGGCATGGACCACGTCCCTGGTGCCGGCCAACGAGGCGGCGATCAGCCGCCAAGCGGACGGTGACGCTAAGCGTTACCGGCCTTTGGCCTCCGAGGAGCGGTGCTCAACACCCCGACGTTGTCGCTGCCCATGCAGCGCAGATCCGTGCCGCTGGCTGCTCGGGCCACGCGCCAGGCGACCGGGATCGAGCCCGGCAAGTAGCCCAACGCGACCGAGACTAGGAGCATTCTGGCCTCCCTGGGTCGAGGTAGACGAGCCCCCTGTTGCCGTCGACCGTGACGAGCTGCCCTTCTGACAGGCGTCTGGTGGCCCCGGCCACGGACATGACCGCCGGAATGCCATACTCGCGGGCGACGATGGATCCGTGGGACAGGATGCCGCCGACCTCGGTGATCAGCCCACCGGCCACGGCAAAGAGCGGCGTCCAGGCGGGAGTGGTGAGTGGGGCAACGAGGATATCGTTTTTGCGCAGCCGGGCGAACTCTTCGGGGCCGCGCACAATGCGCGCTACACCGGTGATGACGCCGGGACTGCCCGCGATCCCCTCCAGGCAGCCTTCCACGGCTCCTGCCACGGCGCCCCCGGCATAGATCTCCCGGCTGCCACGTATGATATCCGGCCAGGGCCGCAGCCTGTTCGCCTCGAACTCGGCCCGGCGAGCCCGCACTGGTTCGATCACGACCGTGGGACTGTCGGAGATGATTGTTATCTCCTCCAGGCTCAGGTAGAAGATATCGCCGGGCTGGCTGAGAAGGCCGCGCTCGGTCCAGCGACGTCCCAGTTCCTGGAGCAGGCGGCGGAAGGGCGGGAAGACGCGTGTCAGCTCAAAGTGCATCGTGTCCCGCTCGCGCGTATTGGCTTGGGTGTGGTGCAGCACCCACCGCAATAGCGGCGAAACCAGGAGCCGGCCTGCCAGGCCCCGCTCCACTCGAGCCAGCACGGCCCGCGTGTGCTGCCCGCGCTCTTTGGCCAGGCGCTCCAGCTGGGCCTGCGGACCCTGGGCCGGGTCAGCGTCGAGATAGCTGCGGATGAAGCCGAGCACCGGTGCTGGATCCTCGCCCCAGGTTGGATAGAGCACATCCATCCGGATCTCGCGGTGGCCATACTCGGCGAGGAACCGCTCCAGCCCTTCGCGGAACGGCTGCGCTTCAGGGGTACGCTCCAGGCGGTCCAGCAACTCTGGCCCGAAATGTTCGTGGATGAGGGCGGCGACCTTGGGCTCTGCCCGGGCCATGCCGGCCAGATCCCAGAGCCGCATGTTGGTCTCCATCGTCACGTTGCCGGTTACGCCGGAGATGAGCTTGCTGCGCAGCTCGGCAGTGTCCGTGCCAAAATAGCTCTCCAGCAGCGTGCCGAGCATCTGGTAGGTGATGCCAATGGTGGCGATCATCAAAAAATCGTTGTCCAGGAGCTTCCGGCACGTGTCGAAAATGAGCGCCCGCATGCGGCGCACTATCTCGGCATCGGACAGGCCGTCCAGGGAAAGTGAGGACACGGACTCCACGGCCGCGCGGTGCTGTGACACGAGCCCGGGCAAAGTGGCGGGGAAGGTGGTCATGAACCGCAATAACCGGGCAACCATCTTCAGATAGGGCAGGGACAGCTCGCTCTTCAGCCCCTCGGCGTGGCCCCCAAAGGGATTGACGATCTGCGACACCAGCCGCTCCCGAACTGCCGGCGATAGTGGCTTAAAGGCGGCCTCTATGTAGTTGCGGCTGAAATAGATCTGGTTGTAGAATGCGGCGACGGCGGGCTGGCCCGTGGGCGGCTTGAACCCCAGCCTGGTGAAGGTAAAGTCGAGCATGGAGTGAAAAAGGGGTTGGATGGTGGTCAGGAAAGCCGGTGACAGGGGATCGGGAAAGAGCTCGATGAACATGGTGCGGTTGTACTCGATCTCGCCGGCGGCTGCATCCGCTGCGGACGACAGAGTAGTGATGGCCCGTGCCTGAAGGATGTGGAACCGGCCGCCGGCATAGGCCCATTCCACGTCCTGCGGAACGCCATAGTGCGCTTCTATCCTGTTGGCCAGGGCCACCAGCTCGCTGACCTGGCCGTCGGAGAGCGCGGGGAGGTCGCGGTGCTCTGCCGTCGTCTCCCTCTCGATCGTGCCTCCCTGCTCGCCGTACTCAATCAGCCGTTCCTTGACCGCCACCTGCCGCTTGACAACCAGGCCGTCATCCTTGCTTGCGGTGAATGTGTCAGGGGAGACCAGTCCAGACACGATGGCCTCGCCCAGGCCCCAACTGGCGTTAATGATTGCCTCGCCGCGGTTGCCGCTGATCGGATCAGCGGTGAAAAGAATGCCGGACACCTCCGCGGGGATCATGGCTTGGACGACCACGGCGAGATAGACCCGCCGGTGATCAAAGCCGCGCACGGTGCGATACGCCACTGCTCGCTCGGTCCACAACGAGGCCCAGCAATCCTTGACTCGCTCCAGCAGTTCTGTCTCGCCGCGGACGTTGAGATAGGTGTCCTGCTGCCCGGCAAAGGAGGCGGCGGGCAAATCTTCGGCGGTCGCCGACGAGCGCACGGCAACGGGCAGCCGCGAGAGGTCCGCGGCCCCCAAATCACGGCCCAGCCGGTGATAAGCCTCCACGATCTGTTGGGCGATGCTGGCGGGGATGGGTTGTCCCGTAAAGCCGGCCCGAATGCGGGCCGACTGGCGGGCGACGTCGGCGCGGTCCTCCGGGTCTATTTCGTCGAGGATGCCGTCCAGCAGGGCGTGCAGGCCGGTCTTCTGGACAAAGTCGCGGTAGGCAGCGGCTGTCAGGCAAAAGCCGGGCGGCACGGGTAGGCCGGCAGCGACCAGCTCGCCCAGGTTGGCGCCTTTGCCGCCGACCAACTCCACGTCGGCGGCGCGGACCTCATGAAACCAACGGATGTCCTCGTGTCCGTCCTGCACTTGGTCAGGCTCGTTTTCGGGCCTGTACGGCCACGAATCCGGACGCCCCGGGGCCGATGTGCGTGCCGATGAGCGGCGTGACCTCGGCAACCATCGGCTCCTCCTCGCTGGGAAACAGGCCTGCGGCCTGGTGGCGGAGATGCTCAGCCTTGTCGGGCGCGTGCGTGTGCACCAGGGCCAGCGTCTCGAAGGGCGCCAGGGGGGTCAGGAGCTCCATGACCCGGGAGAACGCGCCGTTGCGGGTGCGCACTCGCTCCATCTGAAAGTCGCCGGCGTGCATTTTGAGCACGGGCTTGATCTGGAGCGCGGCCCCCAGGCTGGACTGGAAACGGCTGAGACGACCACTGCGCCGCAGATACTCGAGGGTATCCAGGGCAGCGATGCAGTAGGTCCGCGCCGCCTGGTCCTCGAGAAGGGCCAGGATCTCGTCGAGTGGCCGGCCCTCGGTGGCAGCCCTCGCCGCGGTCAGAGCCAGCAGGCCGGTGCCCAGGGTCAACTGGCCGGAATCGAACACGGCGACGGGCACCTTCTGTGTCTCCTGGGCTGCCAGGCGCGCCACCCCTACCATGGCACTCAATGCGCTGCCAATGTGGATCGAGACGATGGCGGTGGCGCCTGCGTCTGCGAGGCGCTCGTATTCCTGGACCAACTGCCCCGGACCCGGAACAGAGGTGGTGGGATGAGAGTCGAAATGGGGCAAGCCCTCGTAGAACTGCTCGTGGGTGAGGTCGACGCCGTCGAGGTAGCTCTTTTTGCCGACATTGATATACATCGGTATGATGGTTAGGCCATACCTGGCCACGAACTCCGGCGGCAAGTCGCAACTGCTATCGACTGCGATCCTGATCACTTTTCTCCCTCGACAACTCCTCGAGCGTCGCGCACTGGCGCCCGAGCAGATAGCGCCGTCGCTGTCCCTGCCGCGACGAGCACCCCGCAAGGGACGCGCCCGTTCTCGGTCCAGGTGCTGGTGGCCCTGCGCACAGGGCCGTGCGCCTGGCAGGGCGTGGGCTCCGTCCCTTGAGGCCTGCGACTGACGGCGATCAAAACGCTTGCTACTCGCGCGGCACAGGCGATTATATCCGGAAGCCGGCGCGCTGTCAAGCTAGGCGGGACATTCTCTAATGGGACCTTAACTGCCATGATTCGTGGCAGCAGCGTCGCAAGCCAAAGAGAACCCGAACCCACTCGGGCTGAGCTTGGCGGCAAGGCCGCGTGGCAGGTGACGGACGCTCCGGCTGGCACACGCCGCCGAGGTGCCTGTCACCTGGGCACGACGGAGATGGGCAGTCAGAAAGAACCGCGCAGACAGAGCGGAACTACTGTCTCCCGGGTAGGCCGGCTATGACTTGCCGGAAGTGGCGGAGCAGGTTGTCGCTCATCTCGCCATCCACCGCCCGGAACTGCTCATAAAGCCTGTCCTGGTCTTCCGCCCCCAGGATCTTGTTCGTCATCGGGAAGAGCAAGTAGTCTTCTTTCCAGATATGCCCGGGGTAGAGGGCGATGAGGCCGCGCAGCCCCTTGACCACCGCCTCAGTCGCCGTGCTGTCCTGAGCATAAGCCGCCGAAGCCTGGGCAAAGGCAGTGACCAGGGCGCGGCCTTCTTCGTGCTCGTGCGCCAACGCTCCGATGGGGCAGCCCTGCGCCGGGACGCCCCTGGCCAGAAGCAGGGGGAACAAGATCGCTTCCTCCTTGCCGTGATGGCGCTTGTCGGCGTAGGTGCGCATGAATTCCACAATGTCCTGAAGTACCTGGCTCTCCACGACCTGGCCCGCTTCCAGCGTTTCGGCCAGAGCCTCCATCCCAGCTACTGCCTGCTGGATTAGACGATGCTCTTCTTCGAGGATGTCAGTTGGTTTCGCGTTCATGATTGCCTGACCTCCCTTTATCTCAATCCCCGTGGGGGCAATAGCCAGCGTATCACATGCCGGCCAGGAGCTGTATGACTTTGGTCAGGTTGCGAACCTGGCCAGGTCGTCCGCAAGCGGGTCATCTCTTCGCCTTCTTCCGCCGTTCGCTCAGGCTGTATTGTCAACAAGCGCTGCGAGGCGTTCGGACCTTTAAGGTTGCCGCTGACGACCCGAATGGAGAGGGCCGGCATCCATGCGGAAGACGTCCGCGAAGCGTTTGACTGCTTGTTGGATGTATGCTATACTGGTGCTCATCTCATATGGCACCTGCGGGCTGTAGCCAGCCGCTCATCGCTAACTGGCGGGTGCGAACAACACGACCGGCGCGAGGATTAGGACATGGCTTACTATCTGAAGCTCTACTTCGCAACACTCATCGCCTTCTTTGCCATCGACCTGGTATGGCTCGGCCTGGTGGCGCGCACGTTCTACCGCAAGCACCTGGGCTTTCTCATGGCTCCCAGCCCTAACTGGACGGCGGCAATCATCTTCTATCTGCTGTTCGTCGTCGGCATCCTGGTGTTCGTGGTCTTGCCGGGGCTGGAAGCAAACTCACTCCGGACCACCCTGGTGCGGGCGGCGCTGTTTGGTCTCATCACCTACGCCACGTACGACCTGACGAACCTGGCCACCATCAAAGACTGGCCACTTCTTGTGACCATCGTCGATCTGGCCTGGGGGACGGTCTTGAGCGTGGCCGTCAGCCTTGCCGGCTTTATGGCCGGCAAGTGGCTTAGCTAGAGCGGTTGCATCGTCAGAGATGCCGTCTGCTATCGCCCCTACCCTTCTGCTGGTCCTGCTGTCCTTTCTGTGCGGCTCTCTTCCCTTTTCGGTCTGGCTGCCGCGCATCTTCCGTCGGGCGGACCCGCGACGCATTGGCGACGGCAACCCCGGTGCAACCAATGCCTTTCGGGCCGGAGGCGCTCTCGTAGGGCTGCTGGCGTTGATCCTTGACGTCAGCAAGGGAGCGGCACCCGTGGGCTGGTCGCACTTTAACCTGGGCTATGGCGGACTCGCCATGTGGCTCATTGCCACTGCTCCCCTTCTGGGACACGCCTTTTCGCCCTTCCTTGGCCTCAAGGGCGGCAAGGGGCTGGCAGTGGCGCTTGGCGTGTGGATCGGGTTGACCTTGTGGCGGATGTCGGTGCCGGCACTGCTGTTGGTGTTGTTCTGGACCGCCCTGCTCGACGCGAGCGGCTGGGCCGTGATGCTCACCCTGGCCGGCCTGCTCGCCATCCTGCTCGCCTGGTTGCCTGACCCCCTGCTCCTGGCCGTGCTGGCCGGTCAGGCAGCGATACTTGCGTGGACTCACCGCGCGGATCTACGCCGGCGACCGCACCTCCGTCCCTGGCTCGTGGGCCGGCTATCAAACTGAGGATCTGCAACCGTGCCCCAGTTTTTGAGCCACAACCTTATCTACGACCTCATCATCTTCCAGGCGATCCTGATCCTCATTGCCCTGAGCAATGCTCGAACTCTGAAGATCACCGGCCGGCACCCCGCTCCGGCACAATTTCCCAAGGTCTCGGTCTTGGTGCCGGCTCGCAATGAGGAAGCCAACATCGGACGGTGCATCCGCTCGCTCTTGTCGCAGGACTATCCGGACTTTGAAGTGCTGGCTTTGGACGACGAGTCTGACGACGGGACCCGAACCATCCTCGATTCGCTGGCCGGCTCGGACTCGCGCCTGAGAGTACTGGACGGGCGACCGTTGGAGGCGGGCTGGGTGGGGAAAAACTGGGCTTGTGCCCAGCTGGCAACACAGGCGGCCGGCGCATTGCTCTTTTTCACCGATGCGGACACGTTTCATACGTCGGGTGCGCTGCGCGCAGTAGTGACTGCCATGGAAGGCGAGCGTGCAGACTTCATGAGCGGCTTCCTGCGACAGGAGGTGCTGACACGGGGCGAGAAGCTGATCGTCCCCTTCTTCTCCTGGGTGATGTACTGCTTCACGCCGCTGCGCGTGGGTTACCGCACCAAGCTCCCGGCGCTGTCGTATGCGGTGGGCCAGATGCTGCTGATCCGGCGGACTGCCTACGAGGGGGTTGGCGGGCATGCGGCGGTGCGCTCTGCCATTGCGGAGGACTTTGCGTTGGCCCGGCGGACGACCGCCCTTGGCTATCGCTGTCGCATGATGCAGGCGACGCACCTCGTTTCGTGCCGCATGTACCAGGGTGGACGGCACGCCTTTGCCGGGCTGTCCAAGAATCTCTTTGCCGCTTTCGATTTCCGGCTGATCCCCTACGTTTTTGCGTGGCTGTGGCTGTTGATCATGTTCCTCAGGCCCCTAGCCGACCTGGGTTTGTACGCGCTCGGCTTCCCACGGGCTGTGCCGCTTGCCGCCATCCTGGTCTGTGTCGGGCTGGCGCTCGTGTTGTGGCTGGTCCCCTATCGCCTGCTCAGGCTGCCTCTGTGGCCGGCGGCACTCTATCCCGCTACGCTGTTGGTCATGGAGGTTGTGGCCTTTCGCTCCTTGTGGCTCAGCCTTTTGGGCGGCCTGACGTGGAAGGGTCGTTCTCTCGTCAGCCCGCGCTTGAGGTGGTGGTAGAAGAGCAGCATGGCTGGGTATGATGCCATCCTCTCCGGGTTGCGCACCACAGGCACGCCGCACACTCTGGAGAGACGAACGTCGAATCTTGAAGGGGCCGCGAAGAGAGTCCAGCGAGCGAGCGTGGGGCAGCGCGCCCACGTCCGACAATGCTGCTGCTTCGGGCATCGGACGATGAAAGGCTGTGAGTAAGGGATGAGACTGCTAGAGGATGCGATCCTGCGGGATCATTACGATGTGATAGTCGTGGGTGCAGGCCTGGGCGGGATGACGGCCGCCAGCCTCCTGGCAAAACGCGGCGTGTCCGTGCTCACGGTCGAGCAGCAGGACAAACCCGGAGGCTCGTGCACGTCTTTCAGGCGCGAAGACGTGGTCTTTGACGTCGGCACGGCCATGAGCTACGGGTTCGGAGAGAGGGGCTTCAAGCCATTCCGCTTCCTTATGAACGAGCTGGAGGAGCCGATCGACGTCGTGGCTCACCCCACCCTCGCCCGGATGACCATCGAGGGCCAGGAGGTTGTATTCTGGCCGGACGTGCAGCTCTTTGTCGAGGAGCTTGGCCTGCTGTTTCCGCAAGAGAAAGAAGGCATCCGCGCCTTTTATACAGACCTTTACAAGCTGTATGAGAACATTGTCATCAAGAACGAAGTGGTGGTTCCTCCTTCGGAATACTCGGCGCGCCAGGGCCTGAGGAGCCTGCTGAGCAGTCCGCTGGGCATGCTAAACATGCGCAAGCTGCTCTCGACCAGCACCCGGGCGCTGCTGGAGAAGTACTTTCACACACCAGAGATATTCGACTTCTTTGACAAGTTGTGCTCCGCCTACTGCTACTGCACCGCCGCGGAAACGCCTGCCGTCCTGGCCGCCACGATGTTCCTCGACAACCACATCGGCGGGGTGTATTACCCTGCCGGCGGCGCGCAGATGCTGCCCAACAAGATCGAGAAGGCGTTCGAGCGCTACGGCGGACAGATGCTCTACCACCACCTGGTCGACGAGATCCTGATCCGGGACGGGAAGGCGTACGGCATTCGCCTGGCCGATGGTGTGAGAGTGCTGGCGGACCGGGTGGTTGCCAACGCAACGGTGTGGAACATCTATGGCAAGCTGGTCAGGCCAGAGCATATCCCCGCCGAGCGCCTGGCCTGGGCCCGGTCGCTGGTCCCCACCTATCCCAGCATGACGCTCTACCTCGTCGTCGACCGGGAGGCGCTGCCCGCAGGCGTCCTCCCCTGGGAGGTCTTTATCGAGAACAGAAAAGAGATCGACAGCTCGGATCTCACGCTGTACGTCAACGCCCTGGTCGACGAGACGCTGTGCCCCCCCGACAAACTGGTGATTACGGCCATCGCGCCAAACCTCTGCAGCTGGCCGGCTCCCGATGAGCCGTCGTACCGGTCTGCGGAGTACAGAGCCTTGAAGAAGCAAGAGGCCGACCGCATGATCGACCAGATCGAGCGGCACTATCCGGGCTTCCGCGAGCACATCCGGGTGCAGATCGTGGGCACGCCCACGACCGTCGAGCGCTACCTGCTAAAGAACGGAGGGGCGGTCGGCGGACCAAAAAACATGATCGGGCAGGAGATGCTGAACCGCCTGCACGCCAGAAGCGAGTGGCAGAACTTGTACATCTGCGGGGATTCGACGGTGATGGCCACCGGCGCTCCCGCGACGGCCGTCTCTGGGGTTGGGGCCGCGTCTGTCATCCTGCGCGACCTGGGCAAGAAGGACTATGATAAGCGCCGGTTCGCGAAGCAATACGTCCGGTTCGTCGACCTGCCCTATAAACGCCCGCTGTTTCAGAGTTCGGACACGATATCGAGCGAGAATGCCTACCTCGCCGCTGCCCGGTGCCAGGGCTGCGAGACACCAAAGTGCGTTCGTGATTGTCCGGCCGGCATCGACATCCCCGGATTCATGCGGCGCACAGAGGCCGAGAACTATGCCGGGGCTGCGCGGCTGCTGCGGGAGCGCAACCCCTTCGCCGAGGTGTGTGGCTATGCCTGCCCCGCCGGCGAGCTGTGCCAGCGCCGCTGCCATCGCCGGAGCTTTGCCGGGGAGCCGGTGCGCATCGCGGAGCTCGAGCGCTGGGTGTGTGAGACTGCCGGGGCAGAAGGTTGGCTCCGCCACGATGGGGCGAAGAAGGACGGGCAGGTCGCCGTGGTCGGCGCGGGCGCTTCGGGGTTGACCTGTGCCTACTACCTGGCGTTGTCGGGCTGCCACGTCGACGTCTATGATGAGGTCGGGGAGCCAGGCGAAAGGCTCTCCCGTGCCCTTGCCGCTGAGGTGCCGCAGGCCGCACTGGCGCGAGATGTCCACGGCATCATGGCACAGGGGATCCAATTCCACGGCAGCCAGCGGCTCTGGCCCGGCCTCATAGATGAGCTGCAACGCTCCCATGACGCACTTTATTTCGACAACGGATCCTTGGGCCTAACCCAGCTCGATGTGGCCGGCACCCAGGCGGTGCCTATCCCCCCGGCAGTGCATTCCCGCGCCAGAGTCGCCCCGTTGGTCAGACCGACCGCTGGCTCGCCGGCAATCGTCATGGCGAGTAGCTCCGAGGAGGCGAGCACTGTGGTTGGTGCGGCGGCGGCTGGCCGCCGCGCTGCGGTGGCGCTAAGCGAGTACCTGCATTCGGGGTAGCTCCATGTGGTGAGGTATCCTGAGCGTACCGCAACAATCGCGACCTGCCAGCCACCTTTGGCTGGCAGGTCATTTTTGCCGGTCAGCCTGTTTACAGCCGCCTGAGGGCCAGCAGCGTGGTGTCGTCGGCGGCGGCCGCTCCACCGGTGTAGCCGTCGACGGCCGCTTCGAGGGCGGTGAGCAGCTCGGACGCAGAGCATCCACGCTGCTCGTATACCACCTGGCTCACACGCTCCATGCCAAACTCCTCACGCGCGCGGTTGAAGGCTTCGGTCATCCCGTCGGTGTACATCAGCAGCATGTCCTCTGGTTGGAGGCGTACGGTTTCCTGCTTGTAGGGAAAGTCACCCAGAACGCCCAGAGCCATGCCGGTCGGGCGCAGGGGCACGACATCGCCGGTTGCCGCACGGCAGAGGAGCGGTGGGTTGTGACCGGCGTTCACGTAGGTCAGATCTCCCGTCTTCACGTTCAGGCGGCCATAGAACAGGGTGACAAACACGCTGTCGCGGGCCTCCTCGGTAATGAGGCGATTCGCCCGTGCCACTTCCTCGGCAGGCACGCCGCCGTGCTCCATAGAGGCGCGCAAAACGCTGCGCGTAAAGACCATAAACAGCGAGGCCGGCATCCCCTTGCCCGAAACATCGGCGATGACGAGGGTGAGCCGCCCGTCCTCACCCTCGATCAGATCGAAAAAGTCGCCCGACACCTCCTGCGCCGGCCGCCAGTCTGAAGCCAGCTCCCACCCTGGAACATGGGGCATGGTCCTGGGGATGAGGTTGGTCTGCACCTGGCGCGCCATCTGCAGCTCGCGCTCCATGCGCGCCTTGTCCAGGGCCACCTGGTACAGCCGAGCAACCTCCAAAGCCGGCGCTACCTGAAAGGCGACAGAGTTGAGCAGCTTGAGCTCTCCGGCCGAGAAGGGCTCCGAGGCGCCGCGCACCAAAAGCAGCGCCCCCAAAGCCCGCTGCTCGGTTTTCAAGGGCGCGCAGAGCAAGGACAGGCGCCCGTCGCCCACCTCAAACACCATTTCCCGCGGGACACCGTTCTCCACCTCGGCCAGCCCGTTCCTCAAGACGCGCCGGACCAGGTCGGCAGCAATCTCGGGAGCCGCTCGCAGTCCTTCGACTGATCCGGTGGCCGCCATGAGCTCGCTGCACAGGTCATCGCCACAGATAGTCATGACTACGCCGGTTCCGGCCGAGATGAGCCGCCGGGCTTCGCCCAGTGCGACGGCGGCCATCGTCGCCGGCTCAGGGCTGGCCGCCATTTTTTCTGCCAGAGTGTACAGCAGGTTAAGCTCTCGATAGCGCTCCAGCACTTCGCTGGCCAGAGAACGCTTTTCCGCCTCTTGGCCGGCAGCATAGCTCAGCAGCCCGGCAACCGCCTCGAGGTGTTCTGGCTGTGCCCGCCCGGTTACCCAGCCAATCTCCTGCTCTTGCACCAGCACGGGGTAACGCAAGCTCTCCTCGTGGCCGTCCAGGTTGGCTTCGACGAGCCACCGGCCCTTGGCATCCTGGAGACCGACACCCTTCCCCAGGATATCGAGCATGGGGTGGAGAATTCGGCGCAGGTCGCTGTGCCGTCTCAGAAGTTTCTCCAGGGTCACTTGGGCCACGAATTTACCCCCAGGACCATTTCCGCGATTTCGAGCAGCTCATCCGGGTCGAACGGCTTGGTGAGGTACAGATCCGCTCCCGACTCCCGCCCGAGCAGTTTGTCAGAGGCCTGTCCCTTGGCGGTCAACAGGACCAGGTAGACGTCCTCCAAGCCGGGATCGTCCCTGATGGCGCGGCAGACTTCGTACCCATCCATCCTGGGCATCATGATATCTAGAAACACGAGTCGGGGTCTGTCGTTACGGATCATCTCCAGAGCCTGGACGCCATTTTCGGCCAGCAAGATCTCGACTCCGCGCTCCTCCAGATCTTCGAGGGCCTGCTCGATGAGCAGCCGGATGTGGGCCTCGTCGTCGGCGATAAGAATGGATGCTGCCATCCTTTACTCCTTACTAGTGCAGGTGGTACCGCAGTCGGGCTGCAGTCAGTTACAGGCCGTTATGGAAACTGCTCGAGTGCGTCGATGCTAAAGCCCGCAGCCGTGTGCGTCCAGTCGTCGGTACCATAGTATTCCCGCGAAAGGCGATCCAGAGTCCCGTCGGCATGCATTTCCTGGATGATTTCACTGAGCCTGAGCACCAGTGGCACCGGATCCAGAACATTGCTCTTGTCTACAGCTGCTGCCACGTAATCATAGTACAACGGCCCGCCCAGTTGTTTCAATGGCAAGCCATCGTCCTCAATAGCAGAGCGGCCGGTATCGGGATCGGTCAGAACCGCGTCCAGATAGACACCATCGCCTTCGGCTAGATCGTCCAGGGCCGACTTGTCGGTGTCATAGCCCACAATCCTGGCATCGTCGATGGCAAAGTCGATCTCTTGGCCGGGAACGACCAGACGCCGCTCCAGGTACGCCTCGTAGGCGCACGCAGTGCACGTCCCGATCCTCTTGCCCGATAGGCTGCCAGGCTCAACAAAAGTATCATTGTCCTCATGCACGAACAGGGCCGCCGCACCGCTCGTATACGGCTGCGAAAAGTAGAGAGCTTGCATCCGCTCTGGGGTGATGACCATCGAACCGATACTGGCATCCCAGAGACCGTCCCAGTTGCCATCGACCACGAGGGACCAGGGCGGTGTGACCAGGCACAACTCCACTCCGAGCCGGCGTGCAACCTCGCGCGCCACGTCTATGTCAAACCCCTCGAACTGGTTGGCGGTGCGCTGGTTGGGCGCACACCGGGTGTCACTTGCCCGGGCCACACCGGATCTGAGGCTCGATTGCGGTGCATAATTCTCCTCGGCGGCAACCGCCAAGATGCCGCGCTGCAAGATTGCCGCCAGGGCACCCGCAGGACCGGAGGTCGGCGTGACCGGGACGGGCGTGGGACTGCAAGCGGCGACGAGCGCCAGGAACAGGCTGGCGGCCAAACACCAATTCAGAGCTGCATAGAAACGAGAGCGCTTATGGCCTCTGTCCATCGTTGTCAGATTCCTTTCTCGGCGGAAGGGTAAAGGAAAAAGTGCTGCCCGCGCCCGGCTCGCTCTCCACCCAAATACGTCCACCGTGGTGGGTCAAAATCTCACGGCTGATGGCCAGCCCCAATCCGGTGCCCTTGGGCTTGCCCGTCAACCTGTTGCCGACCTGGACAAACTTCTCAAACAGCTGTTCCTGATCGGCCGCAGAGATCCCAATACCTGGGTCCTCGACGCTCACCACGACCTGCCCTGGCTCCTCCCTGGCACGCACGGTGATAGCGCCTTCCTGGGTGAACTTGACGGCGTTGGAAAAGAGGTTGACCATCACCTGGATAAGCCGGTCCCGGTCACCGTTGACGACGATATCGTCAGGCACTGTGCGAATCAGCGACAGGTTCTTCTCCTCGAACAGGGCTGCCGTCCCGTCAGCTGCCTGGTCGACCACGTCTGCCAGGCGCAGGGGCTCCATCTGCCAGTCGACTTTGCCGGCCTCGATCTTTTCCAGATCTAGGAGATCGTTGATGAGAGTCGTCAACCGCTGCCCCTCCATGAGGATGATGCCCAGATTATCCTCCACCTGTTTCAGTGTTCGATCCATTCTGGGATCACCCGGGGGCACAAGGGCGATAACACGCTCTTCGATGCGCTTCTTCACCAGCCGGGTAAAGCCGAGGATTGAGGTCAAGGGAGTGCGCAGCTCGTGGCTTACACTGGCCAGGAACTGGCTCTTGGCGACGTTGGCCGCCTCAGCCAAGGCAGTGGCCTCCTTGCTCACGGCAAAGAGGCGGGCGTTGTCAATGGCAATGGAGGCCAGGGCCGCGAAACGGGTAAGCACCTCGACCTCGGCCTCGTTGAAAGTGCGAGTCGACGACCCGCCGTAGGCCAGGCCCAGAACGCCCACGGTCTCCGAGCCAGAGGTCAGAGGTGCGCCAGCGCCTGAACCCAGGGTGCCGACCGGAATCGCCGACAGGCGGCCCTGCCAGGCATCATAGTTGTCAATGCTTATAGGTTGTCCACTTTCCCAGATCCGGCCGGCCAGTCCCTCCCCGCGGCGCACATGCAGTCCGACCATCGCTTCGAAAGCACCCATTCCCAGCTTGCACTCCATCTGGTCCCCGCCGATGTCGGCGAGAAAAACGACGCCGTGGGGCGTGCCGAGAAGTTGCCCGGCGCGCGTGACCAGATCCTGGAACAGCTCTTGCAACTCTAGCCGGCTCATGAGCCCCAGGGCCGTTTCGTGGAGGGCGGCGAGGTACTCGTTCTGATGGCGCAAGGTTTCCTCGACACGCAGGCGTTCCGCCATCTCGGAACGGAGGCGCGCATTGGCGTCGGCCAGATCCCGCGTTCGCTCGTTCACGCGGCTTTCCAGCTCCTGGTAGAACACCCGCAGTTGGGCCGTCATCTGGTTGAAGGCACGAGCCAGGACCCCTACCTCGTCGTCGGTCATGACCGGCGTGCTTTGCGACAGGTCGCCGGCTGCCACCTTGCTGGCCGTCTGCGCAATAGCCAGGATAGGGCGCGCAATCTGCCGTGCCAGGAAGTAGAGGCCAACGGCCAGGACGCCGGCCGTAATGGCACCCATGGCCAGGATCCCCCGGGCCATCTGGGTGGCCGGAGCAAAGGCTTCGGCGCGGCTCATCTCCGCAACCAGGGCTACCTCCCGGTCGGGCAGCCAACGGTAGACGCCGAGCACCGGCTCGTCGGCATAGTTCCGGTACAGGCTGGCACCGTCCTGGCCGGCCAGGCCAAGGTCGATGCCTTGGGAGGAGATCGGTTGCGACGCCGCGATCTCTTGCGTGCGAGAGGTGGGCCTCGTGACGGCGACCCCCGCGCTATCCACGAGGTAGCTCTCGCCGGTTTGGCCGAGCCCAGACCGTTCCTGGATGATCCGCTCTACTCTCGTCGAGCTCAGGTAGGCTGCCAGAACGCCAATCCGGCGCCCCCTGCTGTCGAAGAGAGGAGCGGCCACGGCCATCACCGGCTTGCCGGTGAAGGGCGACGGACCAAACGGCTGCACGTAGGTGTTGGAGCGCCCCCGGAGAAAGAGGGGTGAATCTGCCTGGACAAGGTTCTCGTGGCGCCTATCCGTAGAAGCGACGATCCTGCCGTCCAGATCCATGACGAGCAACTCTTCGGCATCGGACATCCTGCGCACGATGGACGTCAGGCTCGCCGCCAGGGCTTCACGGTAGCGGTCGCGAGTTCGAGGCAGCTGGGACTCGTCCAGCGCGCGGCCGGCTTGCACCTGAATGCTCGGCATCCCCGCCACAAAGACGAGCAGTCGCCGCTGGTCGTTGGCCCAGCGGCTCAGGGCGTCTTCTTTGAGGCTGGCGACGGCTTCCAGTCGATCTATGACCGACTGTTCGAGGTCGCTCGTCGCCCGCACATAGACAGCATAGCCGACCAGCCCGGCAGTCGCCAGTGACAGAATCAGGAAATAACCGACCAGACGAGCCATGAGACTCTTTTTCCAGAATCCCATTGCCGATCTCTAACGATCCTTTCTTGGAAGTCGCAGGCCCGGTAGATCCCGTCTGCCTTGCGCCCAGCGCAGACGTTGGAGTTACAGAGACGGATCTTCAGGGTCTATGAGGCGAGAGGCCCGTCTCGGGGCGCTGCTCGCAGGCGGACAAAAACGATCGTGCTCGAATCCACCAGGCATCGACGGTCTTTCGTCGGTGCTCCTTTGGAAGATAAGGATTATACCATTGATTGGCGCGGGATGCAAGAATGGCCTGGCGTGCTGTCGGAGCGGAAGAGCGCCCCAAAAAAGAACTGGCCGGCCGGCCAGTTCTTTCAGACCCGTGCCCCTCGATGGGCAGCTGCCCGCCGGCTATGGCTTGCCCTTCGCGGGCTTCTCCTTGTCCTTGCCCTTACTCTTGTCTTTGTCCTTGCCCTTCTCCTTGTCCTTGCCCTTCTCCTTGTCCTGACCAGTGTCCTGATCCGTATCCTGATTCTTGACCTTGTCCTTACCCTGAACCTGGTCCTTGTCCTGATCCTGATCCTGATCCTGGTCGCGGTCCTGATCCTGGTCCCGATCCTTGTCCTTCTTGCCCTTCATGCCCAGCTCACGCCAGACTTGCCCCCAGCCCCCCAGCTCGGTCTTCATGGCCAGCAGTTCTTCGGGCGGGATGCCCGTCTCCTCACTGGCGACCAGGGCGTGCACGATCTCGCCGAAGCCATAGTGCCCCTCACAGAACCAGTCCATGATCTCTTCGTAGGGTACCTCGTACTTCTCGGCGAGCCATTCGGCCACGGGATGGGTATAGGCTCCGACACAAACGTCCTCCGGTTCACCCGCTTGTGCCAGCGCGACCGAGGACTCGGTTGCGGCCGTGTCGATAGGCATCGCCACGTCCGCAGCATACAACACGCCGCTCGTTCCCACGACGACCATTACAGCCAGGAACACGAGTACACGAACCATGGTTATCCTCCTCGTCTACTTGTTCCCCAGACCCCACTCCCTCTATAGAATTACCGCACAACTGGCGCAAAAGATACGGCGTAGCCGAATCCGGGCAACGCCAACCCCTGCGGGGGGCCGCGGTCTCCTACAGCCAGGCAGCCAGGACCAGGCCTATGGCCATGAGTATCGGAGTCACGACGTTGAGCAAGACGTTAAAGCCCATGAAGGGCACGAGTTTGGGCACATCCTCCGCGTAGAGAACGACTCCCCTGACGGCAGCCACTCCGACGGGCAGGATCAACAGGCCCAGCAAGGTGGGCACGGGCAGGTGGCCCAGCAACACGCCGGCCAGCAAGGAGGTGTAGGTCAAGATCACGTTCAGCCCGAACAGGAGGCTGGCTTTTCTCCTCCCCAGCAGCATGGGTAGGTTCCGCCGGCCCACGGCCTTGTCTACTTCGACGTCGGGAAACTGGTTCAGCAGCTGAAGGTTGTTCCCGAGGAAAA
>JBFYTF010000655.1:0-3802 GCA_041300865.1 Anaerolineae bacterium
CGTCGAAGACGCAGCGTGTGCCATCGGCTCACTGTACCACGGGCACCATGCGGGCACCCTGGTCGACTCCGGCTGCTTCAGCCTCCATCCGCGCAAAATCATCACCACGGGCGAGGGAGGCATGATTACGACCAACGACCTACAGTCCACGGCGCTGGTGGAGGCCATGCGCTCTCATGGCGGCACCATTTCCGACTTGGAACGGCACAACAAGGGCGGTTTCGCACTCCCCGAGCACAACCTTCTGGGCTACAACTATCGGATGACCGACCTGCAAGGCGCCATCGGCGTGGCACAGATGGCCAAGCTCGACTGGATCATTGGACGACGGATCGAGCTCGCCCGGCAGTACGACGAAGCCTTTTCTGACTTGGAGGCTATTGCCCTACCTTGCGTGCCCGGGGGCTGCCGTCACGTCTACCAATCCTACGTGCTTCTTGTGCGGGACAGCTCCCCACTGAGCCGCGACGACTTGGCGCTTGCGCTCCAAGCAGCAGGTGTTACGGTCCGGCAGGGCACCCATGCTGTACACATTCAGGGCTATTACCGCGATAAGTACCACTTTAGGCCCGAAGACCTGCCCGCGTCGCTAGAGGCACACCGCCAGAGCTTGGCATTGCCTCTTTTCTCGACAATGTCGGCAGGTGAACAACAATACGTCATTCGCCAGGTGCGAGATCTACTGCTGTAGAGCGCTCGCGCCTCGCCCCCGGTCGCCTGTCACGTGGCCAGCTACCAATGCGCGTGCCGCCGGAAGATCGAGAGGTAAATTGCATGCACGATTCGCTGCTCCAGCTTCTGGTTGACCCGCTCCTGAAAACTCCTCTTCTCCTAGACGTATCACAGAGAGGATCACAAGGTGAGATCCTGGAAGGCGCTCTGCGAAATGCCGCCGGGCAAGTGTATCCCATCCAACGGGGCATTCCGCGCTTTCTGTTGTGTACCGACGATAAACAGGCTCAGACTGCCGCAAGTTTCGGCTTCAAATGGGGTCAACGCCACACCTACGAGTCTGCTTCTATGCAGGCAGCCACGCGGAAATGGTTGATAAAGCGCTACGGCTTTGCCAATGCAGGAGCGATGGAGACCTACTTCCAGACGCGTAGACGCATCCTTGATGCCGGTTGCGGCAGTGGCTTTAGCGCAGCCCTGTGGATGAACCCTGCTTGGACTGGTACCGAGTGGATAGGTGTGGACATCTCGGCGGCCATCGATGTCGCACGAGAAAGGCTAAGCTCATTGCCCGGGACGCATCTAGTGCAGGCGGACCTCCTACAACTCCCCTTTGGCATCGGTAGTTTCGACACTATCTTTTCCGAGGGTGTGCTCCACCACACCCCATCCACCGAGATTGCGCTCAAGTCTCTCGCACCTTATCTGGTGCCAGGCGGCGAATTCCTCTTTTACGTTTACCGGCGAAAGGGACCAGTCCGCGAATTCTCCGACGATCACATCCGCGGCCTTGTCTCTTCGCTGCCACCTCAGGAAGCCTGGGAGACATTGCGCCCGCTGACCCGCCTCGCCAAGGCCCTGTCGGAGCTTGACACAGAGGTGGAAATCCCGGAAGATATCCCCTACCTTGGCATTAAGGCCGGGCGTTACGACGTCCAGCGCCTACTCTACTGGCACTTTGCTAAATTGTATTGGAACAATGCCTACTCCTTCGAAGAGAACAACCATGTAAACTTTGACTGGTACCACCCCCAGTATGCGCACCGGCAGAGTGAGGAGGAGATTCGCCGCTGGTGTGCTGAAGTGGGCTTGACGATTGTTCACCTGGATACAGAAGAGATGAGTGGCTTCACGGTGCGGGCCATCAGGTCCTAATCCACGGAGCAGACAGCCATGTGCGGAATTGTAGGGATCATAAATCTGGATGGGGCACCCATCTCCGCGGCCACCGTCCAAGCTATGACAGATGCCATCGCACACAGGGGGCCAGATGGAGAAGGCATCTATATCGATGGCTGCGTGGCCCTTGGCCATCGGCGCCTAGCCATCATCGACCTGAGCCACGCTGGTGACCAGCCCATGAGCAACGAGGACGCATCCGTAGTGATCACCTATAACGGTGAAGTCTACAATTATCTCGAACTGCGGCCCATCCTGCAGGCTCGGGGCCATCGCTTTCACTCCAGGACTGATACGGAGGTAGTGCTACGGGCCTATCAAGAGTGGGGCGAAACGTGCCTCCACAGCTTCAACGGGATGTTCGCCTTTGCCCTTTGGGACAAGCTCAACCGTCGCCTTTTTTTGGCGCGCGATCGCTATGGCGTCAAGCCGCTCTATTACTACCTTGATGCCCGGCATCTGATCTTTGCCTCGGAGATCAAAGCCATTCTGAAACACCCTGCTGTCAGGGTAAGCGTCTGCTACGCAGCCCTCAGTGAATATTTCACCTTCCAGAACGTCTTGAGCGATCTCACCCTCTTCGAGGGCATTCACTTGCTGCCACCCGGACACCTAATGACCGTAGATCTCGAGGGGCGGGTACGCCAAGCACGTTATTGGGACTATCGCTACGACGCGCGTGGCTTCGAGTTCCCGGAAGATGCCTGTTCCAATCACCTGGCCTGGCTATTTGAGCGTTCGGTCACCCGGCAACTAGCAAGCGAGGTGCCGATCGGCAGCTATCTAAGCGGTGGCATGGATTCGGGCTCGGTGACAGCCATCGCCGCGCAGCATCTTGGCCGGCTCCACACATTCACGGGTGGCTTTGACCTTTCCTCAGCCTCAGGGCTGGAGCTAGGCTTTGACGAACGCCCGGCTGCGGAGATGATGGCCAATCTGTTCAAAACCGAACACTATCAGGTTGTCATGCATGCTGGCGACATGGAATATGTGCTTCCGAGGCTTATCTGGCACCTTGAGGACTTGCGCCTCGGCCAGTGTTACCCGAACTTTTACGTAGCACGCCTGGCCTCCAAGTTCGTCAAGGTCGTTCTCTCCGGCGCGGGCGGTGATGAGCTCTTTGGTGGTTATCCCTGGCGCTACTACCGCAGTTTGGCAACCTTGACCCGCGACGACTATTATCAATGCTACTATGACTATTGGCAGCGCCTCGTAGCCGACGAGGATCGGAGTGTGTTCTACAACACCGAGGCATGGGCGAGTGTGAGACACCATTACCCTTTCGACACTTTTCGGGCTGTGTTCGCCGGGTGGACCCAGTCAATGGAGTGGGATGAGGACCTGATCAACGCGTCTCTCTATTTTGAGGCAAGGACCTTTTTGCACGGCTTGTTCGTGGTCGAGGATAAGGTCAGCATGGCCCACTCCCTGGAGACGCGCGTGCCCTTTCTCGACAACGACCTTGTAGACTTTGCTGTCCGCATCCCTCCGCGATACAAATTGCACAATCTGCGCCAGATGGTTCAGGTAGACGAAAATGAGCCCGGCAAGCTGCGCCGCTACCAGGCGCGCCCAACCAGCGACGGCAAAGTGATTCTGCGTCAAGCCATGAGCAAGATTATCCCCAGCGAGATAACGCAGCGCGCTAAACAGGGCTTCAGTGCCCCGGATGCCTCCTGGTTCCGAGGCGAGAGCATCGACTACATCTGCCGCCTACTCCTCGATCCACAGGCGCACGTCTACCAGTTTCTGAATCGCGCCTACGTGCACGAGCGGCTTGAGGAGCACTTGTCCGGACAAGTGAATCGTCGCCTGTTCATCTGGTCACTGCTCAGCTTCGAGTGGTGGTGCCGAATCTTCCTTTCGGGCGCTTGCCCAGTCTGACATCTGGGGGTTGTAACTTCACAATGACCGGCTGGAATCAAGGATGAAGGACATGCGCGACATGCAC
>JBFYTF010000317.1:0-3284 GCA_041300865.1 Anaerolineae bacterium
TCGCGGGATCCTGACGAGACGCCTGCCCCCTCTGAGAGTACAGCGCGCGGCCGCTCAGCCGCCCCAGAGTGACGCCGCGGCCAGGCGCGCCAGGTCCACGACCGGCCCAGGCCAGAGCCCAAGCCCGACGACGGCCAGGGCCGCCAGCGCCACGGCGACCTGCAATCCCCGGGGCACGCGGAGCCCGGTCGGCGTCACCGGCACGCTCTCCGGCCAGGCCATGGCCGCCACGACCCTCAGGTAGTAGTAGGCAGAGATGACGCTGTTGACCACGCCCAGTGCCGCCAACCAGGCCAGCCCCCCCTGCACCGCGGCGCCAAAGACGTTCAGCTTGCCGAAGAAGCCGGCCAGGGGTGGCACGCCCGCCAGGGAGAGCATGAAGAGGGCCATGGCCACGCCGGGCCAGCGCCGGCCCGCCATCAGCCCGGCCAGCTCCGCGACCGTTTCTCCGCGCCCTGGCGCCGTGGCAAGGCGCTCCGACGCCAGTACAACGGCAAAGGCACCGACGTTCATAAAGGCATAGACAAACAGGTAATAGAGCACCGCGCCGGTCCCCGCCTCGTTGGCCGCTGCCAATCCCACCAGGATGTAGCCCGCGTGGGCGATGCTCGAGTAGGCCAGAAGGCGCTTGAGGTTTGTCTGGCGGAGGGCCGCCAGGTTGCCCACAGTCATAGTGACAGCCGCGAGACCGGCCAGGAGCCAGCTCCAGGACGCGTGCTGCTCGCCAAAGGCATAGAGGACCACGCGCCCAAGGGCGGCAAAGCCGGCTACCTTCGCCCCCACGCTCATAAAGGCCGTGATGGACGTCGGTGCCCCCTGGTAGACGTCGGGTGTCCACATGTGGAAGGGCACCAGCGCCACCTTGAAGCCAAAGCCAACGATCATAAGGCCCAGGCCCACAGCCAGGAGCGGCGGGAACGAGCCGTCCAGGGCAAGCAGGTAGTCTCGCACGCCGACCAGGGAAGTGGTGCCGGCCTCGCCGTAGGTCAGGGCGATGCCATACAGCAGAAAGCCACTGGCAAAAGCACCCAGCAGGAAGTACTTCAGGGCAGCCTCGGCCGAGCGCCCGTCGGCGCGGTCCAGGCCGACCAGCACGTAGAGGGCCAGCGACAGGATCTCCAGAGCCAGGAAGATGGTGATGAGGCTAAGCGCGGCGGCCATGAGCATCATGCCCCCAGTAGAGAGAAGGAGCAGGGCATAGTACTCGCCCCGGGGCAGATGGGTGTCCAGGGCGAGGAGGATGGCCAGTGACGCGGCGGCCAGGAGCACCAGGTTCAAGAACAGGGCGTAACCGTCGGCCACGAGCATGCCCTGCAGCGCCGGGTCGGTGCCATCCCACATGGCGAAGGAGGTGCCGGCCGCAGCCAGCACCCCCACCAGGGCCAGCCAGGCCAGGCGCGACTTTTGCTCGCCCACGAGGACGAGGTCGGCCATCATCACCAGCACGGCCGTGACGAGCACGACGATCTCGGGCGCGACGATGAGCAGGTTCAAGGACGGGATCGCGATGTCCATGATGTCACTCGCTCCCCTGCTCGAGCAGGACGATGCGGCTCTCCTCGGCGTGGGCCAGGGTGGCCTCCACGGCCGCGCTGCTGGGCTCCAGGATGAGGTTGGGCAGCAGGCCCAGCAGGAACATGAGGACGACCAGGGGCAGCAGGAGCGCTGCCTCGCTGCGGCTCAAGTCGGGCAGTTGCCGGTTCTCAGCGCGCAGCACCGGCCCGGCAAAGACCTGGCGAAAGAGGTTGAGCATGAACCAGGCAGCCAGAACGATGCCCAGGGTGGCAAAGCCGGCCGCCACAGGACTCACCCGAAACGTGCCTACCAGGATGGTGAACTCGCCTGGAAAGCCGCTCAAACCCGGCAGGCCGATAGAGGACATGGTGACGATGAGAAAGAGGCTGCCCAGGAGGGGCATGGTCCGCCACAGTCCGCCAAAGTCGGCCGCCAGCCGCGTGCCGCGCCTCTGCTCCAGGAAATAGACGGCCAGGAATAGCGCCGTAACTGTCAGCCCGTGGGACACGGACAGGAGCAGGGCGCCCTGCACTCCCTGTTGGTTGGCCGCCAGCACGCCGGCGACGATGAGGCCCACGTGGGCCAGGCTGGAGTAGGCCACCAGGCGCACCATGTCGCGCTGTGCGAGGGCCAGCAGCGAACCGTAGAGGATGCCCGTGATGCCCAGCAGCCAGAACCAGGGCTGCAGGGTGGCCAGGGCGTCGGGGAAAAAGGGCAGGCAGAAACGGATGAGGCCGTAGACGCCCATCTTGGACAGCACGCCGGCCAGGAGCAGGGTCACCGGCAGCGGCGCCTCGGCGTAGGTGTCGGGCATCCAGGTGTGCAGCGGCCAAACGGGTGCCTTGACGGCGAAAGCCAGGGCAAACGCCAGGAAGAGCCACATCTGGGCAGCCCAGGTGAGGGACGTGCCGCGTAACACCGTCAGGTCAAAGGTCAGCGTGCCCGTTTGCTGGTAATGGAGCATCGCCAGGGCCAGGATGGCGACCAGCATCAGGGCGCTGCCGGCCATGGTGTACAGGAAGAACTTGCCCGTGGCGTAGCTCCGCCTTTCGCCGCCCCAGCGGCCGATGAGGAAATAGGCCGGCACCAGGACCGCTTCCCAGAAGATGTAAAAGAGGACCAGGTCTACGGCGGAAAACACGCCCAGGACTCCGGTCTGGAGGGCCAACAGGAAAAAGAAGTAGGGGCCGACCTCGCCATCCGGGCGGCCGTCGAGGAACCGCCACGAGACGAGGACGGCGACCAGGCCCAGGGCGGCGGTCAGGAGCAGCAGCCAGAGGCTGATGCCGTCCAGCCCGACGTGGTAGGTGATGCCCAGGGAGTCTATCCAGGGCAGCCGGTCGACGAGCTGCATATCTCCCAGCGCAGGGTCGAAAACAGCCCACAGGACGGCGGCCAGGATCAGGTCGGCGAGAGCCACGGCCAGGGCCCAGGCCCGGATCAGGCCCCGGCGCTGGCCGAGGAGGAGGGCGACCAGGCCGCCGGCCAGGGGTAGCAGGATGGTGATGGACAGTAAGGGGAAGCCAACCTGGTTGATCATCTCGCGCTCGCCAGCAAGAAATAGAGGAGCACCAGGACGGCGCCGGCCAGCATGGCCAGGGCATAGTGGCGCACCAGCCCGCTCTGCAGGCGGCGCAGCCCCTCGCCGGCCAGCCCGAGCAGCCGGGCCAGCCCGTTGACGGCGCCGTCGATGGTTCTCGCCTCCACCACCCGGGCCAGCACGTCGCCCAGGGCCCGCAGCGGCCGGACAACGGCCGCCTGGTACAGGT
>JBFYTF010000662.1:0-5511 GCA_041300865.1 Anaerolineae bacterium
ATGCAGGGTGCGGAAGACACGCGTACCCAGTACTACCAGGCTTACCACGGCAAGCGCCTTCTCTCGGGCAACATCTCCCGCAATCCCCCCGAAACGTTTGACTATTTTCGCCAGGTGCCCATCCTCGACTCACTCATCAACCTGCAGACCTACGGCGAGGTCGACGCCGAGCGGCGCGCCGCCGACGGGGAGACGGCGGCCGAGTTCGTGGACTTTTACGACATCCGCTACGTGGTCGTCGCTCCCGGGGTGCCTGGCCGCCCACCGTACGTCGACACGCGGGACGAGGCGCTGGCCTACCTCGAGGAGGTGCTGCCCCTGACCAAGATCTATGATGCTGAGGGCTGGGTGGTCTTCAGGGTAGAGGAGGGGTCGCTCTCCGACCGTTTCGTCGCCGACCCAGGCAGCGGCGACGTGCGGTCGGCCATGGCGCTGGGCGAGGGCTGGGCCGGCGACGAAGAGATCCAGGGGGCCGGTGCCCGCTGGGCCGTGAGCCAGGACGCCCGCCTCTTCTTGCCGGCGGAGGCTGCGGTGGACCACCTGCTGGAGCTCACTGCCCTGCCCTTCCAATACCCGGACGCGCCGCAGCAGGCCATCACCCCGGAGGTGAACGGCCAGCGGCTGGAGCGGCTGGTGTTGGAGCCCGGGTGGGCGACAGTTGCCTGGCAGGTGCCGGCCGCGCTGCTGCGGCCGGGGCTGAACGAGGTCCGCCTTGGCTTCGAGTCGCTGGCGGCCCCGGCCGAGGTGCTCCCCGGCAGCACCGCCATCGGCGCCACCGCCCTGGAGACACCGGTCGCCATCGAGGTGAACAGCGGTGGTCCTGCGGGTTTTGCCTACATCACCATTGGCACAGGCGCGGACAGCGAGGACGGATCGGTCCACAGCCCGGGCTACAACCTGACCGTCATCGACCCGGCCAGCGGCCGGGTCGTCGACCGGCAGGGGTTCGATACCACCACGAGCGGCAGCGAGGCCCAGGCCTCGGCCATGGCCGCCTTTGTCCGCGCCATCCCCGACGGCCAGATCGTCGTCGCTGCCGTGCAGGGCGATGCGGCGGCACACCTGACCGCCGAAGCGGTCGACGCCCTGCATTCTATCGGCGGCGAGGCCGACCCGCGGGGCAGCAGCGGCTGGTCCCATGCCCTTGTCGGCGTCAAAGGGGCTCCCCGGGGCACGGCGCTCGAAGTGTCGGGCCCGCAGAATGGCTGGCTGCGCCTGGCGCCCGACGTGCGTACCCTGGCAGTCGCCCTGGACCGGCTGGTGTGGCAACCGAGCGACTAGCGAGGCAGGCCATGATCGAGCAAGAGGAGCCGGCGACGAGGGCCAGGCCTTGGCTCGACCTGGCGCTGGCCGCGCTGCTGGCCGGCGCCGCCCTGGCCCTGTACGTCGCCACCCTCGCACCCGGCGTCCTGCCCGGCGACCCCGGAGAATTCCAGTTCGTGCCTCCTCTGTTGGGCATTGCCCACCCGACGGGTTATCCTCTCTACAGCTTGCTGGGCTGGGCCTGGTCGCACCTGCCTGTGAGCAGCCCCCTGGACACGCCGCTGGCCGACGTTGCGTACCGCATGAACCTCTTTTCCGCCGTGGCCGCGGCCCTGGCCGTGGGCCTGACGTACCTCACTGCCCTGTCCATGCTGCGCCAGGCGCTGCCCGCCCTGGGTACCGCGCCGCGCCGCATCGTGGCCGCCCTGGCGGCCGCGGTCCTGGCTGTCACCCCAACGTTATGGTCCCAGGCGGTCATTGCCGAGGTGTATGGCCTCAATACGCTCCTCGTGGTCGGGCTTTTCTACCTGCTGCTGGCCTGGGGCGAAGCGAGCGAACGGCGATACCTGTTCCTGGCGGCCCTGTGCTTCGGCCTGGGCCTGGCGCATCACAGCACCACGCTGCTGTTGGCCCCGGCTGCCCTGGCCTATGCTTGGCTCTCGCGTCCCCGCAAGGGTCTGGGCGATGCGCCAGGCCGTCCACCAGCCCTGCGCGCTGCGCACTGGTTGTTGCTGGCCGCCTGCTGTCTGGGACCGCTGCTCCTGTACGCGTATCTCCCACTGCGCGCACCCCACACCCCCTACCTGCGCCAGGAGCTGAGCGCCGGCCGCGAGCTCGTTCTCTATGAGAACAGCCTGCCCGCTCTGCTCGATTTTGTCACCGGTGGACCCTTTGGCGGGTCTGTGGACCTGTCGGTTGACCTCTCCCAGCGGTTGGCGATGGCCTTCGGGCTGCTGCGCGACGAGGTGGGCTGGATCGGCCTCGCCCTAGCCCTGGCCGGCGTGGTCCGGCTGGCGGTCCCTGGCACCGTTCGCGGGCGACTGCCCTTGTTGGCCCTCACCGGCCTGGCTGCCCTGGCCCTGCTGGCTTTCAACCTGGTGTACACCATCGGCGACATTTTCGTCTTGTTCATCCCCATCTATGTCGTTGCGGTCCTGTGGCTGGCCGTGGGTGCCGGCACCCTCGCCGGTGCTGCCGCTCGCCGGCATCCGCGGGCCGGCCTCGCCGTGGCTGTGCTGTTCCTGATGCCCCTGTCGATGGCCTGGCAGGGCTGTGGCGTGGTCGTCCAGAGCGCCAACGTCCAGGCTCAACAGGCCTGGGAAGAGATCTTGGCCCGGCCCCTGCCGGCGGGAGCGGTGCTGGTCAGCGACGACCGCAACGACATGATGCCCATGTGGTATCTGCAGTTTATCCACAACCGCCGGCCCGATCTCCTTGGTCTCTTTCCCCTCATCACCGGAGAGCAGTTGACCCTGGGCTCGGTCCTGGACTTGGCTCTCAGCACGGGGCGACCAGTCTATCTCGTCAAGGACATGCCGGGACTTGAGGTTAAGGTTGAGGTCAGGCCCGAGGCGGGGTTGTGGCGCGTCGCCGGCCCGGCCACGCAGAGCGATCCCGCCTTCGCCCGCAGCGACCAGCTGGCCGGCAGCCTGAAGTTGGCAGGCTATGACCTTTCTCCCGGCAGTCCACGCGCAGGCGACACCCTTTCGGTGCGCTTGTACTGGGTACCCCTCGGCCCCCTCGACCGGCGCTACCACAGCTTCGTGCATCTCGTGGACGCCAACTGGCAGGCGGTGGCCGGCAGCGACGGCCAGCCGGGAGGTATCTTCTACCCGTCGACGATCTGGCAGCCTGGAGAAAGCCTGGCCGACGAACACTCTTTCCAGGTGCCGGCCGGGACCTCCCCCGGCAACTATCGCCTGCTGGCCGGGGTGTATGCCTTCAGCACCGACGGAAGCCTGGAGCCACTGGGCGAGGCGATAGAGCTCGGCAGCGTGGAGGTCGGCCCCGCTCCCTAGGTGCAAGCACGTAAGGTGCAGGCGACGGCTCGGTGCTGGCCGCCTGACACGAGACAAGCCTCCACGCATCGGGCAACACTCACTTATCCTTCGCCCCACTCCTGGCCCCGTTTCTAGATCTGTGTGGATTACGTCTGTTCCAACGGCTTCTTGCTATTTGGCCCGAGCCATGGTATAATATCATCAGCCAGTGCGGCCGGTACGAGTGTACGGATGAGGCTAGCTTTGCCGGCCGCGAAAAGCGGAACTGGAGAATAAGGAGACTGCAACCGGTGAGTGACAAGATATCCCCTGCATTCGAGGCATTTCTTGCCGATAGCGGGCGCAATGATAAGCGCGATGCCATTGTCATTTACCGGAGCCCAGACCCCAAAGAGCTTCCGCGTCGTGGTTGCCTTCGGGAACGCGACGAGCGCCTCAAGTACGTCGAAGAGCGTGCCAAACTCCAGAGGCCAATCGGCGAGCAGCTGCTCGAAAGCTACCAGGAGGCCGGTGGTGAGCGCCTTCGCGGCCGGGGCGAGCTCGAGGCCGCGACCATTGGCAAAAGCGTCCTGCCCGTTGCAACGGTGGAGGTGACGAAAGGCACGCTCCAGATGTTGGCTCAACAGCCGGACGTGGTAGCCGTTTTGCCCGACCAGAGAATTCAGCTCATTTCGCCCCGGCGCGTCAACTATGAAGAGCTGGGCAGGCAAGAAAGCAAAAACGGAGTGACGTGGGGCCTCGAAAAGCTCGACATTCGAAAACTGTGGGAGACCACCCAGGGGGAAAGCATCAACGTTGCCGTTCTTGACACGGGTGTGTACAGCGAGCACGAAGCCCTCGAGGGACGTGTCAAGGACTTTGTCATGATAGACCCGCTGGGCCGGCGGATCTCGGCCATGCCCGCCTTTGACTGCGGCCAGCACGGAACGCACGTCTGTGGGACACTTGCCGGCAGATGTACCTCCGGGGGCGTCGCCATTGGCGTCGCTCCTCAGGCGCACCTGCTTGTAGCCGGGGTCTTGATTGGGGATGCCACGCTGCGGACGCTCCTGGAAGGGCTGTCATGGGCAGTTGAGAAAGGGGCGGACATCATCAATATGTCCCTCGGCTTCAGCTACTACGAGCCGCTCTTTGGCCGGGTGTTTGACGTGCTGATCGATCAGTATGGCATCCTGCCCGTCGTCGCCATGGGCAACGAGAACCACGGCAACAGCAGCTCGCCGGGGAACACGTACAGTGCCTTCTCCGTTGGCGCCCTGGAAAAGCTGGCCGGTTCCTCCAACAGAGTTGAAGTTTGTTTCTTCAGCAGCGGTGCCAGTCTGGTTTTCCCCGGGCAGGCCTCTCATTCGCTGGTGACAAAGCCGGACGTGGTGGCGCCCGGTGCTCAGGTGTACTCCTGCATTCCGCCAGAAAAGCGGTTCGATGGAACCTACTCGTACAGCTACATGGACGGCACGTCCACGGCGACACCGCACGTTGCCGGATCTGCTGCCCTGCTCATGGCCGCCAAACCGGCTGTGCCGGTCACAGAGATCATCCAGGTCTTGAAGGAAACGGCGGAGCATCCTGGCGGCGATTCGCGGCGACCTGACAACAGGTGGGGCTACGGTCTCATCCGGCCGGTTGAAGCCCTCGCGGCCCTTGGCTGATGCAGAATGGCGGTCCGATGACAACCAACGATCGCAGCAAACGAAGCAAGATAAGCGCTGGGCTGGCTGCTCGGCTGGAGCAGATGCGCCCCAAAGACAACCTGCGCGTCATCGTCATGCTTAGCATTCCGGCTCCCGGGAAGGGAGGACGACGCACCAGCTCAGAGGACAGAGACGCTGCTGTTCAAGCCGTGAAGGAGTCAGCCGGCAACGCGTTCAGTGAGGTTGACGACATTCTCGAGCGCTTTGGGGGTCGACGGTTGGCCGATAGTCCTGACGCCTTCGGGGCAGTGCCGGTCAAGGCGACGGCGCCGGCCATCTATGCCCTGGCCAGGTCGAGGAAGGTGAAGGCCATCTTGGAGGATCAGTCGGTCCAGTTGGCTTCTTGAGATACGAACGTCACTCTGCCTACCTGGGCACTCTGAGCGACCGCAGAGAGCAATAGCTGCCCTGCCTGTCCTGGCGGTCAGGCCAGGGAGCAACGCCGAAGGGAGCGTAGCCGAAGGGGAAGTGCATGATCCCGCCCGGCAGGCCGGCGGCCGGCAACCTATGACCGAGGGTTCGAGACTGTGGAAGCCTTAGAACACCAGCTCGTCGAA
>JBFYTF010000663.1:0-5509 GCA_041300865.1 Anaerolineae bacterium
GCCGTCTCGTGTGCGTCGAGCAGCGTGGCGCTCGTGGCGAGGTATAGGAGGCGCTCGGCATCCAACTCGGGGGCAGCCTCGTGCAGCACGTTCACGGCCCACGCTCGCTCCACGGTGGTGCCGCGCCTGCCTCCGGCCTGCATGGCATAGGCCAGCGCCGCCAGGGCAGCCACCTGGTGCTCAGCCGGTAGCCAACGCTCCGGATTTCGCTTCCTCTCTCGCTCCAGGAGTGAGTCAACGAAAGCGGCAAAGAGGCGAGCACGGTTGGCCGGCAACTGCTCTCCAGACGTCACATACACCTGGGCGATCATCAGCAATAAGTAGGGATTTCGTCCCAACGTCAGAAGGGGCGGTGGCTCGTCGCGCAGCTGTACCCACAGGCGATGCTGGACCGGCGATGTTCGCTTATAGACCGTCCGCGGCATCTCTTCTCCTGCCCAGAACTCCGCCCAGGTCCTGCCGGCTGCCTGCCAGCTGGCCCACAGAGCGCGCGGCTCATCGCCACCCGCGATAACCCAGAACAGGCGCTCCCCGGCCGGCTCGCCCAGGTAGTTGTGCAGGAAAGTGCGGATGCGCGCCTCGTCCAGAGGCGACACATCGACGTTTTGCAGATCCTGCAGCTTGACCACGTAATCCAGCGCCCGGCAGGTGACCACCACCTGCCCTTTCGGCCATCGCTGCAGCACCTCACGGATACGCCCCACCCGCCCGGCATAGCCGGCCTGCGGCATTTCGTTCAGGCCGTCCAGCAGCAGGATCAGCCGGCCTGCAGCGCGGTACGTTTCCAGATAGGGCGCCAGGTGGCCGAGGTGACGGCCAACGTAGAGGTCAAAGGCACCTGCATCGTTGTAGCCACCCAACGGGACCAGCACAGGCAGCGGCTCCCGGGCATCTTCTCTCGCTGCCGTGGCATAGTCGCAGCACAGGCGCCACAGGGTCGTCGTCTTGCCACTGCCGGGCTCCCCCAGGAGGAGTATGCGACGGTGACCGGCCACGGCGGCGCGCAGGTCGTCCACGGGCACTCGTCGTACCTCGACCCGCTCGCCGTAACCGTGCTCCACCAGCTTTTCGAACCCCGGCGGGATGAAGGGCATGGGCAGATCCAGTCGCGGGCCATCCTGCACGGCAGCACGGACCTCGGCAATCCCGGCCAGGGGCGTGTAGTGCTCTTCCCAATACCGGTAGCGGGCCAAGAGTGCGTCAAGATACGCCAGCTCCCGATCCCGCAGGCTCTCACCCTGCACCGTGACACTAACGTGGGCGCCCTGACCGGCTACAACGACCGGCCCATAGACGTCGCGGCCGACGGCCACCCCGCCGGCGCCGGCCGCCACGCCACCGCGGGTAGCAGCCGCGCCGGAGCCGCTCACCTCGACGCGGTCGGCGCATCCCTCGTCGCTGCTCATCGCTCCTTGCCCGCAGGCTCGTCCGGCCCCTGGCCACCGATGCGGATCCCACCCTGCACATCCCGCCCGACGGCTGCGCCGCCCGCACCCGCAGCCACGCCGCCATCCTGGGCAATGGCGCCGGAGCCGGTGACCGTAGCCTTGTACACAGTCCCGGTGACCGCGGCGTGCTCCTTCGCCGCCTCCTCATACTGTGCCAGAAGAGCCTCGAGCTGCGCGGCGAACTCGGGGTCGGCTTGCACCTCGGTCTCTATCGCGCTCGCCAGGGGTTGCTCATAGATCTCGGGATGTTGAGGGTACTCGGCGGCCGTCTCCGGCTTCTTCCTGCCGATACGTTCCAGGATGATCTGGAACATCTCCTTGGCCGTCTCCAGCGCCTTGGGGCCGACCTCCTTGCCCAATTCCAGACCCTTGTCCAGGGCATACTTGCCCAGGATGATGATGATTGTGGCCGTTATCGGTTCCATCTGGATTCCTCCTCGGTTCACAGTAGATTCGATCGCGCCGGCGACGCACTAACCTGGGGAGGCGACCTCCCTCCCCAGACCCCACCCCCAGCGAGCAGAGCTCCATCCGCTACGCTACGGGACTCCCTCCGGTCAGAGTCCAGATCTCCCAGAGTCCATCCGCTCCGCTACGCTCCGGGACTCCCTTCGGTCGGGGCTAGCCGGGAGCAACCACACACCGAAACCCGACATCGCCGTACCTGGGGCCCGGATCGCCCCTGTAGCGGGAGGCGCAGCGCACAAGCCACTCACTGCTGTAGAACGCGCCGCCACGCAACACCCGGGAGCCCTCACTGTCAAGGTCTTCCCGCCCGTCTGCCGGGTTGTAAGGATAGCCCGCGTAAACACTCCGCGTCCACTCCCAGACGTTGCCGGCCATGTCCGCACAACCGTAGGGGCTGTCTGCCCGGGGTGAATAGCCGCCTACCGGCGTCGTGCTGCGCACGTTGTTGCCGTAGTTACACCGGTCTGGGTCTGGCAACTCGCTCCCCCAGGGGTAGAGGCCCCCGTCCGTTCCCCGTGCGGCCTTTTCCCACTCCGCTTCGGAGGGCAGCGCCGCTGCCAATCCGGTGTTTTCGCTCAGCCAGCGGCAATAAGCCAGGGCATCATGCCAGGTTACATCCGCCACCGGGCGGTCGTCCAATCCTGTCAAAGGAGTCTGCCCTGCCGGCCGATATCCGGTCTCGTGGACAAACTCCTTGTAGCGGGCCACAGTCACCGGATATCTCCCGATCCAGTAGCCCGGCAGAGTGACCGTGTGCTGCGGCTGTTCGTCTTCAAACGCCCGCGGGTCCGTGTCCGTGTTGCTGCCCATCAGGAAGGGGCCGGGTGGCACCCAGACCAGCGGCTGCCCCACCAGCGCCGACAGGTACGCCAATCCGGCGCGGTGAAGCGATGCTTCGGGCTGCTGGGCCAGGGACAGCGCGCGGTCTCTAACCTCCGCCCCCATCCGCAACAATGCCTCACAAGCGAGTCCGGCAATCTCTTGATCTGCATCGGCCGCGGCCTGGAGCAGAGGGTCGACGGCCCGCTCGCTCTGTATTCTGGCCAGTGTCTGCACCGCCCGGCGGCGGTCGGCCGGCCGTTCGGACCGGAGAAGCCGCACGGAGCGCGCCTCCACGAGACTGCGGGTCTCTGCGCTCACAGCCCGTCCTTCCTCCACGCACCACCAGGCTAACCACGGATTGACCTCGGAGACCTCTCGCGCCAGGCGGTTGGCATCGTCCACCATACCTGCCAGTTGCACAAAGGTCTCCATCCACCAATCGTGGGCGCCCAGCGCAACCACGCCCTGAGGTTTCCTCGCCAGCAGTCGCTGCCCAACTCGTCTCAGTCGTTCCCGTGCGCCGGTGGTCCATTCCTGTTCGGCCCGCACCTGTAGCGCGAGTGCCGCAAAGTGCTCTTGCACCGTCTGGTGTGGGGCAAACCACACGGTGTCCTCCCCGGCCAGCAAGCCGTGTCGGGCACAGGCCCTCACGATCTCCTCAGCCTGCGCAGCCTGCGCTTCCCCCAACCTCCGCGCCACAACTTGTATTGCTTCGTCTCGGGTGCATTTCAACCGCCGCTCCTGGCCCAGCTGGTCGGCCAGGTCGACCAAGGCCTGCCGCTTTACCGCCTGGCGTATGTCGGCGTCCAGGCCGCGGTCTGTATCGCGCTGTAGCATCCGCGAGACAAAACGCTCGTACAACTGACCCCGGTTGCCGGGGAGTGATGCACCGGCCTCTTTCCCCGCTTCCTTTATCATCCAGAGTAAGAGGGGCGTGCGGGCCATGGCCCGCAGGCGCTCGTCGAGCCGGGCGTAGAGAGAGTCCCCCCGCTCATCCAGGTGGGCGACGAGGTAGGCACGCGCCTGTTCGTCAGCGATAGGCTGGAGCACCACTACCTGGTCCAATTCATCGCGCAACAGCCGCCAGAGCTCGTCCTGCATGCGGCTGGTCAGGATCACCGGGTGCGGGTGACAGGCTGCCATCCAACGCACCAACTCGCCGCGCAGCGCCGTGCGGCACTCGGAGGATACCTCGTTGAGCCCGTCGAAAAGGAAGAAGAATCGCGCTTCGCTATTGTGGAGACAAGCGGCCAAGGCACGGTCGTCAGGCACTCGCAGATAACCCGTTTCATGGAGCAACGAGCGTACCCAATCAGCCAGTGGTTTGCCATCGTAGTGAAACAGGCGCACGAGCACCGGCACGGCCGGTTCCTCCGCGACGCACAGCTCCCATGCCAGACGTTCCAGGGCGACCGTCTTGCCCGAGCCGGGCTCGCCCAAGACCAGGAGGCGATTGGCAACGCGAAGGCTCTGGAGCAGATCGTGCCGGTGTCCCGGCCATCCTGTCTGGTAGGGCGACGCCTCGATGGGCAACGTTGCGCCCTCTTCCTGAATATAGACCGACATCCCGCCCCAACGGCGGCAGGCGTCGTCTGCCAGTCGCCGGCGCAGGGCGGCACGATGCTTGGTAATCGCCTGGGGGGAGGGGATGGACACCTCGGCGCCCTGGTAGGTGATGTTTGTGACGTTCACGTCGCCGTGTACATCCCTGCCTATGGCTGCTCCGCCTGCGCCGGCTGCCACGCCGCCAGTAGCCAGGCCGCCGCTGCCGGTCTGAACGACCCGGCCGTACTGCATACTCCCGTCCTGTGGGGTGTCTTTTGTGAACTCGTCCCTATCGCCTGTCATTCGACTCCCGAGGAGAAGAAATGAGAAGCCCGTCCTAGCGTTGGACGGGCTCTTGTGCGACACTGTCCTCACCTTAGCGCCCACCCCGCGCCGGGGTCGTGCCTCGGGCTGGGAAAGGGCCGCGAGGCATGCCTTTTCCTGACCGTCATATTGTACCATTGTTCAGAGAACACCGCAAACTCGGTGCGGGGATCCTTTGTGACTGTTGCTGACTCCGCTGCCACACGGGCAGCGAGAGTCGACACAGAAAGGACTGGGCCCGCAACACCTGCGAGGCCATGAGGACATGACGGTGACCAGGATGTACGTAAAGGTGGCAGCGCAGGATGTGACCGGGACGTACAGATCGCTCTTGGATGGGCTGTAGGGCCACTTTTTTCCGGCGGAAATCGGGGAGCGTGTGGCCGCTTACCCCTGGATGCACACGTACGTCAAGATGGCGGCACAGGATGTGACCGGGACGTACCGGTCGCTGCTGGATGGGCTCTAGGGCCACCCTCTTTTCCGGCGGAAATCGGAGGGGGCTGCCCTTCCCCGGATGAGCTGAAGGGAATCTCCAGCAGGGTCGCGCTCCCCCGGTCAGGGAGCTGCGTTAGACCGGAATGCCCCTTGCGCAGCGCGATCCGAGGGGGGCCAAGCCCCCCTCAGACTTCCCCCTTCAGAAGCCTGCCATGAGCGTAGCCGAAGGGATCAGAATCCAAAAGCGCAGAACTTCACTCTCCTGGCGAACCCGCCACACACCGAAAGCCGAAGTTGTCGTGACGAGCCTGCGGGTAGTCGCGGTTGCGCTCTGTGGCGCTGACGCTCTTCCCAATATTGCCCCAACCGCCCCCGCGCTGCACCCTGGCCTCGCCGGAATCCGGCCCTTTGGGATTATTGGCGGGAGATATGGCATAATAGTCGCTGTTGAACCAATCACCCAC
>JBFYTF010000669.1:0-34282 GCA_041300865.1 Anaerolineae bacterium
GAGGCCAACGGTGTCCTTGAGCGACGCGGAGCGGTTATCCACGGGTGCCGCCGTGAAGGAAAAACGGCTGTCGGCGCTCCACCCCTGCCGGGCATAGATCTCGGCCATCTCCTCCAGAAAATCGACGTTGTCCCGATCGACATTCATGCGAATACTCATGTGTATCGGCAGATCTTCTCGGGCCAGAGCCTCAATCCCCGATACGATCTTGTCAAACGTAGGCTGGCCGCTTCTGGGAACTCGGCGCCGGTCGTGGACGTTCCGCGGCCCGTCCAGTGTGACTTGAACGAGGGCAACGTGATCCCGGTGCCGGACAAAGAAATCAACGTTGTCAGACAGGAAGTAGCCGTTGGTCTGGAGTGAAGCTTTGTACCCCCTAACCGATATGCGCTCCATGATCTCGTCCAAGATCGGTCGAGAACCGGGCAGGAGAGGTTCGCCCCCAAATATCTCGAAAGTGGGCGCCTGCACCTGTGCCTGTTTTGCGGCGTGGCGGTCTACAATGCGGAATGCGGCCTCGATTTGCTCGTGGCTAAGCGAGCTGGCTCGCGCCCTAAACGCTTCTTGTTCGAAACAGTATGGGCAGTCAAAGTTGCAATGGGTGTTGACGATAAAGGTATAGCTACGAGGAGCATGACGTCGAAAGTCCTGCCACGCTCTCCTGCATACGCCGAGAAAGTACGTCTCCTCCTCCTCCTGGGACGCAAACAGCAGCTTTTCCTCCTTAAGACGCTGCAGGCTCTCGGAGTCACACGAATCCAGCTCACCGTGTCGCAATTCTTCGAGCAGGCGCAAGCCGGCGTCGCTCACGACGACAATGCTCCCGGTAATGGCATTGCACACCAGGTGCTTTTCCGGGCCAACTCGAAATGCTCTTGTTCGCGTTGTCAAATACATGGCGGCAATTCGTCCATTGTACCGCACGAGCAGAGTTGCGGAGCGGCCCTGCTCGTGCGGGGGACTGCTGTCTGCGCTACGGCCCTCCTCGTCGACTTCAGGCGTCGGCCTCACCCCGCGCCTAGACGGGATTCCTCACCGTAACGCAGCACGACCAGCCTGGACTCGAGGCGAGACTCATCTCCGGGGCCATGCCCTCCAGCGCTTTGAGCAGCTCCGGATCCTTCTCGATCGCACTGATGAACTTGTCCGCGAGTCCGGCTTCTCGGAGATTGGCGACCGCTTCGTCAAACGCCAGAAGCTTTCGGGCGTCCTTTAACACGTCCTGTTTACTCTTGGCCATCCTCCTGCTCTCCTTTCCTTGTGCTCCTGCTTATACAGGAGCCGGCGCCGCCTCTAGCCCAGCGCCAAACGTTCTGCGAAGCTCCTTGCCCAAAAGGTCATCCAGGCGCCTCTGTGCCTCCGCGACCTCGCAACGGGCGGAGGCCAACAGCTCAACTGCCTGCTCCGCTACTGAAACCTCGAAAACCTCTTTGAACAATCGGTAGAAGCCGTGGATCTTGCCGAATGCCTCGTCTTGGAAAATCCGCTCAAACCGCAAGTCAACTGTCTCCAACCAGTCTGCCAGCAGAGACACCCGGCTGTCTCTAAACATGAAGGAATGCCCGGTCAGGTAATTGCCGTTCAACAGGCCGTGGTCTTGGATTTGGTCGAAGAGAGGGGTCCCACTGATGGGTATGAGGCTGCGAAAGATAATCTCCTCAAAGCGAACGACACCAAAAGACCGAATCTTCTTGAGAAACTGGATGTTTTCCTGGCACTCATCCAGCGTCACGTAGGGATCGAAGAAGATGATGTACACCAGGGTGGGAATATCGAGCGAGTTCAGGAGCGCCAGCGCGGCCAAATTCTGTTCGACGGTTGCATTCTTGCAAAAGGTCTGCAGCATGCGGGGCACTCCGGATTCCACCCCAAGGCTCACCGAAATCAGGCCCGCCTCCTTCAGCAACCTCATCGTTGCCTCGTCCACGTCGTTCACGCGGCACGAGGCATGGAAGCGTATATCCAGTCCTCTGCGCTTGACCTCGGCGGCAATGGCCGCGGCGCGCCTCTTGCCCATGATCCCAGGGCCTACGAAATTGTCATCCACCAGCTCAAAGGTCGACACGCCATGGTGATAGGCATTTTCGATCTCGTCGACAACGTTCTGAGGGTCCCTGGCGCGCCACCCCTCTCCAAAATGTGACGACCGGCAGAAGGAGCAGTGGCCGTAACAGCCTCTGCTCGTCGTAATAAAGAGTGGAGTGCTGTCTAGCCATCCGTCGACCTCCGGGAGGGCCGGAAAAGGAAAACGGTTGATGTTCGGTTCCGCCGGGCGCAGCTCGGTGGCTATGACGCGGCTGCCGTTGTGGTAAGCGATGCCCTGCACCTGGCTCCAGTCCTCTTTTGCCTTAACTGCTTGGGCCAGCTCGACAATCGTATGCTCGCCTTCACCCCGGACAATCACGTCGACAAGGCGTGGAAAGTCGGCCAAAATCTTGTCGTAGGAAAAGGTCGCTAGGTGACCGCCCAGGCAGATCAGCGAGTGGACGCCCTCGCGCTTCGCCTGCCGAATAAAGTCGAGTGACTCTTGCAGGGAGCCCTCATACGACGTAAAGGCTAGGATGTCCGGCTGAATGTCTGCGACGGTGCGCAGTAGCTCGGCTCTCGCTGCGAGCCCATCGTCGCCGGCGGGGAAAGCAATGTCTGCGCTGTAGCCATGCTCGCGCAGCGTCGAGACCATGTAACGAAACCCAAGGTGAAGCTCGTACGGCCGCAGCCGTTGTTTGTACGTCCAGGCTGCCTTGAACCGGCGGCCTAGCTCGTAGGTTGTGAATGGCAGATCGACAAAGAGAACGTCCATCGCTCACCTGTCGCCAACGCTCGATCGGAGGTCAGGCGCCTGGTTGGGCAGTGCCAAGACCGCGCGCTCCTGCCTCGTGATCCATTGCCCATTTCTTGAGAAAAGGAGCGATCACCAGACGCATTTTGGCCTCGGCTTCTTCGGCAAGCCACCGGCCGCACTCCTTGACCTCCTTGCTATACCACGTGACAAAGTTGTACATACCAGGACATGCGGCCGCTTGGGCACTCCGCGCCGCATGGTCCAGGCAATCGCATATCAAGTCAAAATATGGCCCAGCGGCCTCAGCGAGATAAATCTGTTTGAGGACTGCCCGCCGGTTCGCCTGCCGGTGCTCCATCGTCTGCGGCCGGTGGGAGCAATAGGCTACAAAAGCGTTGTGGCGGCCCGCCTCGATATCTTGGGCCCAATCAAACTCGTCATCGAGCAGGACAATGCCAACCAGGAGTTCGTCGAGGGCGACCCCGAGCGGGGCGATCTTGTCTTCGCAGCCGGATAGAACACACGCAGCTGCGCATGGAACCTTGAGCAGGGCGCCGCGCTCGGCCAGGGCCAGCAGGTCGCTCTCAGTCAAGGAGCGGAAGCCGGGGCCTGGCTTCGAACTCGGGTTCACCGTAGCGTGTAGCCACTGTGCCATGTAGGTGTCAAAGTACGTCCGGAAGCGCCGAGACCGGCGGTCGCCGGCAGGCTCGGGAAGATGACTACCGTCGAAAAGGCGGATATAACTCCTGAAACAGAGATGGTGCAGCGTTGCCGCCAGCACAGCCGCCGTCCCCGGCTGTGACGGATTCTCACCATCCGCCAGGTCGTCCGTAAGCCGGGCGAAGGCGAGCATGTACAGGTTCGACAGGCGCAACTCGCGTTCTTTTTCTGCCGGCCAGCCAAGCATTGTGCCCAGCCAGTCAGATAAGCCCCACTCGAGTGCCCAGTTGGGAGTGCAGATACGCGCGAATAGGTCCAGTCCGGCTTCTGCAAGCCCGGGCGCCAAATCTGTGAGTTCGGACAAGAAGGTGGCTTTGGTCTCTGCCACCTCAGCTTCGCGCAGCGCGGGTGCCTCAGACGTCATGGGAGCCCTCGCTCACCTGGAGGAGGCATTCCGGCGGCACGTGGCGTGGGGTGAGAGGCTGCCGAACAAGGGCCCTTGCTCGCGTTCGTGGAAAGCATCGCATGACGCGCACCTTCTCAGCTCTGGATGCAAAGCATCCAAGTCGCAGCAGTAGGGCGGTGAGTTGTGGAGTAGGCCAGGGTGTGAACAGCTACCGCAATGGAAGGCTTCTACCGTGAAGCAAGCACGTCCCTCGTGGACGAATTGCTGCGGGAAAGCTTGTACCCGCTAATGGCATCCTGACCACAATCAGGACGAGCCATCAGCCGAGTTTTCGATGTCCGCTCGTGCATTGTATCACGAGTGCATGCGCTTGTCAAGCCTCCACATTTTGTACGTTCTGCTTTTTGCCTGATACGTGCTGGGCCGTCCTCGCTTGGGCTATCGAAAGGCGGAATCGGCCAGGCACCGACGTTTGGCACAAGCCAGGAGCTTGGCCCGAGAGACCGTGTCCTCGGCCCTTGACCAAGACAGGTCTGGCGCAGGCGACCTGGTACCGGCTGCACCGGCAGTTTTGATTCTGGCCTGTTTTCGGCTATACTCACGCGAGCGAAACGTTTTCGCAAGCAACAGAGGCGTGGCGAACAATGGCGAACCAGGGCGAGGCAGGATTTGGCGGCTGGCCCGGTATCACGGGGTACCAGCCTGTTTTGCGCTAGGAGAAAACAAGAGCAAGGCGCTGACGTTCACGGTCTGCCGGAGCGGCAGCCGAGACCTCGTCTCTGGGCCAGGGGCACTGTGCCCGGCCCACCACAGCACGGAGGCTGAAAGATGAACGCTGAAGAAATCGTCAGGCTGAATCAGGACTACACCCTGTTCTCCTGGTCCGTCCAGTCCGCGGTCGATCCCGTCCCAATGGTCCGCGGCGAAGGGGTCTACTTCTGGGACGCAAATGGCTGCCGGTATATCGACTTTTCGTCCCAGCTGGTGAACCTGAACATCGGGCACCAGCACCCCAAGGTGGTACAGGCCATCAAGGATCAGGCGGACGTGCTGTGCTTCGCCCAGCCGAGTGCCGCCACAGAGCCAAGGGGTCGCCTGGGCCAAATGCTGTCCGAGGTCGCGCCGGGGAACCTGAAGAAATCGTTCTTCTGCCTGGGCGGCGCGGAGGCCAACGAGAACGCCATCAAGATGGCGCGCTGGTACACGCAGCGGCACAAAGTCCTGGCCCGCTACCGTTCTTACCACGGGGCGACCCACGGCGCCATTGCCCTGACCGGTGACTACCGGCGCTGGGCCGCCGAGCCCACCATGCCCGGGGCGATCCACGTCTTTGACCCGTACTGCTACCGCTGTCACTTTGGCTGGAGCCCGGACAAGTGCCACCGGGAGTGCATCACGCACATCGAGGACATCATCCGTTTTGAAGGCCCGGGAAACATCGCCGCGTTTTTCATGGAGGGGGTCACCGGGACCAACGGCATCCTGGTGCCGCCCGACGACTACTGGCCGGCCGTGCGCGAGCTGTGCGACAAACACGGCATCCTGCTCGTCTCCGACGAGGTGATGAGTGGCTTTGGCCGGACGGGCGCCTGGTTCGCCGTGGATCACTGGCACGTCGTGCCCGACATCATCACCACGGCCAAGGGGCTCACCTCCGGATACGTGCCGCTGGCCGCCGTCCTCATCTCCGAGCCCATCGCCGACTACTTCCAGGACAAGATGCTCTATTGTGGCTTGACCTACAGCGGTCATCCCCTGGCCTGCGCCGCCGGCGTTGCCACCCTGGAGGTGTACCGCGAAGAGGGATTGATCGAGAACGCCCGGCGACTGGGAATGGTGTTGGGCGAGCAGCTCGTGGAGCTCAAGGCCCGCCATCCGGCAGTGGGGGACGTGCGGTCCATCGGGCTGTTTGCGGCCATCGAGCTGGTGAAGGATCGGCAGACCAAGGAGCCGCTGCCCGCCGCGCCGCTGGCCAAACCCTGCCGTGAGCGCGGCCTGTCGACTTTTTTTCCTGCCAACCTGATCTTTGTCGCCCCGCCGCTGTGCATCAACGACACAGAGCTGCGCGATGGCCTGGCGATCCTTGACGAGGTGCTGGCAATCGCCGACCAAGCTGTCGCTTGAGCCAGGCAGGGCCGGACGTCGCTGCCGCTTTGCCGCAGACCCGCACAAGAGGGCGGCCGGGGAGCCAAGACACGCGCAGCCGGTCCTTACAGAAAGGGTGTGATCATGTTTGAAGAGCGCCTGACCCTAAGCGTCCTGTCCGAGGAGGGCCTGCGGGCCATCGAGGCTACCGCCTACCGGCTGCTTGATCAAGTAGGCATCTCTCTGCAGCACACGGCTGCGACCGAGATGCTCCACGGACGTGGCTGCCGCATCGAGCAGGGCCGGGTCTATATCCCGGAGCACGTTGTGCAGTGGGCGCTGAAGAACGTTACCGCCCACCGCAGCGTTTACCGCGTGGACGGCTCCCCGGCCCACACGTACGGGGACGGGCGAGTGCGCTTTCACAACGGCGGCGGCCCGCCCTTCGTCTATGACCTCGAGTCTGGAGCACGCCGCCCGGCCACGCTGCAGGATGTGGCCGACGTCACCCGCCTGCTCGACGCGCTGCCCAATGTGGACGTGGTCATTCCGCTGCTTACCCCCCAGGACGTGCCCGCCGAGCTGATGGTCGTGGCCTCCACCGAGACCATGCTGCGCCATACACTGAAGCCGGTGGCGGCCGCGGCCGTGGAAAAGCCGGCGCAGGTGCCGTACCTGGTCGAGATGGCGGCTGCTTGTTGCGGCGGCATGGAGGCCTTCCGTCGCAGCCCGACGATGTCGATCTATGTGTCGCCGGTGAGCCCGCTGACGTTTACGCACGACGTGACCGCCTGCATCCTCGCCGTGGCCCAGTCAGGGGCGCCGTTTCACTCGCTGCCGGCGCCGAGCTTGGGCGCCACCGGGCCGATCACTATGGCCGGCGCACTGGCCCAACAGCATGCCGAAGTGCTGGCCAGCCTTGTGCTCGCTGCCTGCGCCCAGGCAGGTGCCCCCGTGCTCTACTGCTCGCGCATCAACCCTATCGATCTGCGCACCGCCACGTCATCGTGGGGTGGGCCGGAGGTGGGCATGTCGGGGGCCTGCGCCGCGCAGTTGGCGCACCGGCTTGGCCTGGCCTGCGACAGCTTTGGGTTCTGCTGCAGCACCGGGCGGCTCGACCCGCAGCTCGGCTACCAGCGCCTGAGCAATGCCCTGATCCCGGCCCTGGCCGGGGTCGACCTTCTCTCAGGCGTGGCCACCCTCGACAGCGGCTTGTGCGGCGGCTTTGAAGCGGCCGTGATCGACGACGAGATGATCGGTGTCATAAAGCAGATCGCCGGCGGCTGCCCGGTCAACGACGATACGCTGGCATTCGACGTGATGAGCGCCGTTATCCCGCGTGATGGCATCTTTTTGAGCGAGCGGCACACCGTGCGCCACATGCGCCGGAAAGCGTTGTGGGTGCCGGCGGTCAGCGACGCGGGTGCCACGGGCGAGGAGTCGATTGGCGTGGTGGCCCGTGCCCGCGAACGCGCGCAGCACATCCTCCAGACGCACCAGGTCGAGCCGCTGCCGGAGGATGTTCAGCGCACTCTGGCCGACATCATGGCACGGGCGCGCCACGAGCTGCCAGGTGCGTGACAAGTGCCCCCAGGTTGCGCGGCAGGGCGTCGCACCACGGCTCCGGGTCCCAGCGCACCGCCTTGGCTTTGAGGGCCGCCGGCAGCTTCTTGGGGTCCACCATTGATATGATCCCGCCTGGATCGGGCGCTTACCGGCCGGGCGCTGGCAGCTCCTGGGCAATGCTTCGCGCCCAGGCCTCGATGCCATCCCAGTCGCGGTAGTCCCCGGACGGAGCCTTCATTCTGCTCATCATCCACCGTTCCAGCGGGTTCATCTTCTCCAGGTTGAGTGCACCGCGAAAGACGGCAACGTCCCGCGGCTGGATGCGGTCGGCGACAGGCTGCAGGCCTTTGGGCAGCTTCAATCCCTCCAGAAAGGCCTCCGTATCCGTCTCGCTCGTCGGCCCGCTGGAAAAGAGCCATGCCGGGCGCCGAACCTTCTCGGCGTCCAGGCGCTTCAACAGCCTGGCCGCATCTTTCCGCCAACGGAACATGTACACCGCGCTGCCCAATACCACGGCGCGGTATGGGCTCAGGTCGCGGACGCGGCCCGCAGGCTGAACATCGGTGGGCACGCCTGCTTCCCGAAGCACCTGGCCGATCCTCTCGGCGATCTCGGCCGTCGCGCCGTATTTGGTCGCGTAGGCTACCAGCACTTGGTCCATCTCCCCCTCCTTCCGACCCCTCGGTGAGGTCCTTGGCACTCGCAGCGCGCCTTTGGGAATCACAGTTGGCGACGTCTAGGCGCATGATACGTCAAAACCCGGGCACCGTCAAGTGCGCTGCCTGGAGCCCGCCAAAAATCAGCCTTGACAAAAGCCAAATCGCTGCTATACTAACGGACAATCCAACTGGCACTGCAGGCTTGACCGAAATCTCCGCGCGCTTGCCGGCTCGGCCACGCCCTTCGTCCTGAAACACGACGCCACCACCGGGAAGCACGGCAGTAGCGGAGCATGGAGCCAAGGGCCAGATCACGCCGCCATGGTCGGCGCGTTCCCACTTGGTGCCCCAGGTGACCGGCTGCGGCCGCAAACCGCTGCGCGACGTAGCACAAAGCCTCAAGCCACAGCAGAGATGTTGCCGCCGCCCGGCGCCCCGGGACAGCCCAGACAGCATGCCACCTGCACGGCAGCTGCTGCCTGGCTCTCGGAGGAGGTTAACCGATGAGCACTCCTGAAACGGCTGCGAACTTGTCCGCGAAGATTCAGGCCAAGCGGCGGAGCATCCAGGCCTATATCGACACCGTCGAGCCGCGGGGCAACCGGCTGACGACGTTCAACATCGTCTGTGGGGCCATCGCCACCGGGCTGGCAGCCTTGCCCGCCATCGGCGGGCAGACGCTCCTCGACGTCTTTGGCGACGCGGGCTCCAATCCGGCCCTGTGGCAGGCCCTTTTCGGCGCGGTGGCGCTGTTCTCCCTGATGTCCACGGTCGCGGCGAACCTGTACAAGAGCCGCGACATCGCCTCGCGCCTGGCCAAAGCGCAGGCGTGTGACGCCAAGCTCGAAGGGCTGGCGACGCTCCTCGAGCTGGAGCTCATAAACGTCAAGGAGGCCGGGACGCAGTACACGGAGCACCTGAACGAGGTCCCGTTCATTGCTGAGCCGGCAGCCGACCACGGTCTGGCTGCGCTCGACGGCGTGCGGGGCAGGATCGAGCAGCCGGCCGAGAACCGGGAGGTGGGCAATGCCATCCCCTGCTCCGGCACAGTCGAAGGGAGTGGTCCCGGCTGCGACCTGTGGCTGGCCGTCGAGATCGACGGGTTCATCTGGCCCAAAGAGCGCGAGCTCTATGTCGACGAGTCCGGAAGCTGGCGGGACACCGTGTACGAGGAAGGATCGGCCGGCACGTTTTCCATCGCGCTCTATGCCGCCAGCGATCGAGCGAACCGCCGTATCCGGGCCTGGCTCGACCGCGGGGACCGTACCGGCCACTACTCTCGGCTGCGGCGCTTGCCCGACACCCACCGACTGGACCGCGTCGACGGGCTGCACCGCAGAGCGGCAGGGCCGCACCCGGGCGCATAGGATTGCCGGCAGGCTGAATGTGCAAGGCCGAGTGGCAGACCTCACGCTGCTCGCCGTCCATCCTGACCATCAGAACCTGCGCATCGGTACGGAGCTGAACAAGCATGCGCTTGACAAGATGGTGGACAGCGGGATGCAGATGGCCAGGGTTGAGACCGGTGGAGACGCATCGCACGCGCCGAGCAGGCGATGCTATGAGAAAACCGGGTACACCCCGCTGACTATCGTGAGGTACCAAAAGGCGTTGTAGAAGCGGGTGCGCGGGTAACGGCCGCCGCAAAGGGGAATTCGATGCTCCTGCCATGCATTTCCTCTATAGAGGAGTATCGCCACGTCTACGCCGATCGTGACACGTGGCTGCCCGCCGTCACAGAGCTCGCCCGCCGCCATCGCTTGCCCGGGCCTGCTCAGCGGGAGACGCTGGGCACCCACGTGGTCTTTGGCTTTGGTGACCTGATCCTGAAGCTGTACTCTCCCCTCTGGGCGCAAGACTTTCAGGCGGAGAGGGCCGCCTTGCGGCACCTCCGCGGGCTGCCAGCGCCCGAGATCGCCGCCGAAGGTGAGCTGGAAGGCTGGCCGTACCTGGTGCTCACCCGACTGGAGGGCACCCCGGCGTCGATGGTCTGGAGCAGCCTGCCCTTGGAGGGCAAGCGCGGCATTATCCGGCAATTTGGCGCACTCATTGCCAGGCTCCACCAGCACGCGCTCCCCGGCGACTGGCCGGATGAGTGGCACGCCTTCATCCGTGAGCGGCTGGAGCGGGCCGAAGAGCACCACGGCCTGGGGGAGCCGTGGCGCAGCTGGATCCGGCAGCAGTTGGCCGGCTTTCGCGAGCCGCCGCTGGCGCCCGTCTTGCTCCACGGCGACCTGACCGACGATCACCTGCTCCTCGTCGAACGAGAGGGCGGCTGGAAGCTCAGCGGGTTGATCGATTTTGGCGATGCGCGGCTCGGGCACGCCTATTACGACCTGATCGCGCCGCTGGCGTGCTACACCTACGGCCAACCCGAACTGTCCCTGGAGCTCGTCCGCGCCTACGGGCTGGAGCCGAGCCGGCCGGTGCTCGACTCGCTGACCCGCTACTGCCTCCTCCACGAGTTTGGGAAGCTCGGCGACTGCCTGGCGCGCTTTCCGGCGGACAGCCCGCAGGCGTTCTACCGGGCGCTGTGGGGCAGCGAGCGGTCATTGCCGGGCATCACTCCCTTTCGGCCATAGGGGCTCAGTGCCCGCCGAACATGCGCTGCAAAACGGCCGGCAGCGGCGTCAGCGTGACCCCGTACGTCGCGGCCGTAGCGGCCATGGGCACGGGTGAGTCGTAGCTGTCGAGCGCCGCCGCGGGAGCCTGGACGGCTTCGAGCAGAAAGGGCAACGGCTCGCCCGGCTGTACAAAGCGTACCGGCAGCTCCCGCCCGATCACTTGCCCAACCGCGTCCACCACGTCGAGCCACGAAACGGCCTCTGGCCCGCCGATGACGATCGTCGCGTAGCGGGCGGCCGGGTTGTCGACTGCGGCCACGGCAAAAGCGGCCACATCGGCCATGGACACGATAGAGTGCTTGCGCCTCCCCTCGCCCACCAGGCTGGAGATCGTCACCTGGCCCCCCAGTAGAATGGCTCGCTCTCTCATGCCGATCAAGCCGAAACCCTGCCGGGTCTCGTCGCCATCCACCTCGGAATTGTGCAGCTCCTCAGTGAATCCGACACCGTCGTCCTCCACCACCAGGCGCAGGTGTGCCTGACCATAGTCCAGCTGCACGTGGACGGTCTGTGCTTGGGAGTGCCGCAGCAGATTGGCAAGTGCCTCCTTGGCAATGCGAAACTGGTTCAGCTCCACATCTGGTGAGAGAATGCGCCGGAACCAGATACGCCAAAGCTAGCGTTCAGCCCATGGTCGCCGCGCAGCGCTTCCACCCGCGCCCGCAGGGCTTCCACGAGGGTCATGTCTTCGAGGCTGCGCGGCCGTAAGCCCCAGACCGAGCGCCGCGCCTCCTGCAAGCTGCGCCGGGCGAGATCCATGGTCCGGTGCAGACTGGTCAGGGCCTGTTCGGGGCGGCGCGAGGCCAGTCGTTCCATCACTTCCAACTACACAATAATCCCCGTGAGTCCCTGCGCGAGGGCGTCGTGAGTCTCGCGGGCCAACCGGTTTCGCTCTTCGAGGACGGCCACCTGGCGGCTATATTGGTAGAGGCGTGCATTTTCCACGGCAATGCCGACCGGTCCGCCAATGGCCGAGAGCAGCTCGATCTCAGCTTCCGAGAGAGAGCGGCCTGTGCGCGTGGCGGCTCCGAGGACACCCACGACGGTCTCTTTTGCCCGCAGGGGTGTGCCGGCCATGCAGCAGAATCCTTCCTCGGCCGCAACCCGAAAGTCCTCTTCTCCCTCCAGGCCTTCCACCCGGAGCGTCTGTCCCATCTCGGCGACCCGGCCGACGAGCCCAAAGCCGGGTGGCAACTCCTCCAGTAGCCCGGCCAGCCGGGGTGCGAGGCCCCGCTGCGCACGCAGCCTCAGCCTGGGTTCCTCTTCCGAGAGCAGGTGGATCCAGGCCGCGTCGGCCCTGGTCACGTCAAGGGCCGCGTCCAGGGCGTTGTTCAGCACGTCGTCCAACACCAGTGACTCGCTGGCCGTGAGCATGACCCGATTCAGGCTGGTCAGGGAGTGCACCTGTTGCTGCAATTCCTTGCCGATCTGGCTGAACAGCGTGGCATTCTCCAGGGCCATGGCCACCTGGTTTGCAGAGGTCACCGCCAGGTTGACCTCTTCCGTGCGAAATTCGTGCACATCGGCCCGGTAGACAACCAACACCGCCGGCGGGCCGTGGAGGGTAATCAGGGGCACGACCAGAAGCGAGCGGTAGCCCTCGCTCCGGATGAGGGGCAGCAGGGCGGCCATGGCGGGATCCTTCTCCACGTCCGAGAGCTGCACGGGCTGGCCGCTGTCGATGGCCCGCCAGGCAGGCAGCTCCCGTGGTGAGGGCTCAAGGTGCAGCTCCTGCACATAATCCTCGCTCCAGCCGCGGCTGGAGTGCACATGGAGCTGCTGTGTAGCCTCGTCGAGGAGCAGAACTGCACAGGTAGCGACGCCCAACAGGCGCTGCACCTGCTCCAGGATGCTGTCGATCACCTGTTCGGTATCGAGGCTGGAAACGACGGCAGTGCTCGTCTCAAGGAGGGTTTCCAGCTCGTGTAGCCGGCGCCGCAGGGTCCGGGCCAGGTCACCCACCTGGTCTTGCCGTCTGCCCATGGCTTCCAGCTCTTCCCCGGCCTTCTGGTGGCACGGTCTGCGGCCGGTCGCGGCCCCGCCGGCCTGGCTCAAGCGGGTGAGCTGTTCCAGCGGGCGGATAACCCGGCGGGATAGCCCCCACCAAAACAGAGTGGCGCCGAGGGCAATGATGACGATGGCCAGCAACAGGCCGCGGTGAAAAGCCCGGAGGTGGCACAAGCGATCTCCGCGGGCCGCTGGACGATCACCCCCCAGCCGGCGCTCGGAATTGCCGCGTAGGAATAGAGCCCCTCGTGCCCGCCGGCGCTTGTGCCCCCAAGAGAACCCTCGTGGCCCGCCAGGGCCTGGGAGACCCCGGGGAGGGTATCGAGGACACTGTGCAGCAAACTCGCCTCCGGCTGCGAGTGGGCGACCACCTGGCCGGCCGCGTCCACCATGGTCACCTGCACTCCTCGCCTCAAGTCCTGGCCGAGCACACTCATGGTCTCGCTGAGCCGCTGGAGCTCGAGGTTAGCGGCCACTACCCCATCAAAACGGCCCCCGGCTGTGTAGACGGGCACTACGACCGTTGCGACCGGCCGCTGAGTGGTCGGCGACACACGTCCTTGCGAGAACACCGGCTGGCCGGTCGCGCGGGCAGCCTGAAAGTACTCGCGATAAGAAAAATCCACCCCGACGGTGCTGCCCGGACCGGTGGGATAGTGAAATATCATGATCCCCTGGGCGTCCAGCCGGTAGAAGAGATTGATGTCCTGCCTGGCCAGGGTGGCATCGCCAAAGGACTCTTCCATGCCGGCAAGGTCCATGTCGACGACCTCGGGCATCCGGACAAAGGCCTCGACTGCCCCGCGCGCCTTGACCAGGAGGGCATCGGTCTCCAGGGCGACGGCCTGTGCCAGGCGCAGGTCGGCAGCGGCCACGTCGGCCTGGAGGCGCCGGCTGGCCAGGACATCGAAAAAGAGGGCGGCGATTAGGATCGGGGCGACGAACAGGAGGTTGAGCGCCAGCAGGTGCAGGGCCAGATTTTGGCGCGGCCATCGCAGTCGAGCCAACGCCGAACTATCCCTCCAGCTTCCAGTGGTACCGTGAGAAGGCATCCATGCCCCAATCCCGCCTTTCGCGCACGTCCAGGATCTCTACCACACCTCCAAATAGAACCTCAGGCAATCCTTGAGCTGCAGCGTAACCACCCGGTACCCGGCCCGCGGACCGTCGGCGCCGCAATCCTTATCTGGGCCATCAAGTCACGGGCCAAGATGGCGCAACTGCGCACCCAGTCCTCACCCAATACGGGGCCCATGATAACACAAAGAGGGTTCTTGTCACACCGACCAGCAACACCCTGTGGTCCAGGTTCGGAGCACCCAAGCTGACGTTCCAGAGCGAAGGCCTAGATCGATCAGCCCGGCGTCCCCTGGGAGCGCCGGCATCTCTGCCGGCTCCGGGTCCCAAGGGTGACAACTCCTTGGTGCACCCGCAACTTGGCGACCGTCTTGCGTATAGCCGTGCCTTGGTGTAGAATAGAACATAGGACCACGAACCAAGGCAGAGGCTCCTGCCAATGACGAACGATGAAGGGAGGTAGTCGCCGGAGAGAACTTCCAGGAAATTCCGTTGGCCGTACAATGAATGGTTGGAGTGAATCCAGAGAAAGGAGCCTAACATGGGTGCGAAGAAAATCCTCATGCTCGTTGGCGATTTTGTAGAAGACTACGAAGTGATGGTCCCCTTTCAGACCTTGCTGGCGGTTGGCCACCGGGTGGACGCAGTCTGTCCTGATAAGCAGGCCGGGGAAAAAGTGCGGACGGCCGTCCACGATTTTGAGGGCGATCAGACCTACAGCGAGAAGCCGGGCCACAACTTTGCATTGAATGCCTCCTTTGCCGAGGTAGAGGCCGAGGACTATGACGCACTGGTCATTCCTGGCGGACGAGCGCCCGAGTACATCCGCCTGAACGAGAAGGTGCTGGACATCGTGCGCCACTTTGCCAAGAAGAAAAAGCCCATCGCAGCCGTCTGCCACGGGGCTCAGGTGTTGGCCGCGGCCGGTGTGCTGGAGGGCAGAGAATGTTCTGCCTATCCCGCGGTCGGGCCGGATGTGAGCCGCGCTGGCGGCAAGTACATGGCGATCCCTGTGGACAAGGCCCACGTCGACGGTAACCTGGTCACGGCCCCGGCCTGGCCGGCGCACCCCGATTGGCTGGCCAAATTCCTGAAGGTACTGGGAACCGAGATCAAGCTGTAAGCTCAATCGAAGCTCAACCTCGCATCGCGAGCAAGATAGGAGCCAGGCCCTTGCCAGGGACTGGCTCCTGTTTGGGACAAACCCGTAGACATCAGGGCATCCAAGGAGATTAGGGCCCGGCCGTGAAGGCCTCCATCTCCAGGATAGGCTGGACGAAGTTCTCGATATCGCCGTGTATGAAGTAGTGCTGCAGGCGGTCGTTGCGCAGCGCGTTGCCGATGGCGGCCATGATCATGCCCTGGTCGAGCGCCAGATAGTAGGTGGCGATGTCGCCGTTGCTGACGTTGACGGCGTCGAAAAAGCCGCCCCAGGAATAGGATTCAAAGTCCTGGCGCAGATTGGCCAGGTTCTCTAGCGCCGCCTCCGGGTCATATTCGAGCGCCAGGAACGAGGCGTGCGGTGCCACCACGCCCTGGCCGTAGGCTTCCGGCAGGGGTTGCGGCTCGCGCCCGGGGCAGTACCCCACCCCGGATGGGTCGGCGAAGCCGTAATCGACCGTGGTCCGTTCCAGGTCCGTGGTGTACCCACCCGGATCCATGCCCAGCGGGTCCACGCCGAATTCTCGGTAGCCTCCAGCCGGGTTATTGGAAGGCGAGAAGCCCCAGTAGCCGTACTGCGCCTCCTCCAGACCGTGTTCGATCTGTGCCTGCACGTAGAGCGGGTGGTTGATGCCCCAGCTATCCTGACCCCATTCTTCCTCGGGCACCAGCAGTGGGACCATCAGCGCTTCAAACATGCTGCCCCCCCAGCTGGGCACGATGTTCAGGCCGCGATAGGTATAGTGTCCTTCGTAGACTTCGATTTCCAGGTAGGTGCGCGTTTCACCCTGGGGAGCCATCTCCGGCCAGCCCCAGTCGCAGGTTGGCGGGAACGTGCGCCACATGGCAAAATAGTGCTCGGGTGGCACCTGACCTTGGGCGATTCCGATGTAACTGGCAATGCGTGGTTCGGTGTTGAGGGTCCCGTAGTGGTGGCCGGTGTAGGCCACGTCAGGGCCTTTTTCGCAGTAGTTGTCGACGGGGCCGGCCCATGGTGGCGCGTCCGCCGTCGTCCAGAATCCGCCGCGCAGCAGGCCAGCACCCAAATCCGGGCCGCGAGCGTTCTCGTCGTAGTAGCAGCCAAAGTCCATGCTGTCCAGGATGGCCTGCGCGCGGTCGCGCGACTGCGGAACCGTGTTGGTGATCATGATTAGGGCGGAAGCCAGCCAGCCATTGTCCACACTCGACAGGAACGGGTAGACTGGATCCACATTCCCGGAGGGGGGCCAGGTGGTCAGCTTGGCACCGGTCGCCGGGTCGTACCAATTGTAGTACATGCCGCTGTCGGTGTGGCGCTCCATCGCCTCCAGCATATCCAGCACTCTGCCGATGCGGAGACGCGCCTCCGCCGGGGTGATGATCTGCAGATCGCGCGCGACCAGTGTGCTCCAGATGTAGGTGCCAATGTTCGTGGGGGAGGTGTAGCCGGCCCGCTGGCCGTCAACGCTGACGTTATCGGCGGGCAGTCCGGTGTCCGGGTCCACCATCGCCACGAGCGACTGCCAGGTATCGGTGGCATACTGCTCCAGTACGCGCCGTTGCTCCCCGCTCAAGGCCAGCGGATCTGCCTGGACAGGCCAGGCAACGGCCAACAGGAGCAGGATACTCATAAGACGGACCGAATATCGCGTTCTGGGTGACATTTGCTATCCTTTCTCTCTTGATATCTCGCGGATCTCGTCGCTTTTCCTTGGGCCTCCTCTACAAGAATTCCGTGGTGTACAAGGCCAGCGTTCTTGATAGGGGGGTCCTTGTTTACCCTCCTTCTAGCCTTTGCAGGTGCTCCTTAGCCTTTTCGATCAAGTCCGACCGGTTGGCGAACAGCTCCGGGATGGATTCGTAGATATCGCGGGCTGAAAGCAGGTCGCCTTCCTGTTCATAGAGCTCGCCAAGCCGCAAATAGATCTCGGCGAAATAGGCAGCGGGTCGCCCAGTATTTGCCCGGATGTAGTTCTCCGCCATCTCGATCGTCAGGCGTTGGTTGATGATCTCCTGACTGCGCAGGCGGGCCCGTTGCAGGATGGAAGGTTCCGGCCAAGAAAGGGAACCGGACCAGATTCTCTCGACGTTCAGGTAACCGCCCTTTTTGACGTTCCGGTTGGTCTGCGGGTCAAATTCCTCGGTTCCCACCAGGGCTTGTAGATACACTTCCCCGGCATAACTATCGTCGGCATCCTGGATGAAACGGGTGCTCAGACGATAAGCGTTGAACCAGGCGAGTGCATAGGTGAGAATAAAGATCAGGGCCACAAGCAAAATAATGAGGAGCGTCCGCCTGAGGAAACTCGAGCGGGGGGCTATATCAGCCTGTGGCTCAAGCTCTTCTGCTAGAAATCCTGCGGAAGGGGATTGAATAGACACATCTATACCCTATTTGAGCGAGACGTTGGCAAAGGCACGCGTAAACTGGTCCTGGAGGAAAAAGTAGACCAGGATGAGTGGCAGGGTGATCAGTGTGGTTGCCGCCCAAATCTGCTGGGCGTTTTCCCCGGGGATCGAGGTCTTGAACTGGTACAACCCGAGCTGGACCGTCCAGGTTTCCGGCCGGTTGAGGTAGAGCAGGGGGCCGAGGAAGTCGTTCCAGCTGCCGATGAAGGTCAGGATGGCCACAGTAGCCAGCACAGGGCGGGAGAGTGGGAGCATCACCCGCAAGAAAAGCTGCACATCGTTGGCTCCATCCAGGCGGGCTGCCTCTATGATTTCGTCCGGGACGGCCACCATGAACTGGCGAATCAGAAAGATGCTGTACACAGTAACCGCCGAAGGGATGATCAGGGCATGGAATTTCCCTACCCAACCCAGGCGATAGATCATCACGTAGGTGGGGATCAGAAACAGCACGGCCGGGATCATCATGGTGGCGAGCATAAAACCAAAGAGGAAATCTTTCCCAGGGAAGGGGATCTTGGCCACGGCGTAAGCAGCCATGGCACTCAGGAAGGTGTTCAGCAGCGTGATCGAGACCGCCAGGATCAGCGAGTTGCGGTAGAGCCACAGCATGTTAAGCCGCCCGAACACGCCTTCGTAGCCGGAAAACGTGATCTGGCGTGGCAGGCTGGTGGGGGCGTGCAGGATCTCGGGGCCGGTCTTTACTGAATTCATCAGCATGTAAAAGAAGGGGTAAAAGACCACGATCCCGCCCAGGATCAGCAGGGCATAGATCAAGACGGTGGAGCCGGTGACGCGTTTGGATGGGAGCATGTTTTACCTCGCCTCCCGCGGGAAGACCTTGAACTGGAGCACGGTCAAGAGGGCGATGATCACCGCCAGTAGGAGTCCCAGTGTCGAAGCATAGCCGACGTTCGAGCGATCGAAGGCCTGGGCATACAGGTACAAGACCGGCGTGAGGGCCTGGTTGTTGGTGCCGCCAAACACATCGAAGCCGATGGTGAATACTTCTGTGAACATCTGCAGCCCGAAGATCAGATCGACCACCAACAGGAAGAAGAACTGAGGCCTCAGCTGCGGGACCGTAATGTGCCGGAACTGCGACCAGCCACTCGCGCCATCGATAGCTGCTGCCTCGTAGAGCTGCGTGTCGATGCTGTACAGCCCGGCCAGCAGGATCACCATACTGACGCCGAACCACTTCCAGCTGTTGATCAGGGCGATCACCGGCATCGGCAACCAGGGGCTGAACTTCCAAAACACGGGCCCGCCTGACAAGCCGTAGCGTACGGCCATTGTTTGCAGCGGCCCGGTGGGGCTGGCCATGAACTCGCCGATGGTCATCAGCACGACGATGGACACGACGACCGGCATGAAGTAGATCGTGCGAAATAAGCGGCCAAAGTAGGTCGCCTTGTACAGCAGCACGGCGAACAGCAACCCCAGCGCGTTCTTGAGCACGATAAAGATACCCTGGTTGTAGAAAATGTTGAACAGGCTCTTCCAGAGGAGCGGGTCCTGGAGTCCTCGGATCCAGTTGCCGATCCCAACGAAAACATAGTCCTCCGGCCGGACGAAGGAATAGGTGAAGAAGGTCAGGTAGAACGAGAGCAGCAGCGGGTAGAGGCCGAACACCAGGTAGAGGAGGATCCAGGGGGAAACGAAAAGGTAACCCCAGACGTGGCGACGGATGCGTTGCCACAACCCCTTCTTACGCCCCGCCCTGGGGGCGGTTTGAGTTGCTTGAGCGCTGTTTACTGCCATGCTATCTCCCTGGAGCTTGTCCGAAAACCGCAAAACGAGACTAAAGGGTTTGTCGGCTTGTCTAACTTTCGCACAGCATAGGAAGAAAGCGGCGCGGGGCATGCTCTAAGGTTCTCGAAGGGGTGCTCCGCGCCGCTTTCTGTTTGCGGTCTACTCGATCTTGCCTTGAGCGCGCGTCGCTGCTTCCTGGACGGCCTCCTCAGGGCTGATCGATTTCTCGACCGCCACGATCTGGTACACACCCAGGATCTCGTTGGCTACGTCTTCGGCAGTCCCGGTCTGCTCCGGGAGGACAGCGTTCTCCAGAGCCTCGACGAATGGCTGGCGAGCCGGGTCCTGGAAGTAGGCATCCTCCTTCAGGCTGGTGACCACGGGCAGGTAACCCAATTCCTGGATGAACGTCAAGTTGTTCTCGTCTTCCATCAGGAACTTGATGAAATCCCAGGCCAGGTTTTGGCGCTCCGGAGTGGTCTGCAAGATCATCAAGGCGCGCCCACCATACGTAGTGTAGGAGGTGTCGCCTTCCTTGGGGACGGGAACCGGGGCGATGCCCACGTCCTCGCCGATGACCATGGGTTCGCCCTCTGCCTCACGCAGGTTAGGCTCCCAGGAATAGCCATACTGCGGCCACATGCCGATGGTGCGGCTGAAAAAGTTCCTCTCCATAGTCGCGGGGGCGAATTCCTGGGCGCTGGCATTGAACTCAAAGAACTGCTGGAGCTGGCATTGGGGCTGGTCGAAGACGATGCCGGTTCCCAGACGGTTGAGGAGCTGGCATTGGGCCTGGTTGGCGTTCAAGTACATGGGCTGCAACATGTTCCAGTACCAGCCGCCCCAAGCCAGGGCGTCGTTCCAGAAGACCGTCCCGTAGACCTGGCTACCGCCCTCACGGGCGGGCAAGGCCTGGATCGCCTCAGCAGCGTCCAGGAACTCTTGCCAGGTGGTGGGCGGGTCCTCCGGGTCGAGCCCAGCCTCTTCGAAGAGCTGCTTGTTATAGATCATCATGGTAACATCTGCGCCAGCGGGGATGTAGTAGTTGTGCCCGTAGAGCTCCTGGATGGTGGCCGCCTCAAGGCGGGCGACCAGCTCCTCGTAGCCCGCCATGTCCTCCAGCGGCAGGACGGCTTCGGTGTTCGCCAGGCGGCCGATTTGTGAGCCAAAGGAGCCCACGATGATGTCGGGCTGGTTGCCGGCGGCGATCAGCGCATCGAACGCGCCGCCTTCCGGCTCTTCTTCGACATTAATCGTGACGCCTGGATGGGCCTCCACGTAGGCGTCGGCGAGCTTGGTCATCGTATCGATCATGGCCCCTCGCACCACGGCGACGCGGATCGAATCGGCCATCGCGCCAGCCTCTTCGGCAGGCTCGGTGGCCACTGGCTCCGTAGCGGCTGGCTCGGTAGCCGCTGGCTCCGTAGCGGCTGGCTCGGTAGCCGCCGGTTCCGTAGGTACAGCCTCCGTCATCCCAGGCGTTTCTGCAATCGCTTCCGGGGGTTCGGTCGCTGTCGCGCCACCGCCGCAGGCGGCCAGCAAGGGTAAAATCAGCAGGCTGAGGGCCAATAGGAGGAAACTCTTCGAACCAGTGGTTTTCAAGCGGTTGTACATGATTCTTCTCCTTTTTTCTTTCATCGGAAAATCGGAAGACAAATTGCCAAATCGGCTACTTGAGAACCTCCTTTCCATACGGGCGGTTGAGGTATCTCTTGACCTCTGTCTGCCGCAATCTTCCACATCGGAGACCGGCGGGCTCTGGCGGATAGTCTAAGGGCTTACATTCTCTCTGAGAAATAAGAGATCTGCCTTTTTTTGGAGCGATGAAATTAATTCGCGATGGGTCTACGGTGCCCGTCACACTAGCATTTAGACGGTCGTTGAGGAACTGCGCTGGGCCTCGGAGCGGCTATAAGATCTTTATCCATGGCGACCCGGCCGCTCTTGATGGACAACTCACGTAAACGAGAACAAGGGGCATGGCCCAAGCGTTCTTAACACCCGCCCCTTCGGTCACAACTTGCACTGTACTATCATATTATTTCCCCTAGACGACCTCGATACTGTAAGTTCCATCACATTTCCCTACGCAATCCGAGTTAGCTCGGGGTATTGCTGGTCCCAATGTCTGCACCACTGGGAGCCAATGGGTCTGAAGGCATCGACGCCACGCACGTCGAGCGTGCTTGAGGCCCATCTGCCCCCTTCCACTGCGACGGCCGGGCCGTTAGCGCATCCCCCTCGTTTGCGCGGGGTTCCAGCCCTGCCTCCCTGCGCACATAGTCAAACAACGCCTCCAGGCTGCCAAAGCCCATCTGCTGGCCCGTTTGCGAGCTCTTGAGCACGGCCCGCCAGGTCGGCTCCTCGTCGTCGCTCACGCGCCACAGCCGCACAAGGTAAGAGAGGTACTCGGGCTGCACTCCGTCCATCATCCGCTTTGCCTCCCGTTACGAGCCCGGCAACCAATGGCCGTGTGCCCACCTTCTCACCTGGTATGGACCAGGCGCAGACCCAAACCTGTGCCCCAGCCGGTCCGTGCCCGCCGCCCAGCAGCTACTTCACGGCGGGCGCGTCTCATGGCATCCGGTGCTCGAGCATCTGGCTGCCGGGCACACGCTAGGCGTGCATGGCCGGCTCTACGGCCCAGCTGCCCTGCAGTTGGTGGCCGGGAACGGCGAAGTGGACGGCAACCTTGTCCCCTTCGGCCTGGGCCGCCTCAATGGTGATCTCCCAGTCCTGGAAGACGTCCTGCAGCGCCGCCAGGGCCTGCGACAGCCATTCGTCCGCCGCCTGGTCTCTGGCAGCCGTGACCTCACCCCCGGCCCCGGGCCTGCATCCCCGCGCCATGCGCCCCGCCTGTGCAGGATCGAAATAGCCCAGGAAGGCCTGCATCGTCCGGATGTTCTCCGCGACCGGCCCGTCCGTCGTCCTTTCGATCACGCCGGCCTCCTTTGTGCTCTCGGCCTTCCCCCGGGCCTGGACCCTGCACCCCTGCGCAATGCGCTCCGCCTGTGCCGGGTTGAAATAACCGATGAAGGCCTGCATTGTCTGGATGTTCTCCGCGATTGCCATTGCCATTTCCGTCCTCCTTTTGCTCCAGGTGGTCAGGTTTCCCCTCTCGTCACTGGTGCCAGTCTACCACGCCGGCGTGTCAAAGACGTCTGCAGAGCGTGAGGAAAACGTAAGGAAGTTGCAGGCATGGTTGCTCTTCTGGGCGAAATGTGCTATCATTCGCGCTGACGACATTCCTGCACGTTGTACCGGCCAACAAGCACGCATCGTCGCCTGGCATCTTGGGAGCCACCTTGGCCGCCCGTCGCACATTGTGAAGCCAACGGTTGTGGGATTCGCTGTCGCGAGGTGACATCATGGCCCGTTTGTCCATCCTTCTCCTTGGTCCCCTCCAGGTGACCCTGGACGGCCAGCCGGTCACTGCCTTTGAGTCAGACAAGGTCCGCGCCCTCCTCGCCTACCTGGCCGTCGAAGCCGACCGCCCCCACCGCCGCGAAAGGCTCGCCGGCCTGCTATGGCCCGATTGGCCCGAACGCGCCGCTCGCACCAATCTGCGAGGAGCGCTGTCCAACCTGCGCTCTGCCATCGGCGACCGCCCGCCAGCCGAGAGCGACGCTGCTGCGCCATCGTTCCTGCTCGTCTCCCCACAGACCATCCAGTTCAACGCCGCCAGCGACGCCTGGGCCGATGTCCTGGCCTTCAACCAGCGCCTGGCCGGCGGCCCGCCTTCGTCCGCTTCCCCCGAGGCCATGCAGCGCCTGGAAGAAGCGGTCGCTCTCTACCGCGGCCCGTTCCTCGAGGGCTTTTCCCTGCCCGACAGCACTGCCTTCGAGGAGTGGATGCTCTTCCAGGGCGAGCGCTTTCACCGCCTGGCCGTCGAGGCCTTGCACACCCTCGGCGAGTGGCACGCCCAGCAGGGCCAGTTGGAGCTTGCCCTGCCACACGCCTGGCGCCAGGTCGAGCTCGACCCCTGGCGCGAGGGCGGCCACCAGCAGGCCATGCGCCTTCTGGCCGCGGGGGGCAGGCGCGCCGAGGCCCTGGCCCAGTACGAGACCTGCCGCCGCCAGTTGGCCGAGGCCTTGGGCGTCGAGCCCTCCGGCGAGACGGTGGCCCTCTACGAACAAATCCGGGATGGGACCATTGGGGCCCCGTCCCCGGTGCCGGTTCCCTTACCGGCGACACCTCGCCACAACCTGCCGGCGCAGCTGACCCCCTTTGTCGGGCGCGAAGCCGAGCTGGCCCTCATCCGCGACCGTCTGCGCGACCCCGCCTGCCGCCTCCTGACCCTCGTCGGCGAGGGCGGCATCGGCAAGACCCGCCTGGCCCTCGAGGCGGCCGCCGCCCGCCTTGCCGACTACGAGCACGGCGTCTTCCAGGTCCGCCTCGCCGGCGCCCGCTCGCCCGAGGCCATCGTCCCCACCGTGGCCCAGGCCATCGGCTTCTCCTTCTACGAGGGCGGCGAGCCCCGGCAGCAGCTCCTCCATTACCTGCGCGGGAAGCGGATGCTGCTCCTCATCGACAACTACGAGCACCTCCTCGACGGTGTCGACGTCGTGGTCGACATCCTCCAGGCCGCCCCGGGCGTGACGGTCCTGGTCACCTCCCGCACCCGGCTGGGCCTGCAGGGTGAGCATCTCTTCCCCGTCGGCGGCCTGGCCTGCCCCGAACAGGAGACCCACGAGATCGCACAGGGGCAGTACGACGCCGTGGACCTGTTCCTGGCCGCGGCGCGGCGGACCGGCCCCGGCTTTGTCCTGGCCGGCCAGGAGCAGCACGTGGCCCGCATCTGCCGCCTGGCGGGCGGCATGCCGCTGGCCCTCCTCCTGGCCTCTGCCTGGGCCGAGATGCTCACTCCGGCCGAGATCGCGGACCGCATCGCCGAGGGCCTCGACTTCCTGGACACCGGCTGGCGCGACGTGCCCGAGCGGCACCGCAGCATCCGCGCCGTCTTTGACCATTCCTGGAGCATGCTCGGCGGGCGCGAGGCCGAGGTCTTTCAGGCGCTGTCCGTCTTTTGCGGGGGCTTTAGCGGGCAGGCGGCCCAGCAGGTCACCGGGGCAACGCTGGGGGACCTGCGGGCCCTGGTCAACCGGTCGCTCTTGCACCGCTCGCCTTCCGGCCGCTACGACGTCCACGAGCTGCTGCGCCAGTACGCGGCCGAAAAGCTCGCCGGCCGCGGCCGAAGCCGCCTCCGCTGGCCACAGCCGCTACTATGCCGCCGCCCTGCAGCGCTGGGGGGAGGACCTGAAAGGCAGCGGGCAGCTGGCGGCCGTAGCCGAGATGGACGTGGAGATCGACAACGCCCGCACTGCCTGGGATTGGGCGGCCGCGCGGCAGCAGGTGGACCTGCTGGACCAGGCGCTCGACGGCCTGGCAGGCTATTACGATTGGCGCGTGCGCTATGCTGAGGCGGAAACAGCCCTCCTGGCAGCTGTGGAGGGACTGCAAGGAGTGCCGTCGAGCGATGCTCTGCGCCTGCGGGCCAGGGTCCTGGCCTGGCAGGGCCTCATTAACTGGGAAGCGGGCCGCACCGAGCTGGCCAGCCAGCTGCTCGACCAGAGCCTGGCCCTCCTGGAGGACCCCCGGCTGGCCGACGAGGATATTCGGGCGGAGAAGGCCTTCGCCCTGTACTGCCGGGGCTATGCCCTCCACGACGTGGATCGGGAAGCGGCCAAGGGGCTATGCGAGGCGAGCGTGGCCCTGTACGAGGCCCTGGGCGACAGGCATGGCCTGGCCCGAGCCTCCAAGATCCTGGCCGAAGCGGTTACCCAACTGGGCGATTACCGCGAAGGGCGCAGGCTGGTCGAAGGCAGCCTCATTCATGCCCGGGCGCTCGGAGACCAGCGGACGGTGGCAGACTGTCTGCAGTGGTTGTCCTTCGTCACTTTTTTGCAGGGGCAGGCGGAGGAAGCTGCCCGCTTTGCCGGCGAGAGCGCCGGCACCTACCGGTCGATTGGCGCCCAGGCCGAGCTCGCCTACAGTCTGACAATGCTCGCAGGTTCGTTCTTCCTACAGGGCCAACTCGCCGAAGCACGCTCGCAGGCCCTCGCCGCAGTGCAGGCTTACGAGGAGCTGGGACTGCGACACGCCTACTCGGCTATGCCAAAGCTATGGCTGGGCTATGCAGCGTGGGGTTCGGGTGACTATAAACAAGCACGCCAGGAGATAGACTCCGCGCTTGCTATAGCGCTTGAAACCGGCTGGAAACGTGGAGTTGGCCAATGCCGCCTTGTCCTGGGCTATATCGCTCTCGCTGAGGGAGTGCCTGAGGGGGCCTTGAGGCTCTTTGAGGAGGGCGCCATCACCTTCCAGGCCATCAAGCAGATCGACGATTATGCCTGGGCCCTGGCCAGCATGGCGTATGCCGAGTGCGAGCTGGGTCGCCTGATTCAGGCGCGGGAGCATCTGTTCGAAGCGCTACGCCTTGGCGCCAAGCTGGGGGCCATGATCCCCGTCGCGTTTGCGCTCCCGGGGATCGCCCTGCTCTGGGCGAGCTCGGGCCAGGCAGAACGAGCGGTCGAGCTCTATGCCCTGGCCACGACCATCCCCCTTGTCCGCAGCGCCCGCTGGTTCAAGGATGCCGCCGGCCGGCACATCGCGGCCGCGGCCGCCGCGGCGGCGTTGACGCCGGACGCAGTCGCTGCCGCTCAGGCGCGCGGCTGCGCGCGGGACCTGAAAGCGACCGTCGCGGAGCTGTTGGCGGAGTTGGGCGGAGAAGGTACCGCCACGCGGACGAGTTGACTTGCACGTGGCGGGCAAAAGCCCAGTTGAGGCACACAGACGAGAAAGAACCAAAGACGGATTTGCCAAGCACCAACTAGGCCGACCGGTCTCCGAGGGTGTTGCCTTTTCTCCCTTTCCGTGCTATGATGGACGCGGTGGCTTTTCTCCTGGGGTGCCGGTTCCGGAGGTGAGACTTGAGGCGCAGGGTCTGTATTGCCATGGGCGCAGCCATTTTCCTCGGCGGGCTCCTGAGCGCCCCCGGGCACGCGCATCGCGGCGCCAGGCTGCCGGTCCCCGGCCCATCCGGAGGCAGCGAGGAGACGGCATGACAGTGCCCCCGGCCACTTCGCGCAGCCTGCGCTGGAAAGAGGCACGACGGGCAGCCTTTGTCCAGGATGCCCTGGCCACGCTGCGGCGGCGCTCCGACAACCTGCTGTCCTTTAAAGAGGTCAGCCACAAGCTCCGGCTTGAGGACCCGCACTACGCGGACCTCCAGGAAGTCCCCCTGGACCACGTCGCCGGCAGTGTGGGCCGCTACACCGACTTTACACGGGCCTTCTTGCCGCGCACGGACCGGCTACAGGAGCGCTGGGAAAAGATCGAGCAGGTGATGGCCTCCGGGCGAGAGGTGCCACCCGTCGAGCTTTACCGCGTGGGCGACGTGTTCTTTGTCCGCGACGGCAACCACCGCGTGTCGGTCGCCCGCCAGCTTGGCAGGCAGACCGTCAAGGCCCACGTCTGGGAATACGACACCCCGGTCCCGCTGCAGCCCGACTCGGACGTCGACGCGCTCCTGTGCCGGCTCGCCCGCACCGCGTTCCTGGAGCAGACCCACATCGACCGCCTGCGGCCCGCTTTGGACATCCGGCTCACGGCGCCGGGCGGCTACGAAGATCTCCTGGGTGAGATCAAGGCCTACCGGCAAATCCTGTCGGCGGTGGACGACCGAGAGCTCTCCCTGGAAGAGGCTGTGGCCCTGTGGTGCGACCTCCGCTACGAGCCCATCGTCCAGATCATGGGCGAGCGGCAGATCCTGGGCGAGTTCCCTCACCGCACCGCGGCCGACCTTTACCTCTGGCTGTCCCGGAACCGGGAAGAGCTGGAGGCGCAGGCCGCGCGCCCGGTCCTCATGGGCGAGGCGGCCGACGATCTGGCCCGGCGACACGGCGAGCACCTCTTCTCCACGAGAAAGCTCAGGCTGTGGAGGCAGCGCGCCAGGGACCGGATCAGGCGGGTCGTTCCGCCCGTGCCTCGCCGGCGCTGACGCGGCCGGCAAAAGCGTTGGGGTGGTGGCCGGCTTGCATGCCGGTCACCGCGCGACCCGGAGCTCGCACCGGCCTGGGGCGGTGCCCAGGACAGACGCTCGCGGCCTGTGGGCAGCCACGGAGGCAGCCAATGGGAGGGACCATGGATGGCAATGCCGGGCATGCGGGCAGCACGGATGCCTGCCAATCGCAGTTCGACACCAGCCACGCCGTCATCATCGGCATCGGCGACTATGGCGGCGGCATTCCGGCCCTCGCCACACCCGAGAACGACGCCACCCGTCTGGCCGAACTGCTGGAGCGTGAGCACGGCTACAAGGTCCGGCTGTTGGTCGCCGGCGTGACCAGGGACAGGCTGGTGAGTCTGTTTCGCGACGAGCTGCCGGGCAAGCTGGGGCAGAACGACCGCCTGCTGGTCTTTTTCGCGGGCCACGGCATTGCCTGCGATGGCGAGGACGGCCCCCAGGGCTACCTTGTCCCCCAGGATGCCCGACCCGACGACCCGGCGTCGCTGCTGCCCATGGCGGAGCTCCACGGCTGGCTGAGCGCACTCCCCTGTCGCCACATGCTGGCCGTGTTCGACTGCTGCTTCGCCGGCGCCTTCCGCTGGTCGTCCACCCGCTACATCGGCGAGCCGCCCAAGGTGCTGCACAAGGAACGCTTTGACCGTTTCCTGCAGTCGCCCGCCTGGCAGGTCATCACCTCGGCCTCCGACGACCAGCGGGCGCTCGACCTCCTCACCGGCAGCGTGGTCGGCTGCCTCGGCACGCGCAAGGAGGACGGCGACCAGCACTCGCCCTTCGCCCGGGCGTTCCTTGCCGGCCTGGCGGGAAAAGCCGATGTGCCCAAGGGCAAGGGGCAGGGCGATGGGGTCATCACCGCCACCGAGCTGGCGCTCTACCTGCGCGACACCGTGGAGGTCGAGGCGGCGCAGAGGGCCAACCTCGAGCAGACGCCCCAGATTTGGCCCCTCAACAAGCATCGCAAGGGGGAGTACATCTTCCTGGTCCCCGGCCACCCCTTGAACTTGCCGCCGGCCGAAACGCTGACCAAAGACAACAATCCCTATCGTGGCCTGAAACCCTACGAGCGCAAGCACCGTGCCCTGTTCTTCGGCCGCGAGGAGGAGACGGCGGAACTGTTGGCCCGGCTGGAGTTGCTGCCGTTTGTGGCGGTGCTCGGCGCGTCGGGCACCGGCAAGTCGAGCCTGGTCAAGGCCGGGCTATTGCCCCGGCTGGCGGAAGCCGGCCCGCAGTGGTGCGTCTTGCCCCCCATCCGGCCCACGGACCATCCACTCCGGGTGCTGGCGGCCCTGCTGCGGCAGAACCTGCCCGACATCCCTGTGGACCTCAAGGCCAACCACGGCCTGGCCGACGCGGTCGCGGCCTGGAAGGCGGCCAACTCCGGCCGGCGCCTGGTCCTCACCGTCGACCAGTGCGAAGAGCTGCTTAGCCTGTGCCGCGACGATGACGAGCGGCTACGCTTTCTGTCACTCCTCGCCCAGGCCGCGCGATCGCACCCGGATGCCTTCCGCCTGGTCATCACCCTGCGCACCGATTTCGAGCCGCAGCTCGTCCAGGCGTCATCCCTGGCACGAGCCTGGACGGCGGCCCGCTACGTCGTCCCCCCACTGGACCCGTCCGACCTGCGCGCTGCCATTGAAGGCCCGGCTTCGGTGCGCGTCCTCTACTTCGAGCCCGAGGAGCTGGTCGACAAGCTCATCACCGAGGTGCTGCAGATGCCGGGGGCGCTGCCGCTCCTCTCCTTCACCTTGAGCGAGATGTACCTGAGCTACGTGCGCGACGGCCGCGACGATCGGGCGTTGACCGAGGCAGACTACGAGGCGCTGGGCGGCGTCATCGGCTCGTTGCGGCAGCGGGCGACGAGGGAGTACGATGATCTGCCCGACGACGCCCACCGGGCCACTATGCGGCGGGTCATGCTGCGCATGATCTCGGCCGAAGGCGGCGAGCTGGCCCGCCGCCGGGTGGCGCTCGGCGAGCTGGAGTACCCAGACGATGACGAAAACGCCCGCGCCCAGGCTGTCCTCGAGCGGCTGGTGGACGCCCGCCTGCTGGTGCGCGACATGGGTCAGAACGAGGACGGCACCGAGCAAGCCTACGTCGAGCCGGCGCACGATGCCCTCGTCCTGGCCTGGGACAAGCTGCTGCAGTGGAAGCTCGAGGCCGAGAGCGACCTGCTCTTGCAGCGGCAGGTCGCGCGGGACGCACTGCAATGGGCCGAAAAAGGCCAAGAGGCCGGCCTGCTGTGGGACGACGACCCCCGTCTGCCGCTGCTGGAACGGGCCGTGGCGCCGGCCGCCAAGGGGGCCAAGCCCGGGGCCCTGGCCCGCGCACGACAGGCCCTCTGGCCAGACACCTCGGCAGCACGCTACCGGGACTGGCTTAACAAGCGTGAGCTGGACTTTGCCCGAGAAAGCATGAAGCGGCGGGCGAGCGGGCTCCGGAAGGGCATCGGCATTACCGCGGCGGTGTTCGTCGTCCTGGCCGGACTGACGGTCATGGCGCTCTTGCAGAGAGGGCTGGCGCTGGACAGCGAGGCGACGGCAATCGCGGAAGCCAATAGCCGCGCGACCGAGGTGGTGGTCCGCACCACCGCGCAGGCGGCCGAAGCGCAGGCGCGCCAGGTCGCGCAGACCCGGGAGGCCGAAGCGCAGGCGGCCGGCATGGCAGAGGCGCAGGCGCGGGCAGAGGCCGAGGCCGAGGCACGGCGGTCGCGCTCCGGTGAGCTGGCCGCGCAGGCGGCCACCGTGCTCGAAGCCAACCCGGAGCTGGCCCTCTTGCTGGCGCGCAAGGCGGTCGAGACCACCTATCTCGTAGACGGCACAGCCCTGCCACGGGCCAGCGCTATCCTGCAACGTGCGCTGGCGTCTCCGTTCCGCCAGGTGTTCCAGGACTCCAGAGCGCAGGCCTACACCTACATTGCGCCCATCGTCGCGCCCGACGGCAGCTCGTTCCTGGGCTCGGCCGGTGGCTGGAGGCTCTATGATACCAGGAACTGGCAGGCGATCGGTGACCTGCAAGGGCATCGACCGTGCTACAGTCCGGATAGCAGGTCCATCGCGACGGTCGAAGGGACTCCCGATCATCCGCAGGGCGAGATCATCCGGCTGTATGGCGCCGCGGACGGTGCCCTGCAAAGCGAGTTTGTTGTGGCGCTGCCGTGGGTCGAGTCCCTCGCGTTCTCGCCCGACGGACAGTACCTGCTGGCGGCCGGCTGTACCGGCGCGGGCGAGGGTTGTGAGGCCGGCCAGGTGCAGGTCCTGGCGCCTGACGGCCGGTTGCACGTCTCGTCGTCCACGGCCGGCACCGGCTCCCCCCAGGCAGCCTTCAACCCGGCAGACGGCCGGCGGATCGCGGTCGTAGAGGACGGCGCGGTGTTCCTGTGGGACATCGAGACCGGCGAGAAACGCTGGTTGGTGCGGGACGCAGTGCCCGTGGTCTCGGCGGCCTTCAGCGGCTACGGCGAGCGTGTGTCAACCCTAACCGCGGACGGAGCCATTCACTTGTGGGACAGGGACGGTAACTACCTCAAAACCCTGACTGTGCCGGGCCCGTCACCGGCGGCCGTCGTCCTGAACCGCGACGGCACCCGGATCCTGAGCGGCGCGTACTCGGACACCGACAACGTGACGCTCCAGGACGCGGCGGGCCAGGTCCTGGCTACAAAGACGGGAATGCTGTATGACATCCATCCCTTTGAACCGCGCTTCGCGACTGCCGAAGGGTTCGGCAGCGGCGAGGTCAGCGTCTGGGATGAAGCCGGCAACCTCGTGGCTCGCTTCACAGCTCACCGCGGTCGGGTAGACAGCCTCAAGTACAGCCCAGATGGACGCCACCTGGCGACAAGCGGCTGTGATGTCCAGGTGCTGATGGGCGAGGTGTGCCAGGCGCCCACCACGCGCTTTTGGGCGTTCGATGACCGGTTGACGCTGGACACGGCAAACAACGGCGCCGAGATCCTGGCCCTCTACCCGGCACCGGATGGCGCGCATTTGTTGGCCCTCGAGTGCGCCAAACCCTGGGGTTCGTTGGGCTGCCTCAGCAGCGCCACAGGGCAACGGTTGGGTGCCGTCTGGGATCTGGCGACCGGGCAAGCGGTCGCGTTGGGCGGTGCCGGCGAATATGCCGCCGCGGCCCGGTTCACCGCCGCCGGCGACGGCGTGCTCGTGCTGGTGTGTGATCCGTTTACGTACGCCGGCTGCGACACGCCCCGCCTGATGACCTACAACCTGGACGGCCAACCCACCGGGCCGGTGACCGGCCCATACCCGGCAACCGTTGCGGCCGCCGATATCGCTCCCGACGGCCGGCGTGTCCTTCTCCTGGAGGCCGGCCCGGGATCAGAGTCCAGTGTGTCAAGCGACGCGTCGCTGGCTCTGTCCCTCTGGGACGTGATGGCGGATGGCTGGATCCCCGCCGGCAGCGCGGCGGGCACCCTGGCCTGGGCTGCCTTCAGCCCGGACGGCGGGCACGTAGCCGCCGTGGATGTGGATCGCGACGAAATGCAATTGTGGGACCTGGACGGCCGCCTGGTCATGACGGCCGCGCTCGGCGCGGATGTGCAAGCCACGGATGACATTGCGCTTTGGGGCCGGTTCAGTCCGGATGGCCGGCGCCTCGTGCTGAGCGCCTGCACAGCGGGCCATATGGGATCGTGCGATGACCACACGGTATTCCTGTGGAGCCCGGAATCGGGGCAAGTCCACTCGCTCCAGGCAGGCACCGGCCTGATCTCGTCGCTGGAGTTCAGTGCAGACGGCAAATGGCTGGCCATCGTCAATCCAGGCGACCGGCTTGTTCAGCTGTGGGACACTTCCGGGGCCGGGGTCGAGAGATTGCGCGCCAGCCTGACGGGTTTCACGACGACACCGGTCACGGCGGCTTTCTGGCCGCCAGGGTGGGTGCTGCTCACGGGACACGCCGATGGGACCGTATGGCTGTGGGACACGGAGGGCAACCCTCTGGGACCCACGAAGGCATTCACGAATAAGTTGACGCTGGCGACTTTCAGCGGTGACGGCCAGCAGGTGGTGGCGGTCGGCTGCGATGCGGTCTCTGAAACGGGCGCCTGCGAACCCCAGAGGATCCGCGCCTGGCCTGTGCGGCAGGGCCTGAGCTACATGCTGGCTGAAGCCAACTCCCGGCTCGGAGGGCGGCGCTGGACCGCCGAAGAATGCCAGAGCTACCTGGGACTGGAAGCGTGCCCCTGAGCGGGGCACTCACGCCGCGACGAGTGTGCAGCAGCTCTCCCTAAACGTCGCCTCCAGCCCCAGGCCGGCCGCCAGGCGCACCGTGTCGGGATGGGGGTAGGCCAGGGCGTTGACGCCCGCCCGGAGGGCCAACGCCTCCATCTCGGCGCCTGCCCGGCCGGCGGGCCGGGCGCAGCCCAGCGTAAGCGGCGTGCCGGGCAGCAACAGGCGGGCGGTGGCCACCAGGCGCCCCACCTGCTCCGGGGCCGGCGGCCGGACGCGGGCCATACGGCTGCCGGGCAGGGGCCGCAGCACGACGATGACCAACACCTCTGCTCCCACCCGCTGCACAATCTCCAGGGCCCGCAGCTCGCCCCGGAACTGCCCGAAGTGCAGCCCGGCGACGATGTGCGGCGCCACCGCCAGGCCCGCCTCGCGCAGCACAGCCAGTCCCTGCTCATAGTCGGCGGCCCTGTAAGGCAGGCCGTAGACCTGGCGCACCGTCTCGTCGTCGCCGATGACGTCGAACAGGGCCTGGTCCACGCCCGCCTGGGCCAGCTCGCGGGCACCGGCTGCGTCCACCAGGCCGGTGTGGACTATGACCGTCAGGCCCAACGCCTTTAGCCCGGCCATAGCCTCCAGGTGGGCGCCCAAGGGAACCCGCCCCCGGGCGTCGGCGCCGCCGCTGATGAGCACCCCCTCGCAGCCCTCAGCCTTCAGCCGCCGGCCCAGCTCGGCCAGGCCAACGGCCGTGGGCGCGGGCAGCATGGTCTCCAGGAGGCGATGGCCGCAGTGGGCGCAGTCCAGGGCACAGGCCCGGCCGGTGAGGCTGATGGCGGCAAAGCGGTGGGGCTCGTTGGAGTAATCCTCCGTCTCATAGCGCCGCGCCCCGGGCACGGCCAGGCCCAGGCGCGGGGCAAAGCCCTGCGCGCGGGCCTGCCACGCCCTGGCCTGGAGCTCACTCCAGGGCAGGCGGTAGACCTCCTCAGCGCCGGCCGTCGCCAAAGCCGTCATAGTCCCGCAGCTGGTAGCGGACGAGGGCCACGTCCTCCACCTCCGGCTCGAAGGCATAGTTGCGGATGGGCCGGCCCGACCGCTCGTTGCCAAAGGGGCGGTTGCAGGCCGTGCGCCCGTCGGCACCAGGGCAGCCCGAGGTCATGAACGGCTCGCCAAAGCGGATAGACTCCTCGAGGACCGCCTCTGCCACGCCAAAATCCACGATGCGGCCCCGGGCATCGAACGACATGTCCTCGCCGCGCCCCAGGCCCCGGTTCACCAGGTAGCGGGCCAGCTGCACGCGGCGGTACTGCCCGTAGCTCGGCTGGCCGTGGCCGTCCAGGCTCGTGCCCTCTTCCGGGAAAAAGCTAAAGAGGTGGGTGGCAGCGCCCAGGTCATGGGCGCGCTGGATGGCCTGCACCATCTCCTCCTCGGTCTCGCCCAGGCCGACGATGAGGTGCACCCCGGCCTTGCCCCGGCCAAAGATCTCGACGGCGCCCTCCAGCATCTCCCAGAAAAGCTCCCAACGGTGGGGGCCGCCGGCGCCGCGTCCTCGATACCGTTCGAACAGCTCGGGCGTAGCCGCGTCGATGGCCACCGTGGCCATGTCGGCCCCCGCCTGGCGCGTCTCGGCCAGCCGCAGCGGATCGCGGATGCTGGTCGGCGAGATGAGCACCGAGATCGGCCGCCCCAGCTCCGTGTGGAAGCGGCGGACGATGGCGTTCATGTCGTCAAAGGCCCGCGGGTGGGTGATCATGCCCACGCACACCCGCTTGAGCCGGCCACCGTCGTCCCGGGTGCGGGCAATGATGTCGCTGACGGGATAGGTGGGCCAGCGCACGCGGATAAAGGTGCGCTCCGCATCGGCCACGTCCACGTCGCGCACGCTGTTCAGGCCGCAGTA
>JBFYTF010000700.1:0-13309 GCA_041300865.1 Anaerolineae bacterium
GAATACGATGTCCTGGTCTGCCCCAATCTGTTTGGCGACATTGTCAGCGATCTATGCTCGGGCCTGGTCGGCGGGCTGGGGGTAGCTCCGGGAGCCAACTTTGGCCACGACATCGCCGTCTTTGAGCCGGTACACGGTTCGGCACCAAAGTACACCGGCCAAAACAAGGTGAATCCCACGGCGACCATCCTTAGTGCGGCGCTAATGCTGCGCCACCTGGGCGAGGTCCAGGCCGCCATTCGGGTCGAAGAGGCGGTGCGGACCGTGGTCGGCGCAGGCACGGACGTCACCTACGACCTGAAGACCAGGCGCGACGATCCGTCGGCCGTAGGTACGCGCGAGATGGCGGAGGCGATCGTCAAGGCTTTCAACTAGGATGGAACGCGTGCCGCCATCCGCAGGTCTGCGGATGGCGGCACTTTGAACTCAGGTTCGCAACCCCTAATTCGACATCTCGAATGTAACCGACACGCGCGCCTTGACGGCGATCTGGCCCGGGGCAACGCTGCTATCGGCCAGGACGGAAACACCACCAATCTCCTGGATGGTGTTCTGGCTCATGCCCCCGTTCCAGTTCGAACTCCACCAGGCGTTGTAACCCGACCACCAGCCCGCCTGCTCCTCCTGGATCACCAGCGGCTCGCCCACCTGCTGGCCTAGCTCGCCGGCCAGTGCCACCGCCTTTTCCCTGGCTGCCTCTATGGCCAGAGCCCGCGCTTCGTCTCGGTGTTGTCGCAGCTCGGTGGTGCGGAACTCGATGCCGTGGACATAGTTCACACCTGCAGCCAGCGCGCTGGCGAGGAGGTCCTCGAATTTGGTCAGGTCGCGCAGGGTGATGACGACGTTCTTCTGGACAAAAAAGCCGATAAAGTCGCTCTCCTCGTAATAGCCGTACTTGTAGCGGGGCGCGATGTTGACATAGTCCGTCTTCACATGCTCGTCCGCGATGCCCATTTCGTCCGTTAGGGCCAGGACCCTCTTGACAATGGCATCGTTTTGCGTACGCGCGATCTCCATGTTCTTGTTCCAGGTCTCGATGCCCAGGGTAAGGATCACCTCGTCAGGCACGACGCGCACCTCGGCCTCACCACTGACGGCGATCCGCCGCGTCTCGCCGGTGGCCGGCTGGGTGGCAGGCTGCGCCTGGGACCAGGCAGAAAGGGTCAGGACTACAAGCAGGGCCAGGCTGATGATGGCAACGGCTTTGTCTTTCACGGTTCATTCCTCCTCGTCTATCGGGTACGGAGCATAGGTGCCGCACCTCGTGATGACCACAGGCTAACCGAGGTGTGGGGCACAACTGTGACAGGGGACCGACTTTTGCGGGACAGAAGGAGGACGATCAGGGTTCCGGGCGGGGTCTTGCCGGCAGTGTAAAGGTCGCGGCGGTCCCGCGGCCCTCCTCGCTTTCGAGCCACAAGCTGCCACCGTGGGCTTCCACGAGGGCCCGGGCAATGGCCAGGCCCAGACCACTTCCGCCCTCTCCTCGGGAGCGGGCTCGGTCGGCGCGGTAAAAGCGCTCGCCGATGCGGGGCAGGTCGGCCGCCGCGATGCCCGGGCCCCGGTCCTCGACCCGGACATAGACCTGCCCCTGGGGCGACGGGGAACGCGGGCCTGCGCGCAGGTCCTCGCCGGCACCCACAGACACCGTGACCACGCTGCCTGGCGGCGCAACCTTGCAGGCGTTGTCCAGGAGGTTGACCACTACCTGCTCCACACGGTCCGCGTCGGCGGAGACGGCCGGCAGGTGCAGAGCAGCGTGCAGCTCCAGCGAGAGGTTCCGCGTCGCCGCCGGGGCTGCCAGACGGTCGAGCACTTTCCGTACCAGCCGCGCCACGTCCAAATCCTCAAGGCGCAGGTCCAGGGCCTCGGAATCCGCGCGAGAGAGGAGCAACAGGTCGCTGACCAGCCGGATGAGGCGGTCAGTCTCGTTTTCGATGGTCTCCAGAAAGCGGTCGCGCACCTCCGGGTCGTCCACTGCACCATCCCGCAGGGTCTCGACGGTGCCCTTCACGGCGGTGAGGGGTGTGCGCAGCTCATGGGACACATTCGCCACAAAGTCGGTCTGCATTTGCCGGGCAGCGCGCAGACGAGCGGTCATATCGTTAAAGGCGCGGCTGAGACTGCCGAGCTCATCGCGGGAGCCCGCCGGTACCTGCTGTTCCAGATCGCCCCGGGCAACGGCGCCGGCAGCAGCCGTCAGGCGGTGCAGGGGGCGGGCGATAGCCCCTGAGAGGAGCAGGCCCACCGCTGCGGACAGGGCAAGGGCCACGACTGTGGAAGCCAGCCAGAGCTGGCGCAGGTCGCGCACGACGGCGACTGCGTCGCGCAGGGGCTGGCTCAGATAAACGGCGCCCACCAGCCCGCCGTCCACCAAGACGGGCAAAGCGACGTACATGGCCGGATCGGGGCCGGCCCGCTCGGCGCGGCTGGCCGGACGCCCGGCGATCGCATCCGCCACCAGGGGGTCGGAGGACAGGTCCGCCCCCTGATCCCCTCCGGCCGAGTCCACCAGGACCGTGCCCCGGTCGTCCAGGACACGGATACGCGTGTCGAGCTGCGAGCTAAGCTGCAGTGAGGCATCGGCCAGGTAGGCGAGGTCGAGCGTGCCTGTCGCTAACCCAGGGGGCGCAGGCGCGAGGTTCTCGGCCTGTAGGGAGAGGTTGCTCTCCAGGCGCTGCTGCACAGTGTTAAAGGCCGAGGCGGGCACCTCGGCAGCCAAGCTGCCTGTGACGGCACCCGGTACGAGGGCCTGAGCCGTTATGCGGGCCTGGGCGGCCAGGCTATCCTCCATGGCCTCCAGGAAATAGCCCTCCAGGAGCGACAGGAGAAGCAGGCCCGAGAGCCCCATGGCCACGACGATGACGGCCAGGTGGCTGAAGATCAGGCGTGCTCGAATGCCCGTCATGCCGTCCAGGCCACCAGCTTGTAGCCCACGCCCCGCAGCGTTTCGATCACCTCCGCCTCGGGCGCGGCCCCCCGGAGCTTGGACCTCAGGCGTTTGACGGCGGCGTCGACGGCGCGCAGATCGCCGAAATAGTCATAGCCCCACACCTGCTGCACGAGCTGCTCGCGGCTCAGCACTTGGCCGGCATGGCGCACCAGGACGAGAAGCAGGTCGAACTCGAGCGTCGTGAGCTCCAGTTGGGTGTCACCCCAGCGCGCCTCGCGGCTGGCGGGATCCACGGCCAGCGAACCGGCATGCAGCGCAGCACCCTGAGGAGCGGCCGAGGGCGCCATGGACCGCCGCAGTACGGTCTTGATGCGCGCCATCAGCTCTCGCACACTGAAGGGCTTGACGACGTAATCGTCGGCTCCCAGCTCGAGGCCCACCACCCGGTCTACCTCCGAATCGCGGGCGGTGAGCATGATGATCGGCACGTCCTGGTCGCGCCGCAGGGCACGGCACACCTCCAGGCCATCCAGGCGCGGCAGCATCAGGTCCAAAACGATGAGGTCGGGCTTGTCGCGCCGGGCTGCAACCAGGGCCTCCTCTCCGTCGCGGGCGACGACGACCTCGTAGTTCGCCAGCCGCAAGTTATAAACCAACACGTCGACGATGGGTGGCTCGTCGTCGACGACCAGGATTCGAGCAGCCAACAACTCCTCCACGGCTTGCATATTCAGACCCTTCGATATTAGCAGATGTTGTCCCGGCCGTCAAGCCACCTGGGAGCAGGGTGCACTGTCGCCGTGACAGGAGTGTGACTGCCGGGCGACAAGCGCGGTACAGCTCTTCATCCTTTTCGTAATTTATATACTTTTAACTTGACAAATTAGTCCCGAAGGGGTATAATGCGGTCGTGCCCGAAGCAATGACCGGGCGCACCAGAGACAAACCAACCATCTAGAGGAGGATAGAAATGGCGCACGAACTTCCACCGCTTCCGTACCCATATGATGCCCTGGAGCCCTACATTGACGAGCAGACCATGCACCTGCATCACGACATCCATCATTTAGGCTATGTCAAGGGATTGAACACGGCTGAAGAAAAGCTTGCCGAGGCACGCAGTTCGGGTGATTTCGCCCTGGTCAAGCATTGGTCCCGCGAAGCCGCCTTCCACGGCGCCGGTCACCTGCTGCACAGCATCTTCTGGACGAACATGACCGCCGCCGATCGAGCCTCGGCCACACCCAGCGGTGAACTGGCGCAGGCCATCGACCGCTCGTTCGGGGGATTTGACGGCTTCAAAGCCCAGTTTCAGGCGGCGGCGAACGCCGTCGAGGGCAGCGGCTGGGGGATCCTGGCCTACCGTGCGGCCGACGACAGCCTTATCGTCCTCCAGGCCGAAAAGCACCAGAACCTGACCCAGTGGGGTGTGATCCCCCTTCTCGTCCTCGACGTCTGGGAGCACGCTTATTACCTGAAGTACCAGAACAAGCGACCCGAATACGTCAAGAACTTTTTCAACATCATCAACTGGGACGACGTCGCGGAGCGGTACCGGCGCGCGCGCCGCTAGATTCCGTCAGTTTAGGTTGCCGAAGCAGGGGGGATGAAGGTGATTCACTCTCCTGTTTTGGCTTTGGCGGTCGTCTTCGACCTGCCTGGAATGGGAGACACGGATGAAAGTCGCAGCTATGCTGCTCGCCCTCCTGGTGCTGAGCCTGGCGTTGATCTCGCCGGCTTTGGCCCAGGAACAGGACCACTGTGACCACGAGGCTCAGACCATCGAGTCTCTGCTGCACTGCGTGCAACACGCCTACGCCGAGGACCATATTACGACCGGCGCCTACAGGACCCTGGTGGGGCAGTTGAACGCCGCCCAGGCTGCTGTCGACCGGGGCCAAGCTTTCGTCGCCATCGACCTCTTGCAGGCATTCATCTACACCGTCGAGTCGCAGGCGGGCAGGACCATCTCCGAACCGCATGCCGGCCACCTACTCGAACATGCGAACGCCGTGCTGGTCACCCTGTCCGGCCAGTAATCCTTGGGAGGGAGAGTTATGTCGAATGCTATCTTTCAAGTGCCGGTTCCTCACAACGAGCCGGTCTTTGACTATGCCCCGGGTTCTGCGGAGCGTGCCCAACTAAAGAACGCCCTGCGCACCATGTCGCAGCAGCAAATCGAGATCCCGCTGATCATCGGCGGCGAGGAGGTGCGCACCGGCAACGTCGGGCAGGCGGTCATGCCCCACAACCACCGCCACGTCCTGGCCACCTACCACAAGGCTGGCCCGGGAGAAGTGGAGCGGGCCGTCGAGGCCGCTCGCCATGCCTGGGAGGACTGGAGCCGGATGCCCTGGGAGGCGCGGGCGGCCGTGTTCCTGAAAGCGGCCGACATCTTGACTTGCCGCCGGCGCGCCGAGATCAATGCGGCGGCGATGCTGGACCTCAGCAAGACGGCAAACCAGTCCGAGATCGATGCGGTGGCCGAGCTGGCCGACTACTGGCGCTACAACCCCTACTACATGATGCAGATCATGCAGCCCCAGCCGGCAAACGTGCCCAGTGTCTGGAACATGACCGAGCAGCGCCCACTTGAGGGCTTTGTCTTTGCCGCCAGCCCCTTCAACTTTGCGAGCATCGCCGCCAACTTGCCCAGCGCTCCGGCCATGATGGGCAACACGGTCATCTGGAAACCGGCCTCGTCGGCCGTCTATAGCGGCTACCACCTGATGCGCCTGATGCAGGCGGCCGGCCTGCCACCTGGCGTCGTGAACTTTTTGCCCGGCGACGGTGGGACGGTGGCCGATCCATTGCTCACCCATCCCGACCTCGCGGCCGTGCACTTTACGGGCAGCACCGGCACGTTCCAGCACATCTGGCGGACGGTGGGTAACAACATCGCCAACTACCGCGCCTACCCGCGCCTTGTAGGCGAGACGGGGGGGAAGGACTTTGTGGTAGCCCACACCTCCGCCGACGTCCCGGCACTCATCACCGCCCTGTTGCGCGGGGCGTTCGAGTACCAGGGCCAAAAGTGCTCGGCCGCCAGCCGGGCCTATATCCCCGGCAACCTCTGGCCCCAGGTGCGCGACGGGCTCCTGGCCGAGCTGGAGACGGTCAAGGTGGGCGACGTGGCCGATTTCAGCAACTTCATGGGGGCCGTCATTGACGCGGGGGCGTACAAAAAGATCGTGGACTATATCGAGCTCGCGCGCTCCTCTTCCGAGACGCGCATCCTTGCCGGCGGCGAGTACAACGACAGCGTGGGCTACTTTGTGCAGCCGACGGTCGTCCAGACAGACAACCCGCGCCACCGGCTGATGGAAGAAGAGATCTTTGGCCCCGTCCTGACCGTGTACGTCTACCCCGAGGACGAGTACGAGAAGACACTGCGGCTGGTCGATACGACCTCGCCCTACGCTCTGACCGGCGCCGTGTTTGCCCAGGACCGGCTGGCCGCCCACAAGGCGGTCCAGGCCCTGCGCCACGCCGCGGGCAACTTTTACATCAACGACAAGCCCACCGGCGCGGTTGTCGGCCTCCAGCCGTTTGGCGGCAGTCGCGCGTCGGGCACCAACGACAAGGCAGGCAGTGCCCTAAACCTGGAGCGCTGGGTCACGGCGCGGACGATCAAGGAGAACTTTTGCCCGCCGACCGACTATCGCTATCCCTACATGGACGAGGGCTAGCGTCCCGGACTAGCGCTTCTGCCGGTACAGCTCCGGATCGACGACCTGTGCCATCTTGCGCTCGTCCAGACCCCCGCCGAGGAAGGCGTTAACCCGTGCGGCCTGGACGACAGGGGCGGACAGGACGTCGGCATAGTGCACGTAAAGGACGTCCATGTGCGGCTGGCTTGCCAGCCACGACTCCATCTGCGACAAATGGCGCGCGAAGAGGCGCGCCATTTCCTTGTCGTCGATACGCTCGGCGTCCTCTCCGCGGCGCACGAGCATCTGGCGCTGCGAGGCCAGGATCTCGCCCATCTCACGCTGCATGAAGATGACCCGGTAGCAATGGTCAGGCGGCAGGTGCCTGACCAGGGCCGAGATCATCTTGACCACCTTGCCTCGAGCCTCGGGCAGCCACTCCGTGTCTTCCTCGATCTGCTTCACCCGCTCGAACTCGTAGTAGCCGCGCGGGTTGTCCTCGTCGGCCGTGCGCTGGTTGTCGGTCAACACCGGCAATCCGCCGGCCTCCAGCATCTTCATCATCATCGAGGTGCCCGACCTGGGCAGTCCCGAAACCACTACGATGGCTTCATCGCTCATTAACCTACCCCCTGCCCCCTCCCGCGCCGGGAGGGGGGAGTTGTGCGACCTCCCCTGCCCTCTCCCTCCTCCCGATCGGGGGAGGGTCGAGGAGGGAGTTATCTCCACACCAAGGGCACATACACCCGCCGCCCGACCCGGGCCACTGCCCGTACCGCCAGGGCTGGGTGCAGGCCGTCGGTAATCCAGGCCGTGTTGCTCACCACGCTGTCGGGCGGCGCAAATCTCAGCCACGCCTCAAAGCCGACGGTCACCGTCTCGCCGGCCGGCACCTCGCCGTGCCAGGTGATGGTTTCGCCGCTCACCACGGGCGGAGCGGTACCCGGCGAGCTCCAGGGCTGATTCGCCAGCTCCAACCATACCGGCAGCATATCGCTCATCCCGGCGCTGGCCGCCAAGCTGCCGGTGTTGTTCAGGTGAACCTGAAACTCGAGGAGGTCTCCAGGCCATACGCTGAGGGGCTGTACCACCTTGGCCGAGGTAATGAGCACCGGTGCCGGCTGGAGGAGGACCGTGGTAAAGGTATCGTCCCAGTTGTTGGCCGGCCACTCCTCGATGTTGCCCCACTGGTCTCGCGCCCGGCTACGAAAGGCATACGTGTGGCCATCCTCGCCCTGGAAAAAGTCGCCGGTAAGGGTTTCGTCGGGCCGCCAATCGACCCAGGGCGCCGTGGCGTCGCCGTCACGCACCTGGATATCATAGCCGGCCAGCCCCCCACCCAGGTCGGTGCCCGTCCAGTGAACCCAGAAGCGGGTGCTCCCGCTCACCGCCGGCAGCAGGTCCACGCTGGAGCGGGGCGGCCAGCACACCGCATCGCCGGTAGCAGCCAGGAACTGATCGCCGTCAAAGACGGACACCAGCAGCTCCTCCAGGCCGCCCTCCAGGCCGAGCAGGTCGCGCCAGGCCGCGACACCGGGCTGCAAGTCGACCCCAGCCTCCTGCCAGAGAAGCGTGCAGTCCGACCGTCTCCAGACCTTCACCGTGGCCGAGTGCCGGCCCGGCGAGAGGAGGCCCAAGTGCACGACGTTGTCGCCAGGCTCCAACCCAATGGCCATCGCCTCGTTGGCCCAGCTCAGGGCCGGCAGGTCACGGACCGGCAGCCACGTCTCGGTCCAGCCCAGAGTCTGGAGGGGCTGCAGCGTGATGCTGTCCCAGAACGTGGGCGAAGGCCCGCCATGGAGCTCCACGTAGGTGCTGCCGTCGTCCGTCCAGTTGCTCGAGTCGATGGGATCGCGCCAGCCGAAGGCAAAGCCCTTGACCCCCCGGATGCCGCCGCTGGGGAATACCCGGGCGAGGCCCCGGCGCGCTGCCCCGTCGTACACGCCGGCCCAATCCTCTGCCGCCCCGGGACGCGCGAAAAACCCCAGCCAGCGGTCCCAGTTGCCCAGCCGCGAATAGTCCACGCCGTCGCCATGGACCGGCCAGCTCAGCACCTCTTGCTCCTGGAAGTTTCCAGAGCTGTGGACCGTCACCTGGTCAATAGGCAGGACAAAGCGCAGGTCGGGCCCCACGGTGTTGGCCGCGCCGGGGGCCAACATGGCGTTATGCCAGAACTTGAACGTCACAGGCGAGCCGGTGGGGTTTACCAGCCACGGCCGGACCTGCAAGGCAGCCTCGTTCGCCGGCAAAAAGACCGTGACCTCGGCGCGGAGGCGGTCGTTGGCCTTGCTGTCCCACAGGGTGATGCGCGCTCCGTTGGGCAAGACCTCGGTGTCGTAGCCCCAGGGCAGCGCCCACTCGAAGCCGTGCTCCTCCACGGGCAGGCACCACTCCACGCCGCCAACCGCCAGCCACCAGAGCTGCTTGTCCGGCTCCTGGTCGGGCCCCCAGGGGGTGGGCTTGATAACCGGGTTCTGGTAGAGCAGCTCCTCGCCGCTCGCCATGTCGGTGATGCCATATAGGCGGCCGCCCAGCCCTGGCAGAAAGGTCAGGCGCAGCCACTCGTTCTCCAGGACGACGGCGTGGTAGTCCTGCGGCGCGGGCTGCGGGTTCGAAGCCTCGTAGGCTTCACGGTCCAACCAGGGATAGTCGATGTTGTACGTGTCCGAATGGCGGATCTCAAGGTAGGGGGCGTAGGGATAGGTGGGAATGGTGATCGTGGTGGTGTAGACCTGGACTGAAGGCGACCGTGCCGAGCCCGGGGGGAGCGCGGGCACAAAAGCCAGCAATAGTACGGCCATCACCAGAGAGCGCATCGTTTCCTCCCCTTGCCTCCTAGCAACGGCGGCGCAGCACTGCTCGCTGTCCGGGCTATGTCATGCCGGGGGCCCGAGGCAGCCTGCGACCGTCGCACAGATTGTACCACAGGTGGCAAAGGATGCAACTTGATCCAGGTCGCACGTCGGGCCGACCGAGCGGATTCTGAGCCCTGCCTGCAACCATCAAGCGGCGGCCGCATCTGAGAGCGAGCCGGCCCACCCTCACTGCCGGTCAGACTAGCGCCCGGCCCAATAGGCCTGCACGTAGGCCCAATTGCTCGCCAGATCGTAGACGCCGATCCCCACCAGCAGCAGGCCGGCAACCAGGTTGAGCAAGCGGGCGCGCTGCGCGAATTGATAGGTGATCCAGCGCTGGGAGGCACCCGATATGAAGGACAAAGCCAGCAGGGGCAGGCCAAAGCCCAGTCCGAACCACAAGAAGGTGCTCAGCCTGCCGACGGCCTCGCCCGCGGTGAGCGACAGGGCAAAGATGCCCACCACCAACGGCCCCGAGCATGGCAGAGCAAGCGGGCCGTACAGCAGTCCATAGACAAAGGCGTTGGTATAGGGATTGGACAGCAGCGGCACCCGCACCTGGGGGAGCCGCTTGAAAGGATTTCGATTCAACAGCAGCACCACCCCAAGCACCACGATTAGCACATCGGCCAGCGGGATGGCTACAGCCAGTACTCGCCCAACCGACACCGAGATCAGGGCAATGACCAGTCCGAGAACCAGCATCATCGTCAGCACGCCGGCCAGCACGAGAAAACCCAGGAAGTAGCGCCCTCGCCGGCTCCCTGTCGCTTCCTGCGCCCCGCTCAGGTAGGCCAGGAAGCCCGGGTAAAGAGGCAAGATGCACGGGCTGGCCGCAGCCAGCAGACCCAGCGTCGTCGAGGTCAAAATCGCGTCAATGTTCATGGTTCTGCTCCTTATGCCGAGGTGCCAGATCTCATCCGGCCTGCAGGGCAATCGCATCTTAACGAGGCCACTGGGCGGCGCTTTTGCCCCTCGAGGCGATTGCCCAGTAGGACCCCCTTCCCATATAGCCCACAAACAATACAATCCGACAAACCTGCGCTCCCGGTCGGTTATCCGTTGGCCAAGGGCGTTCGATAGCGCCTTTCACATCGACCTCTCGCTCGCGGCGGCGACCGGCGGGGATCGTAAGGGCGACCGTACGGGCGACCGCAAGGGAGGGGCAGTCCCGCGCGGGGCGGGCTTCCATGTTCGCTACCCCCGCATCCTGCGCAAAACCTGGGCGACAGGTCCGACTCTCGGCGGCGCCTTCACCGCCGGATGCGATTGCCCCGTCCGGGCCTGGCACCTCCTTGCAGCCGGTAACTACATCCCGTCGTCGAGGAGCGGCTCGAGAGCGGTCTCCAGAGCGTCGGCGCTTTTCGCCCCGAACGGCAAGGTGTGGACCTCGCCGTGGCGATCGATGATGAGCATGGGCGTCGCCGTCGGGTTCAGGAACTGATCGCCGTAGAGCTGGCCTATCTCGCGGGCCACCTCGCGCGGGGCCACCGCGTATGTCCAGTCAAACCCGTGCCGGGCCGCGTACGTCTGCAGAGAAGCGGCATCCTCATTCGGATCTACGTCGAGAACGACGATCGCCAGATCAGCGCGCGGGCCGAGAGCCGTGCGCAGGGCCTGCACCTCTTGTTGCTGCGCCAGGCACTTGGGACACCATATCGCCATCGTTTCGACGAGGACGACCTTGCCCTGCAGATCCGCGATGCTGAACGGCCGGCCGGTATTGACGTCGGTGAGCTCGGCGCCGAACCAGGCTGGGGCGGGCATCATGGCCTCGGAGGTGCTCTCAGCCATGGGCGTCTCTTCGGACATCATGTCGTCCGCTGTGCTCTCAGCCATGGGCGTCTCTTCAGACATCATGTCGTCGGGCATGGCCTCAGCCGTGGGCGTCTCTTCGGACATCGTGTCGTCGGGCATGGCCTCAGCCGTGGGCGTCCCTTCCGACATCATGTCGTCGGATGTGCTCTCAGCCGTGGGCGTCCCTTCCGGCATCATGTCGTCGGACATAGTCTCAGCCATCGGCGTCTCTTCAGCCGTCGTCGCCGTGCTCTGGCCCTCGCTCGCAGGTGCGTTCGGTATCTGCGCGGCACCACCGCACGCCGCCAGCAGCACGGCCAAGATGAGAATCAGGCCAACCAGGGGTCTTCGAACCATCATCCTGCCTCCTGTCAAGTTTTCGGCTTTCGGCCTTGCGAGTGATTGTATGCCGGTTCTCTTAACAAAGGCTTGGCCATTCCTTACAGCTTTCTTACCGCGCTGCAACTCCCCTGCCCCCCCGAGGCGCGGCATCGAGTTGTCACTGCCTCCTGGGAGCGCCGGCATCCCTGCCGGCCCCGTCCAGATCCTGGGAGCGCCGGCATCCCTGCCGGCTCCGTGCAGCTCCCAGCATAACCCTTCTTCGCTAGATCCCCAACCGGGCGAATTTGACGCCGGCCGGGTTTCATAGTACATTGACGGTGGCCCGGTTCGGGCCGCCCACCTGGCCGGTAAAAATCGAATTCAGAGGAGAACTCGATGGATCAGACCCAAGCCGCGGCTGCCCTTCCCCTACAACGCGACGCCACCTCACGCAAGCCGGCGCGCTGGCGCACACTTCTGGCGCTGGCCTTTGGCTACTTTGTCGACCAGGGAGAGGCCCAGGCGATGTCCGTGCTGTTCCCCACGCTCCAGAACCTGTGGGGCCTGAGCTACACCGATCTGGGGCTCGTCGGCACTGTCCGCAGCCTACTGCAGGCCGCGTCAGCCCCCTTCTGGGGCTTTGCCGCCGACCGCCTGTCGCGCAAGATGGTGATCATCATTGGCACCGGGCTGTGGGGCGTGTGGACGATCATTTGCGGCCTAACGCAGAGTTTTGGCCAGTTGCTCGTCGTGCGTGCCATCTCGGGCCTGGGCCTGGGCTGCCTGATGCCGGCCACTTTCGCCCTCATGTCCGACACCTTTCCGCCCCGGCAGCGCGGCCGCGCACTGGGCATCCTCGAAGGCGTGGGCGTCCTGGGCATCATGATCTGCACCATCGGGCTGGGCTTCCTGGCCTCGCCCACCCTCTGGCGCTGGGGATTCATCGGCCTGGGCAGCTTGAGTGTGGTTTCGGGCCTCCTCGTCTGGCTGCTGGTCGACGAGCCGGTGCGGGGCGCCGCGGAGCCCGAGCTCGCCGGCCGGATCACCGAGGAGGCGGCGGCGCAGTTCAAGGTCCAGCTTGCCGACCTGCCCCGCGTCCTGGCCATCCCCACCATCCGGGTGGCCATCGCCCAGGGCCTGGCCGGATCCATGCCGTGGGTCGTCATGGGCCTCTACCTTATCACCTGGTTGGTGAGGGAACGGGGCCTGGTGGAGCAGACGGCCACGCTCGTCTTTGCCGGCATCGTCTTTGGCACGGCCATTAGCAACGTCCTCGGCGGCTTCCTGGGCGACTGGGCCGATGGCGTCAGCCCACGCTACGGGCGGACGGTGGTCGGCCAGGTCTCGATCATCAGCGGCATCCCCCTGACCTACGTACTCTTTACCCAGACGGAAGACTGGCCGCTGGGCGCTATGGTGGCCCTCTGCTTCTTCACGGCGCTGCTCATCAGCTGGCCGGGCAAGGGCGCCAAGGAGCCGATGATGCAGGGCGTGACGCCGCCCGAGCTTCGCGCCTCGGCCTTTGCCATGGTGACCATGATCGAGAGCGGCTTTGCCGCCCTGGTGGCCATCGTCGCCGGGGGCCTGGCCGACCGCATCGGCTTTACTGCGGCCATGGTCTGGACCATTCCTGTCCCTTGGGTGCTGTGCGGCCTGCTCTTCAGCTTCTTCTACCTGACCTATCCCAAGGACTCGGCCAAACTGCGGGCCCAGATGGCGGCCCGCGCCACAGAGCTACGCGACTAGGGCTTGCGAGCGCGGCTGGGAACCGGCTCCGGGGTCTCGGCTCGTCC
>JBFYTF010000712.1:0-7509 GCA_041300865.1 Anaerolineae bacterium
GCCAGCGAGACCGCCAGGGCCGTAAAGGTCGCCGTAAGAGCCGGGATAACCACCTCGTCGCCTGGCCCAATTCCCGCAGCCCGCAGGGCAAGGTGCAGCGCGTCGGTGCCATTGCCCACACCAACGGCGTGGGCGGTGCCGCAATAGGCCGTCCATTCGGCCTCGAAAGCCTCCCCCTCTTCCCCCAGCACGAACCAGCCGCGCCGTAGGACCCGGTCGATGGCTGCGTCGATTTCCGGGCGGATGCGGCTGTACTCTCGTTTGAGGTCGCCCAGCGGTATCATGGCACCCACTACCCCTCAACCTTCTCAAGCATCTACCACTCCTGGCGCCGAGCCCCTCAGTTCGTTCAGCCCGCCTGCGACCGGGCCCGGGCAGCTGCTCCAGTAGTGTTCGCCGTGCAGCCGGTAATAGTCCAGCGTCCGACGGAGGCCCTCCTCAAGAGAGACGCGGGGATGCCAATCCAGCTTGCTCCGGATCTTGCGATAGTCTCCGTAATAGTCGCCGATGTCAATGCGCTTGCGGTCCGATGGCCATGGTACCAGGCGGTAGCTCCCGCTGCCCGACAGCTCCACGACGAGCTCCGCCAGGCGCAATAGGTTGATAGGCTCGTCGCCCCCCAGATTGTATACCTGGCCGTTGGCCTGCTCGTCGACAGCGACGCGCAGGAGGGCATCGACCGCGTCGTCCACGTAGTTAAAGTCGCGCACCTGGCGGCCGTCGCCGTAAATGCACAGCTCACCGCCCTCCAGCACGATGCGGAACCAGAGGCCCAGGAAAGTCTGGCGGGCATCGCACACCCGCATGCGCGGACCGAAGGTGTTGGTCAGGCGCAGTGAGCTGGCACGGATACCATAGACGTTGTTGTAGACGATGTGGTACCACTCACCCGCCATTTTGTTGATGCCGTTAACGTCCGCCGGGTGGAGCAGGTGCCGCTCGTCCACGGGCAAATAGTCGGGCACGCCATACATCTGGCGCGTGCTGGCAAAGATCACCTTGACGTCGGGATTGTTGTAGCGACAAGACTCCAGGATGGACAACTGGCTGCGGCAGTTGATCTCGAGATCGGTGAACGGGTCGGTCATGCTGTCCATGTGGCTGACCTGGCCGGCCAGATTAAAGAGATAATCCTGGCCCTGCACCAGGCAGTCCATGCTTGACCGGTCGCGCACATCGGCGATGTTGATCCGAATTTGGTCCTCGATCCCCGAGACGTTAAAGAGGTTCCCGCCGTATTGAGGGATGAGTGAATCGACGATGAGGACGCGAGCGCCCAGCGACAGGAGCCGGCGGGCCAGGTTGGACCCGATGAAGCCCAGGCCGCCCGTGATCAGTACCTTCTTCCCCTGGAAGTCGTCGACGTACGGGGGATCCGTGCTGAAGTTAGCGACCATTTCTCTCTCCTCGCCTCATGAGCTGTGGCCAGCGCAAGGTCCACCACAGCCCCCAGAGCTGCCTGCCGGTCCGCCAGATGCGCCGGAAATTAAAGAACTGGCTCTTGCCGTACGCGCGGTGGAAGTGGTGAACGGGCACCTCGGCGATGGCAAACCCCGCGTCCTGGACTTTTTTCATTAACTCGACACAGATCACGCCCGAGTCCGACTCGAGCTGGACCCGGTCAAAGATGCTGCGCCGCATGAGGCGAAAGTCGCAGTCCACGTCCCGCAGGCGCAGTCCAAACGCTGTCTTGACCGTCCAGTGGTACACCCGCCCGATGATCACGCGGTGCAGCGGGTCGGAGCGGCTGATCTTGTAGCCGTTCACTAGGTCCACATCGTCGTTCCAGGCGGCAATCAGCCGATCGAGCTCGCGGGGGTCGTACTGCGCGTCGCCGTCCGTGTAAAAGATCAGTTCTTTCGTCGCGTGGGCAAAACCACTGCGCAGCGCTCCACCGTAGCCCGTGTTCTTGTCATGATGGATGACCCGCAGCTCGGGATATCGCGTTGCCAGCTCGTCGAGGACAGCCGCCGTGTAGTCCGCGCTGCCATCGTTGATGACCAGGATCTCGTAATCATCGGCCAGCCCGCGCAGGGCCATGAGGGCGGTCAGAACCATGCTGGGAATGGTCCCGCCGTCGTTGTAAGCCGGGAAAAAGACAGAAATGCTCGGCCTGTGTTGCCTTCCTTGAAGCCCTGCCATGACTTCGCCGTCTCCTTGGCTCGTGTGCCTGGGGATTATAGCATCTTTGCCGGGGCGCGTCAAACGTCCGGCAGCAACATCCCCCACCGGGAGGTGGGGGATCGGTTGCGTAATGGGTTGCGTAGCGAGGGTATCGAAGAGGAGAACGGGCGGGCCCTATTCCTCTGGTGCGGTGGGACCGAGGACAAAGCCAAGCAACAGCCCACCCGCGAACAGGGCCGCGGCGGGTAAGTAGCGACGCACGGCTCGCAGCAAACTGAAGCGCGGTGCCGGCAGCAGGGCCAACGGAGCCTGTTGGACGGTAAAACCCTCTTCGACTCTGGCCTGCTGTGCCAGCAGCGCGGCCGCACCCTGCGCCCGGGCCACCTCGGGCCCCGCCTCCTTGGGGGCCATGCCCTGCTGGACGCGCTCGTCTTCCGGCAGTGACACCGCGCCTTCCTCTGGAACGAGGCGCGAGCCGTACCTGCAAGCGTACACCTGCGTGAACTCGGCCCCAAACAGAAGGATCTGGGCGGTGTAATAGATCCAGAGCAAAATCAGCACCAGGGAACCGGCCGCGCCATAGGCCGAAGCTGTGCTGCTCCTGCCGAGATAGTAGCCGAGGGCGAACTTGCCAATGGTAAAGAGGAGCGTCGTGAGCGCCGCGCCGATGAACACGTCCTTCCAGGCGACCTCAGCATCAGGCAGGTACTTGTATATCAGGGCAAAGAGCAGGGTAATGACCGCAAAAGAGATGACATAGTTCCCGATCCGGACCAGCCAAGTGGCACCCGGGAATAGCTCCTCCAGGAAGTTCCCCAGCCCTGCGAGAGCGGCACTGACCACGAGCGACACGAGAAGCAGAAAGGCGATGCCCAGGATGAGTGAGAAGGATAGGAAGCGCTTCTGAAGCGTCGGCAGGATTCCCGCTCCGGGTTCCGGCGCAACCTCCCAGACGGTGTTCAAGGCCTCCTGCAACTGGGTAAAGGCGCCCGTGGCGGCGAGGACGACGGTCACAATACCGACTATGATGCCAAACGTTCCGGCCCCGCTGTCCCACCCTGCATTCGAGAGCATCGTGCCAACTGCCTCGGCCCCCTGTTCGCCCACGAGCGAGGCCGCTTGGCTGAGGAGGTCCTCGCGCACCGATTCCTGTCCCAGGAAAAAGCCGGCGACGGATACGACGATCAGGAGCAGGCCGGGCAGCGAAAAGATGGTGTAGTAACTAAGGGCGGCGGCCAGCCGTGACACCTTGTCCTCTTTCCATTCCTCGAACGTTTCCTTCACCAGGTCCCAAAGCTTCTTGAGCATGAACGTTTCCTCCTGCTTGAAAGCGGTAAGATCATAGCCTCCTGGCCGCACTATTCTACCAGTCAGGTATAGCGGCGGCCGATCGGCTGGGTACCTCGAGCCCGGCCGATCGGCCGCCGGCAAACAGGTTAGGCGTCCGTGCGACGAGATTAACCGCCGTACACGTCACCGCGCGGACCTCTTGGGTCACTGCCGCCCGTCACATCCCGCCACGCGTGGCGAACCGCATCGCGAAACTCCTCCCAGACACCCTCGTCCCGCATCTGCCATTCGCGTTGCGCGTCACGTTCAACCTCGTCCCAACTGCGGCCGCGGTAGCGCTCGTCTCTGGCCAGTTTGCAGCCGTACTGGTAAGCGTACTCATAGCGCGTGTAGGGGTAGCCCGTGCGGCCATAGACCGACTGGTAATGGCGGCGGAACTCTGGATCACGTTCCTGGCATTCATCCAGGTCTTCCGCGCTCCATTCCGAGGTGTCTTCTCCGGTAAAGACCGCGGTTACCTCATCCCAGGCGTGTTGCACAGCCCCCTTGAACTCGTCCCACGGGCTGTCCGTCTGGTCCTGCCAGTTGCTGATAACTTCGGGCTCGATCTCGTCCCACGTGCGGTCGCGATAGTAATCGCTGCTGGCCAGGTCATAACCATAGCGATAGGCCGGTTCGTAGTCGTCGTACGTGTAGCCACTCGTGTCATAGTTGGCATTGTAGTGCTGGCGAAAGGTTTCGCCATATGTCTCGAAGTCGTCTTCGGCCTCAAACGCGTCGCGGACCTCTTGCCACGCCCGCCGTACGGCATCCTTGATCTCTTCCCACGTGCTTTCGGCGTCGGGCCTTTCCCAACTCTGCCGTGCCTGTGGCTCGATCTCGGCCCACTCCCGCCCCGAGAACCGTTCGTCGGTCGCCAAATCGTAGCCGTAGCGATATGCAGGTTGGTAGTGCTCGTACGGATAGCCACTGGCGGCGAAATGCGTCTCGTAGTCTTGGCGAAAGTCCTCGTCAAAGTAATCATAGTCGTCTTCAAAGTCCAGGGCATCCCGCACTTCGTTCCAGGCGTGTTCGACTGCCCCGCGAAAGTCTTGCCAGGGACCTCGTCCGCGGCGCTCCCACTCCTCTTGTGCCTCGGACTCGAGGTCGATCCACTCCCGGCCCTCGTAGCGCTCGTCCATGACCAGGTCGTAGCCGTAGCGGTAGGCAAAGTCATAGTCGAGGTAGTTGCGGCCAGAGGTCGAGTAGTGGGCGTCGTAATGCTGCCGAAACTCCGCCTGCCAGTCCTCATAGTCCTCGTAGTACAGCCCACCGTCGATGCTCACGGCCTGCCGTGCCTCTTCCCAGGCGTATCGCACGGCGCTGCCAAACTCCTCCCAGGGCCCCTGGTCCCGGCTTTCCCAATCGCGGCGGACGTCGGGCTCGATCTGTTCCCACTCACGGTCGTGGTAGCCCTGGCGTGCCACAAGGTCGTAGCCGTAGTAGTAGGCCGGCTCGTACCGCGAGTAGGGATGGCCCAGGCTGGCCACGGTTCGCTCGTAATGTCGCCGGTAGAGCGGCTCAAACGTGTAAAAGCTCTGTTCCAGCTCCACTTCATCCGGGGCGTAGGGCTCGTCGCCCGTGTAGCCGGCCCAACCCCTGGCGTGCCAGCCGGCGGAGCGCTCCTCCAGGTTCACCGGACCGCGCCGGTCCAGGATCTGCTCGGCACGCCGGGCCTCCTGTTCTTCGGTCTGCACGACGACGAGGGTGCCCCCCCGGCGCACGCCCTCGGCGTACAGCTGGGCGTGCTCTTTGTCGAGATCGGCATCCATCAACAGGCCGACCAGGCCGCCAATGGTGGCACCGGTTCCGGCGCCCAGGAGGGCCGCAGCAATGGGACCGGCGGCTACGATCGGCCCAATGCCGGTGACCGTCAATGCGCCGAGTCCCAGCAACAGGCCGCCGATGCCGCCGATGAGCGCCCCGATGCCCGCACCGGTCGCCGCCTCCTCGCCCACATCCCCGGCGCCCTCCGGGGTTTCAAGCGCGCTGCTATAGTCACCGTGGGGGTCGTAGGCCATCAGGGTAATGTTCTTTTGATCGATGCCGGCGTGCAGTAGATCCTGCACGGCATCTCTTGCCACCGAAACGTCGTCAAAAAGCTTGACAATAGTCTTCATGATCCAATCCTCCCGGCACATCTGTGCCCAAAACAATGCTGTGCGCCGCACCGGCTCTATGTTACTGGCAAGCTGTTGAACGGAGGACTGCCGAACGCGATCAACCCGCCGAGAGCGGCATCACAAGTTCGGGAGTCTGTGCTGCGTTCCTGGTTCGCTATCCGGTCCTTGCTCGAACGGCGCACGGCAGCGTTACGTGCGAGTTAGACAAAAAACAAGAGGGGGTGGAGGTCTATTGCTGGCCATGTCCGGCCGCACTAGGCCTCCACCCCTACTTGGCGCTGGGTTCAACTTCCGATCTAGAGGACTCCGGTGAGCCACAGGATCAGCAGGACGATTAACAAAAAACCCAGCAGACCGCCTGGCGCGTATCCCCAGCTTCCGCTGTAAGGCCAGATCGGCAGCGCTGCAATGAGCAGCAGGAACAACACAATCAACGCGATAGTTACCAACATCTCTCTCTCCTTTCGGCTTCATATTCGCCAATTGTCAAGTTGCGAGTCGTACGTGCCACATTATAGCGGACAAGGAACTCGATGACGGGCGGACTCCGTTTAAATTACTATCGTATTCCGTTGGCCAAAGTTGGAATTCGGTTGAGAGGGCACGCCGCCTGCTTCCGGGATCGCATACTCACCCCCGTTTCTTGCTCACCCTTGAAAAAACGGGTACAATAGCCACAGCACTTTGAGGGGATAGACCATGGAAAAAGTGATGATCGTGGGCAGCGGGCCGGCCGGCCTGGCTGCGGCCATCTATACCGGGCGCGCACAACTGGATCCTTTGGTCATCGCCGGCCCGGCGCTGGGTGGACAGGTCGCCATAAGCAGTGAGGTCGGCAACTATCCCGGCTTTCCTGAGGACATCCCTGGGGCCGAGCTCGCCCAGCTCATGCATAAACAGGCCGAGCGCTTTGGCGCCAGGATCGAGCTGGACATTGTCACCGGGGTGGATCTCTCCCGGCGGCCCTTTAAGGTGACAACCTACAGCGATGAGTACGAAACCCAGGCCCTCATCGTCGCCAGCGGCGCTTCACCGCGCAAGCTGGACGTGCCGGGCGAAAAAGAGTTCTCGGGGCGCGGTGTCTCCTATTGCGCGACGTGTGACGGCTTTTTCTACATGGGCAAAGAGATCGCCATCGTTGGTGGGGGAGATGTGGCTGTCGAGGAAGCCCTCTTCTTGACGCGGTTTGCCAGCAAGGTACACCTTGTCCACCGCCGGGATCAACTGCGGGCCGAGCGGCACCTGCAGGAGCGGGCTTTTCGCCACGAGAAAGTCGCGTTCGTGTGGGATACCGTTGTCACCGAGATCGTGGGCAACGGCGCGGTGAGCGGCGTCCAGTTGCGGAACGTCAAGACCGCGGAAGAGCGAGCGATGCCCGTCCAGGGCGTCTTTATCGCCGTCGGCTACCAACCCAACACTGACTTCCTGGGCGGGCAGCTTGCCCTTCATGACAACGGCTACCTGGTGAGCGACGATCACGGGCGGACCAGTGTCGAGGGGGTGTGGGCTGCCGGTGACGTCACCGACTGGATCTATCGCCAGATCGGCACGTCGGTCGGGTCGGGCGTGAGGGTCGCGATGCAGGTCGAGCAGTACATTGCTGCCCTGGAGGATCGTGCTTATCCAGGCGGTCCGGGGCATGAAGACTAGAACAGATACGGAGGATAGGTAGGTGGAAGCTTCCCAGAAGAAGGACCTGATCGGCAAGGAAATGCCCATCGGCGAGGTGGTGCAGAAATATCCGCAGACCATAGAGGTATTTTTGCGGCACGGACTCATGTGCTTTGGCTGTGCCATTGCCCGCTTTGAGAATGTGGAACAGGGTGCCCAGGCACACGGTATCAACGTCGAAGCGTTGATGAAGGATCTGAACGCTGCTGTAGCAGCTTAGACGTGCATCGGAGACGGCCTTGGGTTCGTAGTGCGCGCTTGT
>JBFYTF010000004.1:0-6785 GCA_041300865.1 Anaerolineae bacterium
CTATTGTTGACCGTCTTGATTGCGAGCGCGACCGATACTTCAGTGGCACCAGGGGAGTACGGCGCTGGCCGCCCAGGTGCCGTCGGCGCGGCAGAGGCTGTCCCGTACGAGGGCGGAGACCACCACGTCTTTGTCCCCCTTGTCCAAGGTCAGCCTGTTGGCTGCGAGCCTATCGCTGGCGTAACGTACAGCACGCTGGACGTTGACGGCGATCCAACCGACCGGCCGGCCGAGTTGCACGCCGACCTCAACCTGGTATTGCGCGGCTACCGGGTCACCGACGCGTACCGCGGGCTGGTGGACTATGACGGGCCGGATGACTCCAAAGCACCTCAGCTTGCGACGCTGTTTGTTGACCCCCACGTGCCGCCTTTGGCTATGGTCTACCAGGTCTATGACTGGGACTGGGACTGCAACTGCCGGAGCGATCTCCTGGCCTATCCCGACGTGACATTGGTCGGCATGGGCGTGACCCCCGGCGAGGTGCTGCGTCTGCCCGACTCGGGATACGACATTGGCAGTGGCTACGAAGCGCTGGTGCTGTACGCTACCGAGGAGCGGATCACCCTCAAGTATACCCGGGAGGACAATGTCGTGCGGGGCTATACCATCCACGTCGAGAACGTCTGTGTCGAGCCCAGCCTCCTGGCCCTCTACCGCCAATGGAACAGCGCCGGGCGAGGCCGGCTGCCGGCGCTGCGCGGCGGCCAGCCGATCGGCCGGGCCCGAGGCGGCGAGATCGGCGTCGCCATCCGCGACACGGGCACGTTCATGGACCCGCGGGCGCGCCAGAGCTGGTGGGAACAGAGGTAGGCCCTGGCTACGGCGAAATGCCAGGTGCCGCGGACTGGGACAGCTGCTTCCCAATCCGGATCGTCTCCTCGGTCAGGGCCTCAAGGTCACGCAGGCGGGTGCGGTGGTTGCAGTGTGCGACGTGCAGCACGTAGCGGCCGCGGAGTATCGTGCCGGAGAGAACGGCGATGCCTTGCTCCTGGAGCTGCACTTCGATCTGCTTGTTCAGGCTGTCGAGGTCGCCGTCCCCGAGCCCGGGAGCCAGGAAGCGGAAGCAGACCACGTTCAGCGCCACCGGGGCCGCAAGCTCCAGCTCCGGTGCCGCTTTCACCAAGCCGGCCAGGTAGCCGGCTTGATCGATGTTCTGCTGGATCAGGCGGCCATACTTCAGCAGGCCGTGTTCTTTCAGCGACATCCAAGCTTTGAGTCCCCTGAATCCGCGAGACAGCTCCAGCCCGTAACTGCCAAACCAGGGCAGGTCGGAGCCCGTCAGGCCCAGGTCACCCTCTCCATGGGCAAGATAGGCCGGGTTCACGGCAAAGGCGCTGGCGAGCTGGTCCTCATTTGTCACCAGAACGCAGCCAATATCGTAGGGCATGTACATCCATTTGTGAAGGTCAAAGGCCAGCGAGTTCGCACGCTCCATGCCGGCCACGAGCTGGCGCACCCTCGGCGCCAGGACGGCCCAGGCGCCAAAGGCACCGTCGACGTGGAACCATAGGCCTTCCTGTTGGCAGAGGTCGGCCAGGCGCTCGAGGTTGTCCACGGCGCCCGTGTTCGTCGTTCCGGCCGCACCCACGACGCAGATGGGCCGGTAGCCGGCGCGGCGGTCCGCGTCGATGGCCGCCTGGAGAGCCTCCAGATCGATCTGATAGTAGTCGTTGACGGGCACGAGGTGGAGCGCGTTCGCCCCGAGCCCCAGCAACTGCACGGCCTTACTCACCGAGCTGTGCACCTCCTCAGAGGCATAGACCACCATCTTCCGTAGGCCGGCCTGGAGGGCGTCCTGCGAAGGATCGTAGCCGGCCACAACGCTGCGCGCGACGCCGAGCCCGATCAAGTTGGCGGCCGAACAGCCGCTGGTAAGCAGCCCGCCGGTCGTCGCCGGGAAGCCCATGACCGCCTTTAGCCAATCGAGCACCTGCTTCTCGACATAGCTGGCGCTGTGGTACGCCAGGCCACCGCTGGCGCCGACGTTCATCGTCGCCGCCAGCAGCTCGGCAAAGGCGCCAAGGATCGTCCCTGTCCCAAAGACCCAGCCCCAGAATCGCGGGTGAATGTTGCCGACGGGGTAGGGCAGAACGTATTCCCTGAATTCCTCATAGATATCCTCGGCGGGTGTGGGTTCCAGGGGCACGGGCGCGGTGAAATGGGACTTGACTTCGTCGGGTGCATGCTGCCAGGCGGGGCGGTCGCGGACGGTTCGCAGATAGTGGACCATGTCATCAACCATGCGATGACCAAGCGCTCTCATCGATTCCCAGCTTTCTGGGTCGAGCGTTTCTTCCACCGGAGCGGTCCACTCACCTTGCATTTTCCCTACCTCCTTCATCGCCGGGAAGCGCGTTCTGCCCCCACAGGGACCAGTCGCTAGGCCACGGAACGAGCGATGGCCTGAAATGCCGGCCGCAGCGCCGGGTACAGGTCTCGATAGAGGGGATATAGCTCGCCGTAGGCGTCGCTTGCCGGGCTGGGCGAGGTGCTGGCGGTGGGATGGACCGTCGCCGCGCAGGCCGCCTCTACGCTCGCAAAAGCGCCCGTGCCAGTCGCGGCCAGGAGCGCCGCGCCGTATGCAGCGCCCTCGCTGGTGTTGACCGTCACCAGTTCGGCACCCAGGATATCGGCCATGATCTGCCGCCACAGGGCGCTCTTGGCCCCACCGCCCGTGATGCGCACCTGGTGGATGCTGCCTAGCCCCGCAGCCTTCATGAGCTCAAAGCTGTCGCGCAGGCCAAAGGCCACCCCTTCGAGCAGGGCCCGGGTCAGGTGTGCCCGTGTATGGCGCACGGTAAGGCCGACGAACGCCCCGCGCGCCAGCGGATCGGGGTGTGGGGTACGCTCGCCGGTCAGGTAAGGCAGGTAGAGGAGGCCCTCACTGCCGGGAGCCACGCCCGCGGCCGGGGCCAAGAGCGCGTCAAAGTCGACGCCGGGCGCGAGCGTGTCGCGGAACCAACGCAGGCTGCCGGCCGCCGAGAGCATGACGCCCATGAGGTGCCACTTGCCCTCGACGGCGTGACAGAAGGCATGCAGCTTCCCCTGCGGCTCGATTAGTGGCCGGTCGACGGCGGCAAAGACTACTCCCGAGGTACCCAGGCTAAGGGAGACCACTCCTTCGATGACGGCACCTGTGCCCACTGCCCCGGCGGCTTGGTCCCCGCCACCACCGACCACCGGCGTCCCTGCCCGCAGGCCGGTGGCCTCCGCCGCCCCGCGGGTGAGGTAGCCGGTCACGGCAGGGCCCTCGAAGGTTGGTGGCAGCCAGGTGGGATCAATGCCCAGGGCTGCCACAACTTCAGCCGACCAGTCGCGCCGGCGGAGGTCAAACAGCAGAGTACCCGCACCGTCGGCCTTGTCCGTGGCGTACTCGCCCGTGAGGTGGAGGCGCACGTAATCTTTAGGGAGCAGGATGTGGCGCGCTCGGGCAAACAGTTGCGGCTCGTGCTTCTTGACCCAGAGTATCTTGGGCGCTGTGAAGCCGGCCAAGGCATCGTTGCCGGTAATCTGGATCAAGCGCTCTCTGCCGACAGCGGCGCGGATCTCGTCACACTCGGCCGCCGTGCGCTGGTCGTTCCACAGAATCGCGGGGCGCAGGACCTGGGCCTCGTCGAGGAGCACCAGGCCATGCATCTGGCCGGTGAGCCCCACACTCTGGACCTGCGCGGGAGCCACGCCGCCTAGATCCAGCACCTGGCGCACGCTGGCAATGGTCGCCTGCCACCAGAGCTGCGGGTCCTGCTCGGCCCACAGCGGCCGGGGTGTTTCGTAGGTGTACTCGGAGGAGGCCACGGCGACGACCTTGCCACCGGTGTCCATAAGCAGGGCTTTGGTGGCGGTGGTCGAGGTGTCAATGCCCAGGAAGAATGTCATTTCAGCGCACCCCCAACAGCAGCTCGTTGACCAGTTGGTCCAGCTTCTCATACCGCATGCCCCGCTCACCAAGGGCCACCCGGTCGAAGGCGTGTGCTTTGAGGGCGGCGGCCTTCGCGGCCCTGTACTCACCCTTGAATTCGTCCATCGAGCCATCGTCTGAGCGGATCTTGGCCAGCAGGCCCTGTATTTCGGCGTCGACAGCGAACCGCTCTGCCTTCTCTTTTAGAATGAGATAAGTTCGCATGCATCCCCGGGCAAAGTCCTTCACCCCCTCCATGTCCTCTGTGCGGAAGGCATGGGCATCAAAGTGCCTGCTGCCCTGGTAGCCCACGTCTTCCAGGAACTTGACCAGGAAAAAAGCCTGTTTCAGGTTCTGCGCTCCAAAGCGCCAATCCTGATCAAAGCGCGCATAGTTCTGGTCGTTGAGGTCGATGTGGAAGAGCTTGCCCGCTTCCCAGGCCTGGGCCACCGCGTGCATAAAGTTCAGGCCAACCATGTGCTCGTGGGCTACCTCGGGGTTGACGCCGACCATGCCCGGGTGGGCCAGCGTCTGGATGAAGCCCAGATAAGCGCCGGTGGTGGGAAAGTAGAGGTCGCCACGTGGCTCGTTGGGCTTGGCCTCGAGGGCGAACTTGAGGTCCCAACCCTGGTCAAGGACGTACTCGCACAAGAAGTCGAGCGCCTCACGAAAGCGCTTGATGGCCTCGACAGGATCCTTGGCAGCGTCGGTGTCGATCCCCTCCCGGCCGCCCCAGAAGACGTAAGTCTTGGCGCCCAACTCGACGCCCAGGTCGATGGCAAGCATCGTCTTTTGCAGGGCGTATGCCCGCACCCTCGGGTCGTTGGCCGTAAAGGCGCCGTCCTTGAAAACAGGGTCGGCAAAGAGGTTGGTGGTGGCCATGGGCACGACCAGGCCGGTGTCGGTCAGCGCCTTCTTGAAAGCTTTCAAGATCGCTTCACGCTCGGCCGGCGAGGCATCGAGGGGGATGAGGTCGTTGTCGTGGAAGTTGACCCCATAGGCACCCACCTCAGCCAGCAGGTACACGACGTCGGCCGGCGACAACCTGTGGCGTGTGGCCTCACCGAAGGCATCGGCGCCGGGGTTGTTCACGGTCCAGAGTCCAAACGTGAACTTGTGCTCGGGTCTGGGTTGGTACTGCTCCGCCATGGTCCTTTCTCCTGTCAGCGTGTTGATCGCACCTCGATCCCGGCTGCAAGCTTGCCTTGCTGCCGTTGCCGCCCGGTGAGCGGCCCTGTCAGTGTGCTCCCTGGTCCACTATCTGCAGGCGGCCCGCGAGGGGCAGGTCGGCGGACGAGCTGCCGACCAACACCTCGACGCTTCCCGGCTGGACGACGTATTGCCCGCCCTCATCGTACATGCCAAGCTGCCCGGCCTTCAGGACCAGGCTCACCGTCCTGCGCTCTCCGGGCTGCAGCGTCGTCCGCGAAAAACCCTTCAACTCCTGGATGGGGCTCGGAGCGGCGGCGCCGGCGTGGCGCACGTATAGCTGCACTACCTCGTCGCCCGACCGGTCGCCGATGTTGGTCACATCCACGCTGACGGTTGCCTGCCCGCCGAGTGGCACATCTACCGGGGCAATCCGCAGGTTCTCCAACCGGAACTCGGTGTAGCTCAGGCCATAGCCAAAGGGAAACAGCGGCTGACCGTCGAAGAAGCGGTAGGTACGGCCCTCCATACGATAGTCTTCGAACGGCGGCAGATCGTCGAGGGAATGATAGAAGGTGACCGGCAAGCGCCCGCCGGGGTTGTACTCACCGAACAGAACTTCGGCCAGCGCTTCACCGCCGGCCTGGCCTGGATACCACGCCTCGACGATAGCCGGCACGTGCTCGGCAGCCCAGCTGACGGCGAGAGCACTGCCGTTGAGCAGGACCAGCACCAGAGGCTTGCCCAGGGCCGCCAGCTGCTGCAGCAGCCTCTCCTGGGGCTCCGGTAGGGCAATATCGGTCCGATCGCCGCCGGCAAAGCCCTCGAGCTTGATCGGTAGCTCTTCCCCTTCCAACCGGGGCGATAGGCCCATTACGGCGACGATGGCATCGGCCCTACCTGCTACCTCCAACGCCTGGGCTGCGAGATCTGGCAGTGGTGGTGCCCACAGGAGTTGCACCTGCGGGTCGAGCCCACAGCTTACGTGCTCCAGGCAGAGCCGGTACAGCCGCCTGGCTTCCAACTGCACTTCTGCACTAGCGAGGACCGGATGGTGAATGGATCCGTCCTCGACGAGAATCTCACCGTCGAGGTAGAGCCTGTAACCGCTGTGACCGTAGACACCAAGGCGATAGGTGCCGCTTTGCGGTGGGATGAGGCTGCCGGTCCAGCGCGCGGAGAATGGATCTCCCCAGCGTCCGGTAAGGGGCGACGTGTCCTTCCATGCGAAATCCACGAGGCGGTCGATGCGGGCCAAGGCCGGCTCCCCCTCAAGCTCAGTGTTGGCGTAGTAATGCGCCATCAGCCCGGCCCTGCTCCCGCCGGCGGGGCGCAGGCAGGCAGCGGGGATGGGCTGCAGTGGAACGACGCCCTCTGCCAGGGTGCAGCCCGGTGCGTAATACACGCGCGTGGAAGGCAGGGCCTTCTGCCGGATCCCAGCCAGGGGCGTGGTCGTCGTCGCCGGCGTTCCATTATAGTTGCCGAGAAGCACGTCCGGCGAGTCGGCGTTAGGGCCGATGACGGCGATGGCGCGCAGGTTCCCGGGCAAAGGCAAAAGCTTACCCTCGTTCTTGAGAAGGACGAGGGTCTCTCGGGCGGCCTGAAGCGCCAGCGCCCGGTGCCGCGGCGAATCGACTACCTCGTAGGGAATTTGGGCATAGGGCACCTGCTCCGGAGGATCGAACATGCCCAGGCGGAATCGGGCGGCGAAGAGGCGCTCGACGGACCGGTCGAT
>JBFYTF010000044.1:0-3838 GCA_041300865.1 Anaerolineae bacterium
TAACATCTCCTTGAACTTCACTGGCTCGGTCATGGGCCGCACTCCTACATCTCTAGTATGGCCCCTTCCTCCCCCTGGCGGCTCCAATTATACCACATTTCCAAATTTAGAATTGCTGGCCAAAGCCCATAGCCGGGTGTTGCCCGTGAAGTCGCTTTTTCATCTCCATCCGGGGTTACCCTGCGCTGAAGCGGCGTACGTGGACTGCCCCCGCGAGATCCGCCGGCCGGTAGGTCGCAATCACAACGCCGGTCGTTGTCGTCTTCGAATCGAGGAGCCGCAAGCCCGCGAATGCTCCGCCGTCAACAAAGAGCCGGCGCCCTGTTCCCAGGACCAAGGGGTGGATCATGAGCACGTACTCGTCGACCAGGTTGTGTGCCATCAGCGACTGGACCAGCACCCCACTGCCCATGACCAGGAGGTCTTTTCCCTGCGTCTCCTTGAGCCTGGCAACCGCCTCGGCGACATCGCCCTTTAGGAGCGTCGAGTTGATCCACGACAGCGGCTCCTCCAGCGTCCTGGATGCTACGTACTTTTGCGAGTTGTTCAGCACAGTCGTGAAGGGGTTGTCCTCCTGCTTTGGCCAGAATGCTGCAAAATCCTCGTACGTGCGTCGCCCGAGAAGCAGGTCCGCGCCTTTGGCCATCCCTTCGCCCAGCACCGCGCCCATGACCGGATCGTTGTTGCGCACGGCCCAGCCCCCGTGCTGAAAGCCGCCACGCCAGTCCTCATCCGGCCTACCGGGCGCCTGCATCACGCCGTCGAGCGTGAGGTGCTCAAGTACTGCGACCTTTCTCATCGCGACTCCCTCTTGGAATATCCTCCCCACCTCGTAGCCGGGTTGAGCCTGTGCGGCTCTGCTGCCCGGCGGCCCGGAACCGGACTCAGGTGAGGCGCCCGTTGTCGGAAAGCAAGGGGACTGCGATCAGCGTCATCGTTCAGGCTCGTACCGCAGGATCACCGCACCTGACTTCAAAGGCCTTGCCTCCAGCAGCCTGAACTTTGTGCTGTCCTGGCTCGGCTTGAACAGTGGGCTTCCTCCGCCGAGAACTAGGGGCGCGACGGCGAGACGGTATTCATCGATCAGCCCGTGTTGCATGAGCGTCGAGGCCAGGTTGGCACTCCCAAAGATGTACATGTCCTTGCCTGGTTGCTGCTTCAGCTCCGCAACCTTTTCTTCGGCGTTCTCATTCACGAGCAGCGTGTTGCGCCACTCGGCTCTTTCCAGCGTCCTGGAGAAGACGACTTTGGCAATGCTGTTCATCAGATCGGCAACCTCACCCGTCGCCGACGGCCAGTGGGCGGCCATGCCCTCGTAGGTCACGCGGCCGAACAGGAGCATGTCTGCGGACTTGAGCTGGTCAAGTGACAGTTGCTCCAACTCTTCGCCCCAGACAGTCTCATGCCAGTCGATGTCCCAGCTTTTGGGCCCTTCAAAGAAGCCCTCCAGCGTTACGAGGTTCCACAGAATGAGTCTTCTCATGTCTTCCTCCGCTCTTATCATGCCGGCCTGCACTTTTCCGCTTGTGCGCACATCCTCACGCCTGTTCGATTCGGAGTCGGGGACGCTGGTATTGGGATCAAGAAGGGCCGGCCGGCCGCCCACCCCACTCCTCCGGGGCCACATCGGCCACTGTTTGGCTGAACGTCCAGCGGTGCCCTCCGATGTCTTCAGCAGTGTACTGGCGTTCCCCGTACGGATAGGTTTCGGGCAGATGCAGAATGCGGGCACCGGACGCCTTGGCACGCTCGTAGTGCCCGTCTACATCTGCAACCCGCACCATCACCCCATGCGTGACCTCGCGGTCCGGGCGCTGCGGAGGCGCCGTGCCCGATGCGCCCGCTCCTGGCCTTCCCCCGCGAGCGACGACGATGACCGACCCGTCGCCAAAGACAAGCTGGGACCGGTGGTCGCCAATGCGCAGCCGTTCTTGAAAGCCGAACGTGTTGCACAGCCAGGCAACGGCCTCACCCACGTCCCTGTAGACAAGCTCGGGTATGACGGTGCCGGCTGGCATTGAACGGTTGTATATCACGGGTAGAGTCTTCGCGCTATCACTCGGTCTGGCACGGTCTTTACCTCAAAATGGATGTAGATTGAACATCGTCCGTCACCCGTTGAGGCAGGCGGGGCTTATCCCGCCTTTGGACGGACAAAGCCGCCAATGAACTTGGGAAAGACGGTCACATCGATTCCCAAGCCTGCGATCCTTTTCATCGTGTCTACGGTAGTGTCGCTAGGCGTGCCATAGATCTCCACGCTCGCAGGCTCGATGTACTGGTACGTCGCTTTTGACCGGTCACTAGCTCCCTGTAGCTGGCTGTCCAGCGCCTCCGCATCCGGAAAGATCCGCACAATGGTCACCTCTGCTGCCGCCTCGTCGACGTAGGCGACCTGGACAAGCGTGCCGGGCTTTCCGGCCTCGATCGGTGGGACACTGGCACGGTAGTGCCTCTCGAACTCCTCGAGCATGCCGCTCTTGATTCGGTTGCGGCTGATGAACACGACTGGGTCTGCCATCCGTACTCCCTATCTCGCGTGGATTGCGGCTGAAGACCTGGCACGGCTTATCCAGGCCCGTCCACCTGAAGCCGAGAGGTCGACGTCTCAACCAGGCAGCGTGAATGACGACGGGCACCCACCGTCGTCGAGGGTTCTACAGCTCGGACTCCATGAGCTGCTTCTGGTTGCGAGCGCTCCGCTCCAACCGGCTATTGAGAAAGGTCCTGTCCAGGGATTCGTCCGCGCCAGGTAACTCGACGACGGTGGTCATGGCCGTTTGGTTGTCACCAACAGCCTCGAACATAGTCCGCCCACGGATCTCCATGGGACCATCGTGGATTACCACAGCAAACGCCCGATTGGGTTCGAACTCGACCACTTCCATTGTCCCCTCGACGGGCGTACCATAGCGGCTGTTACGCCTGCGGATCACTGTCCCAACCCCGATGGGTCCCTCAGTGATCTGCTCCAGTTCCATGTCCGGGTCCCAACGGGGATGGTTGCGGACGTGCTCATCGGCAACAAAGTGGAACACCTTGGCCAATGGCCGATCGATGACCTGTGAAATCTTGAATTGGACTGACACTATTCCCTCTTTTCTTAGCGGGGATCAGGCGCTCACGCCGCCTACCAAGGTGTGAGCGTGAGCAGGGGTTGAATTGACCCCTGTTCTTGTGGCCCTCGCCTCTCAATATGGTACAGCCGGCGCGGTTGATTGTCAAGTTAAGATTGTATTAATCTTGGTTTTGTGGCTCCTGGCTTGCTTCGCCGGCCTTGAGGCTGGCTGGTCTGCCGCGTCCACCGGCTCACGTGCGGGGATGCCAACGTGCTGTTGCAGTCGGTGGCAGTTGCTCAAATGGCGACTCTCTTGGGCCACGGCTGTCGGCGAGCTTCGGTCCACAGCGTGTTCACGTAGACCAGTGCGAAGTGGTTTTGCACGAGGTGAAGCCAGAACGCTCCCGGCTCCGTGAGGTTGATGGCCTCGTCGTCGCCCACCGCGAGGCCCAAGTCATGTCGGGGCGTCCGGTATTGGAGACGTGACAACCGCGGCATCCCAGGTTGCAGCGGTCCGTTACGGCAATGCCGTAGATGAGCGGTTCCGGACGCCCCAACGCGACAAAGCGCCATGCGAATCGGACGTAGAATCGAAGCCTGTCCAGGCGCACTACTTGGGCTGTTTGCCTTTCGTGTCCCTTTGCCGTAATCTCTTACAGCTTCACTATCCTTGCACTTTAACAGGACTTGAAATAGACGGGCACGGCCCAATCAGGGATAATAGGGTTCGCCAAAACCAAATCCCGAGGTTGAGCCATGCCCAAGCCAATTGTATGCCTT
>JBFYTF010000330.1:0-2768 GCA_041300865.1 Anaerolineae bacterium
ACCTCGGGGGACACCTTGCGGTCCATGGTCATGTAGAAGCAGCCCAGGACCATGTCCTTGGCCGGTCCGACGATTGGCTCGCCGCTGGCGGGCTTGAGCAGGTTCCGGCTGGCGAGCATCAGCTCACGGGCCTCAGTCACGGCCCTCTCAGACAGGGGGACATGGACGGCCATCTGGTCGCCGTCAAAGTCCGCATTAAACGCCGCACAGACCAGGGGGTGGATCTGGATCGCTTCGCCGTCCACGAGGGTGGGCTCGAAAGCCTGAATGCCGAGACGGTGCAGGGTGGGGGCACGGTTGAGCAACACCGGCCGCTCCTGGATCACCTCCTCCAGCACCTCCCAGACCTCGGGCCGCTGCTGCTCGATGATCCGTTTGGCGCCCTTGACGTTGATGGCATAGTTGTAATCCACCAGGCGGTTGATGACGAACGGCTGGAACAGTTCCAGGGCCATGCTCTTGGGCAGGCCGCATTGGTGCAGCTCCAGCTCGGGGCCGATGACGATAACCGAGCGCCCGGAGTAGTCAACGCGCTTGCCCAGCAGGTTACGGCGGAAGCGGCCCTGCTTGCCCTTGAGATAGTCCGACAGCGACTTGAGCGGCCGGCGTCCCCGCGCCGAAACGGCCTTGCCTCGCCGGCTGTTGTCGATCAGCGAGTCCACCGCCTCCTGCAGCATGCGCTTCTCGTTGCGCACGATGACGTCGGGGGCGCCAAGGTCCAGCAGCCGCTTGAGGCGGTTGTTGCGGTTTACCACACGCCGGTACAGGTCGTTGAGATCCGACGTCGCGAAACGACCGCCGTCAAGCTGGATCATGGGCCGCAGCTCGGGCGGAATGACTGGCAACATGGTCAGGATCATCCACTCCGGCCGGTTGTTGCTCCTGCGCAGCGCTTCCACTACCTGCAGCCGCTTGGTAGCCTTTTTCTTGAGCTGCTTGGAGCGCGTGGTGCGCATCGTCGAGCGCAGCTCTTTGCCCAGGGCGTCGAGATCGATCTGCTTACAAATGTCCAGAAAGGCCTCGGCCCCCATCTTGGCCTCGAAAACGTGCCCCCAGCGATCGGTGAGCTCGTGGAACCGGCTCTCGGTGAGGAACGTCATCTGGCGCAGGGCCCGCAGGTCCTCTTTCTTGTCGTCCGCTTCGGCTTCCAGGTCGGCCAGCTGCTGGTTCAGCCGCTCTTTCAGGATTTCGCCTGCCTGGCCGGCCTCGTAGCTCAGCTGGTCACCTTCGGCCGAGATCAGAAGGGCAATGTCCTCCATTTCCCCCCGGATTTCGTCCTTGATCTGGTCCAAGCGGGCGGCCGCCAGCTCCTGCGGGCGCGATAGGTGCGATCGCTCTACCGTCTCGCCGGCGACGACGATAGGCGTTTCGTGGAAGCTGACGCGAATGTCCTCGCTCGCCTTCTGGCCGACGAGAGATTCCAGCCGTGACTGCATCGACCGCACCTCGTTGGTCACGGCGTCGGTCAGGGTGCTGCCCTTGTCTTCCAGCTCCTCTTCACGCTGCTTTCGCCGCCGCTGCAGGTTGTCCAGGGCCTCTTGCAGCCGGGTATCGATCTCGGCGATTTTTTCTTGGGTCCCGCGCTCGATGCGCGTTCGTTCCCGCAGCAGCTCGTCGTCGAGGCGGCGCAGCGCCTTCGTCCGGCCATCCTCATCGACGTAGGTGATGACATATTGGGCAAAGTAAAGGACGCGGTCCATATTCCGCCGCGAGACGTCCAGCAGCAGGCCCAGGTAACTGGGCACGCGGCGGGTATACCAGATGTGGGCCACGGGTGCTGCCAACTTGATATGGCCCATGCGCTCGCGCCGGACCGAGGAGCGGGTCACCTCGACGCCACAGCGCTCGCAGGTGACTCCCCGGAACCGGATATGTTTGTATTTGCCACACGCACACTGCCAGTCCCTCGTCGGTCCAAAGATGGCCTCGCAAAAGAGGCCGTCGCGCTCCGGACGAAGGCGGCGATAGTTGATCGTCTCCGGTTTGGTAACCTCGCCGTAAGACCAGGAGAGGATCTCCTCCGGCGAGGCAAGACTAATCCGTAGGGCCTTGAAATCCTTCAGGCTCAATTTCTTTCCTCCTACAGCTCCTCATTGGCAGGCTGGCAACCAATGCCGCGCGCAGCCACGCATACCACAGTTGGAACTACCCAGGTAACCACTGGTCAGGGGGAGTCCGCTCTGCTAGATCTCTGGCGAACCCGGTACACTAGGACGCAGATAGCGGATGGTGGTCGCCAGGTGGCGATGCCCCAGGTGCGAGGCGACTGTCTTCAAGTCGCCGCTTTGCTCATAAACCTCTCGGGCGTACAGATAGCGCAGTGCCTGGGTGGTCAAGCCCTCCAGGCCAGCTGCTTGGGCGTAATGATGGAGCAGCCGCTGCACCGATCGCGTTGACAGCGGATTGCCATCGCGGTTGACACACAGGCTCTCCACGCCCGGGGCCGCTTCTCGAATATCAAGGTACTTGCTCACGGCAGCGTACGCTTCTTTGTCCAGCGGTATCGTCCGGCTCAGGTCGCCGTTAAGCCCCCGGACCTCCAGGTGTGGCTGCTCGGCTTCCAGGATGACATCTTCCAGCCGCAACTCGGTCAGCTCACCGAGCTTGAGCCCTGCTTTGAGCAAGAGCTGGACGACGGCCCAATCCCGGACTGCCCGCTGAGACTGGCTCCGTTCCACGGCTGCCAGGAGCCTATCCACATCGCCGGGGGTCAGCGATCGCGAACGCTCCGACGCACTTTCCCCGCGGAGCGAAACCTCCTCTGCCGG
>JBFYTF010000054.1:0-12251 GCA_041300865.1 Anaerolineae bacterium
AGGAGCCCGGAGTCCCTCGCGCCAACGGTGGCTGTGCCGAAGCAGGAGGAACCATGGCAAGCGATCTGGTTACAACGGCGATAGAAGGCTCGAAGCTGCGCCCACTCGAGAAGGCGCTGACCGGTATCCACGGGCTTGACGAGATCACCGGTGGTGGTCTGCCGAGGGGTCGCCCAACCCTCCTGGTTGGCGATGCGGGCAGCGGCAAAACGCTCATGGCCATGGAGTTCCTCGTGCGGGGCGCTGCGCAGTACGACGAGCCCGGCGTCTTTATGTCGTTCGAAGAGACCGCCGACGAGCTCGCGCGAAACGTTGCCTCGCTTGGCTTCGACCTCAGCGACCTGGTGGCTCGAGGCAGGGTCATCGTCGACCACGTGCACATCAACCCGGCCGAGTTCCAGGAAGCCGGCGAGTACGACCTAGAAGGGCTGTTTGTCCGCCTCGGTTACCAGATGGACGAAATCGGCGCCAGGCGGGTTGTGCTCGACAGCATCGAAGCCCTGTTTGCGGGGCTGTTGAACGCTGTGATTCTGCGCAGCGAGCTGCGCCGCCTGTTTGACTGGCTCAAAGAGCGCGGCGCGACGGCCGTCATTACCGGAGAGCGCGGCACCACGAGCCTCACCCGACAGGGCTTGGAAGAGTACATCTCTGACTGCGTGATTCTCCTGGATCATCGGGTGGTCGACCTGGTGGCGACGCGGCGGCTGAGGATCGTCAAGTATCGCGGCTCGCGGCATGGCACGAACGAATACCCGTTCTTGGTCGGGGACCGGGGCCTTTCCATCGTGCCGGTCACGTCGCTGTCGCTGCAGCACGTCGCTTCCGACGAGCGGATCTCGACCGGCATCTCTCGCCTGGATGCGATGTTGGGCGGCTACGGCTACTACCGCGGCAGCAGCGTCCTCATCTCCGGTACGGCAGGCACAGGGAAGACCAGTCTGGCCGCACACCTGGCTTTCGCCACCTGCCGCGGCGGCGAGCGGGTGCTCTACTTCTCTTTTGAGGAATCCCCTGGGCAGATCATGCGCAACATGCGCTCCATCGGCCTCGACCTGGAGCCGTGGGTACGCCAGGGACTGCTGCAGTTTTCCTCCGCCCGCCCCACGGTCTACGGCCTCGAAGTGCACCTGGCCGCCATGCAGCAAGCCATCGATTCGTTTCGCCCGGCCGTGGTCATTTTCGACCCGGTGACCGCTTTTGAAGCAATCGGCAAGGAAACCGACATCAAGTCCATGCTCATGCGCCTGGTGGATACTCTCAAGGCCGGCCAGATCAGCGGGCTGTTTACCAGCCTGACTCCCGGCGGGCGCCCACCCGAGCAGTCCGAGGTCGGCATCTCATCCGTGATGGACACCTGGATCCTGTTGAAAGAGATCGAAATCGGCGGCGAGCGGAACCGTGGCCTCTATATCCTGAAGTCGCGCGGGATGGCGCACTCGAACCAAATACGCGAGTTCCAACTGACCGGTCATGGCGTCGAGCTGTTGGACGTGTATGTGGGCCCGGCGGGCGTGTTGACCGGCTCGGCACGTCTGGCACAGGAGGCGCAGGACAACGCAGAGATGTTGGGGCTGCAGGACGAGGTCGAACGGCGGCAGCTGGCGCTGGAGGGCAAGCGCAAGATGATGGCAGCCCAGATCTCGGCCCTCCAGGCGCAACTGGCGGCGGACGAAGCGGAGGCGGAAGGGGTCATTTCCGAACTGCAGCAGCGTCGCGCGCGGATGGCGCGAGACCGCGACGAGATGGCCCGCAGCCGGCAGGCCGACCAATAGCTCACCGGCGGCAAGGAGAAGGTTCAGCCATGACTTCAGAACGTGACGTGTCCATTGAGGCCCCAGCGGAGACGGGCGATCCGCCCAGGGAACACTATGTCCTCCGTCTCTACGTCGCCGGGAGCACCCTTCAGTCCAACCGGGCGATCGCCAACATTGCCCAGGTCTGCGAAGAGCACCTCGAAGGGAGCTATGACCTGCAGGTGATCGACCTCTACAAGCAGCCGGCTTTGGCGCGGGGGGAGCAGATCATTGCCGCGCCAACCCTGATCAAGAAGCTGCCACTGCCCCTCCGCCGCCTGATCGGCGATCTGTCCGACACAGAGCGGGTGCTCGTCGGCCTCGACCTCGTCCCCCGCGAGTGACAAACGGGGCCGCATCGCCCCGGCCCTCCATCGCGCCTGCGGCCTGATCGCCCAGGGCTGCCCGGCCATGGGCGGCGCGGTGCATTCGTCGACTCCTGGCCTATTCCGTTACCGCCGCCACGCCGGCCGGGATTGTCCATAATTCTTGGCAAACCGGCTCTCTCGTCAGCTGGCCGCCTTCATGCCGGCCAGTTTGTCGTCGCCGGTGGGCAGACCCTGCGCGAATGCTGCGGGGCATCGCTCGCGTCACGAGTGGTCGCATTTCCGGCCCCGCTATCTGCGTGTGATCACAGCACCGCTGAGAATCAGTCGTGTCCGGCAAGTCCGATTTGACGTGTGCTGGTGAATGTGGTATACTCCGCGCCACTCTGCGGGGCTACAACCTCTAATCCAGCATTCCAGACACCTGCCTCCGCTCCCGTTAATGTGCCAAGCTTTGTTCGCCCATCAAGGTTACTAGCCCGCCGCATCAGGCCGGGTTTGCACCGTCGATCTCGAATGTTGGTTCCGTCGACGCTTCCTGAAAGCGCTCGGCTCAAGTCATGCTGGGCGTTCGGCCCAGGATAGTGCGCCAACACAATCATCCGGGGAGGGTAAGGAGCGATGGGCAAAGAGCATGTGGTTGTTGGTTTGGCGTTGGCCAAAGACGTAGACTCGCCGGCGCCAGGCCGTAAGTGGCGAGCGCGCGGTACGATCTTGGCCGCGGTTCTCGTCTTATTGGTTTCGCCACCCATGGTTGGTGCGCTTATGGGCGGCGAGGGGCTAATGTGGACGGTCTGGCAGAGTGAGCCGGTGAAGCTGGTGGTGTGCTGGGAGAATCCAGGCGATGCTGAGCCACTGCCGTTGGAACCGGATCAGTCGACCGGCGCGCAGCGCCGCGAATGGGTGCGGTTGGCTCTGAAGCACACCTGGGAGCGGCAGGCACGGGTCGTTTTCGTGGGTTGGGAGCCGTGTCAAGATGAAGCCAATGCGGCAACGCCTCCCTACACGCTCGGCCCCAGGCGGCCGGGCACGGCGGACGAAAATGTCAAGATCCAAGTCACGTACAGTGGTGCCAGCCAAAATCCGGCACACGGCTCTTATGGCGACTATCAGAAGTCTGGTGTGCTGCTCAACTTGCATTGCGGCAGCCAGGCATGCATCGAATACCTGGCCATCCACGAGTTCGGGCATGTGCTGGGCCTCTACCACGAGGAAGAACGGGGCGATTGGCCGACCAACATCACCGGTTGCCCACCCCAAACATGGCCGGTATCCTGGCCCTGGTGGCCCATCCCCACAGAGAAACGGTGGGGGGCTCCCGACCGCGATTCGGTCATGGCCTACTGTTCTGGTGGACCCAATTTCATTAGCCCCAGAGACGTAGCAGGCATCCAACGTGCCTATGAACGGCACTTGCCTGGTACCCTGCTATCGCTGCCCGGTTCGCTATGCCTCAGCTCTCACGCCGCCGCGGGCAACGGCGAGAATGTCTTCGGCTGGGCTTGCGACGAAGCCTACGACGATCAGGAGTGGCACTATGATCCCGCTGACAAAGCCCTCTATATCCAGTCGCCGTCGGATCCCAGCCACGAACCGCGCTGCCTGGACGTGGACACGACCAATGGAACCGAGGTGCAGCTCTGGGACTGCCTAATGGGAGCAAACCAACAATGGCAGTTTCAGCACATCCTGGTGCGTGGGTACGGCGGCCTGTGCTTGACCCGCCCAGACAGCGGTGCAGGGGCACTGACGATGCAGCCCTGCACAGGTGCCACGGCACAGCTATGGCGGGTCGACCAGAGCCAGATCTCGGGCTTTGTGCGCCTGGTCTCGGCGAGGGGGAACCTGTGCCTAACGCTGGACGGGGATTCTGGCAGCGATGCCCTTGCCACATCCTGTGCCGCCTACCGCATCTTCCTGCCACTCATCTTAAAAGCGGCGGCCCCAGGGGTCACAACTGTCGGCACAGAGAACGCTACCGGTGGACGCGGGATTGAGGCGAGCGGAGTTAAAGATTTCTATCTGGGTGCTGGCGGGCTTATCGGCGTGCCCAGCTTCACATCTGACAGCCTGTGCCTCGACGTGCAGGACGTGTGGGACAGCGACTATACCGCGGGATTGGGCGGTCCGGCCCCCGGGCAACGGGTGCAGTTCTTCCCTTGCTACGATACCCAGCTCAACCAGAAATGGAATTGGAGCGGTCACGTAGTCTCTGGTGATCGCTGCCTCACCTTGAGTGGCGATCCCACCACCAACGGTTCTCTGGCATTCGTGGCACCTTGTGGCACCGCTGCACAGCAGGACTGGGACTATCACTGGTAGCGTGGCGGCGGGCTAGCGTTGGTCAGGAAGCCAGGGCAAAATCCCATTCCGGGCTGCACAACTGCGGCACCGGCTATGCCATGATGCTGGTCCCGGGCTACGATCCGGGGAGTGCGTCTGGTCAGCGAGGAGCCTCCGCTCACAATGCTTGATTTCGAGCATGTGGATGGCCTGTGCATCTCCCCCGTAGCAGGTTCCCGTCCCTCCGAAGGACGAGAAGCCATTCCCTTTGATAGAACTATGAGTTCCTCCGCAACATCTTTGAGTGAGGGCGCATCCCGACGCATCGCGCTGAAGAGACACCCGCCAAAACCCAGGACATCGGCCAGGGTGAAGGCGTGATCAAACTCCCGCGCCAGCCCCATTGCCTTCTGGCTGCGCTCCAAGGCTTGCTCAGGATAACCAAGGCACCACAGGCAACAGGCATCGTACGCCAGTGCGCTCACTCCGGAGTCCGACCCGCGGAGAAACACGAGCAGCCGGTGATGCTGTTGAGGTTCATAGAACACCTTTCAACTTTACCACCACACAATTGTCCATAATTCTTGACAAACCGGCTCTCTCGTGGTATCCTAGTGTTCAGATGGTTCTTGCCAGGCGTGGGCCGCCGTGGAGAAAAAGGCACCTGCACAGCTCCCCGCCGGCCGCCGAGGAGATAGGGTTCCTCAGCGCCTGCCATAAGTGCATCGTGCCGCCCTCCGCCGCGCGGCCCCGGAATTCACCCAATCGTCGCTGCCCAACCGGGAAGTACTGCACCATACCGCACGCCGCCGTGTCCGTGATGGTGGTTGGGTGCCAATCCTATGCTTTACCCAGGGACCAGAGCCGCACAGCCCGAGGGCCTGCGACTGAAAGGGTCCCGGCCATGGCCGGGCAGGGCCAAGCCCGGCAGAAAGGAGGTGCTGCCCAGGCGATCCCGCAGTCCGATTGTTCGCAAGGAGAAAGACGCAAAGGAGGCTACCGACAACTATGAAGATGAAACCCACCTTATCGATTCTAGCCGTGCTGGTCACCATTCTCGCCTTTGCCGGCATGGCCATTTCCACCGGAAGCCAGGCACAGACCCTCAGGCCCATCGAGGAACTGGGCAAGTTCCTGCTGTTCGACACCAATCTTTCCAGCCCGGCGGGCCAGGACTGTGCTGCCTGCCACGCGCCACAGGTGGGCTACACCGGACCGGATTCGGCGATCAATGAGACGATCGCGGTCTATCCCGGCGCGATAGACACCCGGTTTGGCAACCGCAAGCCGCCGTCGGCCGCCTATGGTGGCGATAGCCCGATCCTCTACTACGACGAGGACGATGAGGTGTGGGTGGGTGGCATGTTCTGGGACGGCCGGGCCAGCGGCTGGACGCTGGGCGACCCCCTGGCCGAGCAGGCCCAGGGACCGTTCCTGAACCCCCTGGAGCAGAACAACCCCAACGCCAAGTATGTCTGCCTCACAGTCCGCAAGTCGGCTTATGCCGGCCTGTTCGAAACGGTGTGGGGCCCCGGTTCCCTCGATTGCGGCAAGGGCCTGGCGACGACCTACGAGCACATCGCCCGGGCTATCGCCGCCTACGAGCGCTCGGCGGAGGTCAACCCCTTCAGCTCCAAGTTCGACCTGTTCTGGAACAATGCCAAGGCAGCCAGACTCGATGCTACGCTCATCGATGTTGACAACTGGGAGACATACACCGGCTACGGCCTCACGGATGCAGAGGTGTACGGCCTGGCCCTGTTCAACGACGAGGACAAGGGCAAGTGCGCCCTGTGCCACACCTTTGACGAGGGTCCGGCCGGCTATCCGCTGCTCACCGACTTTACCTACGACAACCTGGGCGTGCCCAAGAACCTGGCCAATCCCTTCTACACCATGCAGCTCAAGTACAATCCGGACGGCGCGGACTGGATCGACCCCGGGCTCGGAGGCTTTCTCCAGGGCGCCGGTTTCTCCGAGGAGGTCTACGCGGCAGAGATGGGCAAGCACAAAGTGCCGTCCCTGCGCAACGTCGACCTGCGCCCGTATCCCGAGTTCGTGAAGGCTTTTGGCCACAACGGCTACTTCAAGTCGTTGGAGGAGATTACGCATTTCTACAACACCCGCGATGTGGAGCCCTCCTGGCCGGAGCCCGAGGTTCCCTGGACCGTGAACACGGACGAGCTCGGGAACCTCGGCCTGACGAGCGACGAGGAAGCCGGCATCGTCCTGTTCATGACGACGCTGTCGGACGGCCACCAGCCGTAGCGACAGGCGAGGCAGCCCACCTGCTTCTGAGCGCTGCACCCTGCGCGGCATCGCCCCCGGCCCTATCCGGGCCGGGGGCTTTCTCTTGCCTGCCGGAACATAATTTCTAGAGCATCGAGTTTTTGCAGTCCGGCGCAACAAATGTTATAATAATGGCGAGAGAAACATGAGCAAAAAAGCTAGAACACCAATCGTCGAATACGAAGACACGTTTGCCATCGAGCTGCCGGGCGAGGGCAAACCGCAGGAACGGGATCGCCTGACCGACCAGGCAATGGTCGTCGCCTATGACCGCAAGCCGGGGAGAGAGTCCCGCTGGCGGCTGCGGGCGCTCTACTTTGACCAGGATGAGTGGACCCGGTCGGGCATTCGCCGCTGGTGGGCTGCCCACGAGGTCGAGTTCTTGGCCGAAGACCAGATGGACAACCCCGTGCCCGAGGTCTGCCGTTCCTACGAAGCCCCGGACGGGCGGCTGCCGACGATCCTGCTCTGCCATCGCAACACCCCCATGGTAGCGGCCAGGCAGCAGATCGAAGCGTTGAAGCGAGGCAAGCGACAGGACCACTCCAGGAGCTGAGGCTCCGCTAGAAGTAGGGACCATGGACAGCCTGGTCGCCGCTCCCCACGGCGGCAATCATACCGTCTTTGTGTCTGGCCCGCCGGGGGCGGGCAAGACGACCCTGGCCGTGCGCCGGCTGGAACACCTGCTGCACGTGGGCGTGCCGGCCGAGCAGATCCTGGTCATGGTTCCGCAGCGAACCCTGGCCACCCCCTATTATGACTTCTTGCAGCGCGGGGCGGCCCCGCCCGGCGCCGTGGTCGACGTGGCCACCGTGGGCGGCCTGGCGCGGCGGACTTTGGACCTCTTCTGGCCACTGGTGGCCGAGGCGGCCGGGTTCTCCCCCCGCCGGCGACCGCGCTTCTTGAACGTCGAGGGCGCCCAGTACTACATGGCCCGCCTGGCCGAGCCTTTCCTGGCGGCCGGCGCCTTCGAGGGCGTGGCCGTGTCGCGCGTGCGCCTCGTGACCCAGATCCTCGACAACCTGAACAAGGCGGCCGCCGCCGGCTTCCCCCTGGACGAGATCGCCTGCCGGCTCAAGGCCGCCTGGGGCGGCGAGTCGGCCCGCCTGCGCGTCTACGACCAGGTGCAGGCCGTGGCCCTCGCCTTTCGCCAGGCTTGCCTGGACGAGAACCTTCTCGACTGGTCGCTCCAGATCGAGGTCTTCTGGAAGCACCTGCTGCCCTTGCCGCAGATGCGCCGCTACCTGCTGAGCGGCTACCGGCACCTCATCGTCGACAGCACCGAGGAAGACATCCCCGCCGCCCACGACCTGCTGCGCCTGTGGCTGGAGCTCGCCGAGTCCGCCCTGCTGCTGTACGACACCGGTGGCGGCTATCGCCTCTTCATGGGCGCCGATCCGCAGAGCGCCCTGAGCCTGGCCGCGCAGTGCAAAGAACAGCTGATCCTCACCGAGTCGCACGTCACCAGCCCCGAGGTGGAGGCCCTGGGCAGGCGCCTGGCCGCCCCATTTGTCGCTGCGGCCGCGCCCCAGCCCGCCACGGTGCGCGCGCAAACGGCCCTGCGCTGGGAGGTGCGGCGCTTTTTCCCGGAGATGCTGGATTGGGTCGCGGCCGAGACGTCGCGCCTGATCATGGAAGAAGGGGTGCCGCCGGGCGAGATCGCCATCGTCGCCCCCTACCTGAGCGATGCCCTGCGCTTTGCCCTGCGCCAGAGGCTGGCCCGCCATGGCATCGACGTCCGCACCCACCGGCCGGGGCGCGAGCTGGGAGACGAGCCGGCTACCCGCTGCCTGGTCACGCTCGCGCGCCTGGCCCACCCCGCCTGGAACCGCCCACCGCACGCCGCCGATGTCGCCCAGGCCTTGGCCCTGTCCATCGCCGACCTGGATCCCATCCGCGCCAACCTGCTGGCGAGCATTGTCTACCGCGTCCGTGACGGGCAGCCCACCCTGACCCCCTTCCACCACATCGTGCCCGAGATGCAGGAGCGCATCAGCTTCTTGCTGGGTGGCCGTTACGACGAGCTGTGGCGCTGGATCGAGGACTATATCGAGATGGGTGGCCGCCAGGCCACGGACGAAGGTCTGGACCACTTTCTCAGCCGGCTCTACGGCGAGGTTCTTTCCCAGCCCGGCTTTGGCTTCCACGGCAACTATGACGCCGGCGTCGTGGCCACCAACCTCGTAGACTCGATCCGGAACTTTCGCCGGGCACTGGTGGGAGCTCCTGCACCCGAATCCTCTCCCCCGGCGGGCGAGGGCAACGGTGACGGCGAGATGGACCTGGCGCTGGAGTACGTGGACATGCTGGAGCGCGGCATCGTGGCTGCGCAGTACCTGCCCAGCTGGACGCTCCGCCCCCCGGACGCCGTGCTGCTGGTGCCGGCCTACACGCTGCTCATGATGAACCAACCCGTGACGGTCCAGTTCTGGCTCGATGCCGGCAGCCGGACCTGGATGGAGCGCGTCTACCAGCCGCTGACCCACCCTTACGTGCTGCGGCGTGACTGGGACGAAGGCGAGGTGTGGGCCGACGCGCACGAGATCCGCGCCCGCGAGGAGGCCCTGGGGCGCGTGGTCCTCGGCCTGGCACGCCGCGCCCGCCGCGAGATCTATCTCGCCGTCGCCGATCTCAACGAGCGCGGCTACGAGCAGCAGGGCCCGCTGCGCCAGTCGCTGCAGCGCCTTCTGCGCGGGCTGCATGGCGTGCGGCCAGAGCGAGGGTAGACATGGCCTTTCAACCACGACCCGCCCAGCAGGACATCCTGGCCTATCGCGCCGGCAAGATGGGTGTCGCGGCCGTGCCCGGCAGCGGCAAGACGCATACCCTCGCCCAGTTGGCCGCCCGGCTGGTGCTGACCGCCATCGACGAGGACCAGGAGGTCCTCATCGTGACCCTGGTCAACTCCGCGGTGGACAACTTCCGGCAGCGGATCAACCGGCTGCTCGTGGCCGAGGACCGCGGCCTGTTGCCCGGCTATGGCTACCGGGTGCGCACCTTGCACGGCCTGGCCCACGACATTGTCCGCGAGCGGCCGTCGCTCGTGGGCTTGGCCGAGGATTTCGGCATCATCGACGAGCGCGAGGCAGAAGCAGTCCGCGACGACGCCGTCGAGAGTTGGCTGCGGGCCCACCCCGACGCCGCCCAGTCCTACCTCCTCCCTGACCTGGAGGCAGGCCGGGCCGAGTGGGTGCGGCGCGCCCGCTGGCCGTTTGTCGTGCGCGACGTGGCCGCCGCCTTTATCAAGCGTGCCAAGGACCTGGAGCTGACCCCGGAAGTCCTCCTCAGCCGCCTGGCCGGCTATGGCGACGAGCCGTCGCTGCGCCTGGCACGCATGGGCGCCGAGGTCTATGCCGAGTACCAGCGCAGCCTCACCTTCCGGGGCATGGTCGACTTTGACGATCTCATCCGCCTGGCCCTCGAAGCCCTCAAGCGCGATGCGGCCTACCTGGAGCGCCTTCGCCGGCGTTGGCCCTACGTGCTCGAGGACGAAGCCCAGGATTCGAGCCGTCTCCAGCAAGAGATCTTGAGCCGTCTGACCGGCCAGGAGGGCAACTGGGTGCGCGTCGGCGATCCGAACCAGGCCATCTACGAGACCTTTACCACGGCCGACCCGGAGCTTCTGCGACGCTTTGTGAGCCAGGAAGTCGAGCAGGGGGTGCAGGTGCGCCAGCTGCCGGAATCCGGCCGGTCGCAGCCGGCCATCATCGCCCTGGCCAACACCCTCGTCGATTGGGCGCGCGGCCAGCACCCCCTGGAGGGTGCACGCCACGCCCTCACCCTGCCCCATATCCGCCCCACGCCCCCCGGTGACCCGCAGCCCAACCCGCCGGCAGAGCCCCGGGCAGTCCAGCTCCTCGTCGAGCGCGAGTTCACGCCCGAGGCCGAGCTGCAGGCTGTGGCCGAGTCGGTGCAGCGCTGGCTCAAGGAGCAGGAGGCCAAACCCGAGGCGCAGCGCGAGACGTGTGCCGTCCTTGCCCCCCGCAACCAGCGCGGCTTTGAGATGATCGACCTCCTGGAGGCCAGGGGCGTGCCGCACGTCGAGCTGCTGCGCTCGACGAGCCTTACCCGCCAGGCGGCGGGTGCCCTCGGCAACCTGCTGCGTGCCCTGGCCGACCCGACCTCGGCCCGCAAGCTGTCGGTGGCGCTCCTTGTCTGGCGGCGGGCTGCCTTGGACGACCCCGAGAGGCGGGCCGGCGTCGAGGGGGCGGCGCGACGGCTGCGGGGCTGCCCGGCCGTAGAAGCCTACCTTTGGCCCCGCGCCGACCACGACTGGCTGGCCTCGCTTGGCGACCGGGCGCCTGAGGCAGAGCTGGCGCTCCTGTCCGAGTTCCGGCCGGTAGCGCAGGGCTGGCACCTGGCTGCCGGGCTGCCCGTCGACCAGCTGATCCTGACGCTCGCCGGCGACCTGTTCCGCGAGCCCGGCGAGCTGGCGCTGGCCCACAAGCTGGCCCTGCTGCTGCGCGACGTGGGCGAGGCCCACCCCGGCTATCGCTTGCCGGAGATGGTCGAAGAGCTGGCCGTCATCGCCCGCAACGAGCGGCGCTTCCTGGGCTTTGCTGCCGAGGAGACGGGCTTCGAGCCACCGCGCGGCAAGGTGACGGTCGCCACAATGCACAAGGCCAAGGGCCTGGAATGGGACCGCGTCTACCTGCTGTCGGTCAACGGCTACGACTTTCCCTCGGGCCTGCCCACCGACTCCTACGTTTCTGAGCCGTGGTTCATCCGCGACAACCTCAACCTCGAGGCCGAGGCCGTCGCCCAGCTCGAGGCGCTGCGGGAGGAACCCGTCCCGCCGAGCCCCTTCCCCGGCAGCGAAGCGGAGCAAGCGGAGGACCCGGCGCTTCTGCCTGCGGCCCAGGGGCAGGCCGGCCAGCCCCGGCCGGGGGTAAGGCTGCAAGAAGGCGTAGCCACGCTGCAGGCCCGGGAGGATTATGTCTCGGAGCGGCTGCGGTTGCTGTACGTGGCCATCACCCGGGCGCGACGCGCGCTCATCATCACCTGGAACACAGGGCGGCGGGAAGGAACGCGGCTGGAGCCGGCCTTACCCCTGGTCGCCCTCCATCAGACGTGGCAGGAAAAGCTGCCCCGGGAAGCGGACGCGGATGCCTGACCGGGAAAATGCCTTGCAGCTCAGCCAGCTCAAACTGCAGGATTACGTCGATTGCGCGCGGCGTTTCCAGCTCCGCTACTTGGCCGAGCAGCCGTCGCCTGCCCTCATCGTCGACTCGCCCCTCGAGCTGGAGCGCCTGGTGCAGCGCGGCGCCGACTTTCACCACGTGGTCCACCAACATCTGCTGGGACTGGATGTCGCCGCGCTGGAGGCCTCCATCCAGGACGAGCAGCTGGCCGCCTGGTGGCGCACCTACCTGGCCCACCCACCGGCCGGGTTGCCCCAGGCAGTGCTTCGTCCCGAGGTGGTGCTGGCCGCGCCGCTGGAGGCAGCCGTGCCCGCCCGCCTCGTGGCCCGCTTTGACCTGCTGGCCGCCGACCCCGGCCGGCGCCTGGTCGTCGTCGACTGGAAGACCGTGTCCCGCCTGCCGCTCCGGGACAGGCTGGC
>JBFYTF010000068.1:0-3310 GCA_041300865.1 Anaerolineae bacterium
CGCCGACAAGAGCTCAAACAGGCGGTTGGGGCTCATCGGCATCTCCAGGATCTCGATGTCGTGGTCGTAAAGAGCGTTCTCCATGGCCTGGGCAAAGAGGGCCGGGACGGGGATCGTGCCCGCCTCCCCGGCGCCCTTGCTGCCGATGGGGTTCAGGGGCGAGGGCGTCTCCTCGTGGCCCACCTCGATGCGCGGCACTTCCATGGCCGACGGGATGAGATAGTCGGCCAGCGAGGCGTTGAGCAGCTGCCCGTTCTCGTCATAGACCAGCTGCTCGTAATACGAGTTGCCGATGCCCAGCGCCACTCCGCCGTGGACCTGGCCCTCCAGAATCAGGGGGTTGAGCATCGTGCCGCAGTCCTCCACGGCCACGTAGCGCTTGATGTCGATCATCATCGTCTCGGGATCCACTTCGACGATCATGGCATGGGCGCCGTTGGCGGTGGCCCCATACCGCGGGCCAAAGTAGTCGGTCGCCTCCAGCCCCGGCTCGGTGCCGGGCTCGACGGCGCCGCGCAAGGGGTTGGCCTGCACAGCCAAGTCGCCGAGGCTGATGGACCGCTCCGGGATATCGGCCACGCGCACGTGTCCGTCGACGAGCTCCAGCTCCTCCTCGGGTGTATCCAGGGCCTTGCTGGCCTGGCGCAGGATCTTCTTGCGGACGGAGACGGCGGCGGCGTGGATGGCATTGGCCGCTACCACGGCCCCCCGACTGGCAAAGGTGCCTGTTCCCCAGTGGAACTCGGCCGTGTCACCTGTGACCATGCGCACCTTGCGCACGTCCAAGCCCAACTGCTCGGCCACGATCTGGGCGAAGGAGGTGAAATGGCCCTGCCCCTGCGTCCCCACGCCGGTGGCGACACTCACCCGGCCGTCGGTCTCGACCATCACGCGCGCGCCCTCGTAGGGCCCCACGCCCGTGGTCTCCACGAACGAGACAACGCCGATGCCTACGTGCCGGCCCTCGGCCCGCAGTCTCGGCTGCTCCTCTCGTACGAACTTCTCGTAGCCGATGAGCGCCGCCGCCTTTTCGAGCGTAGCCTGGTAGTTGCCGCTGTCAAAGATCAGCTCCGAGAAGGCCTGGTCGATGATCCCCTGGTGGACGGGAAAGGCGTCGGGCGGGATCAGGTTGCGGCGCCGGATCTCCACGGGATCGATGTCCAACTGCTTGGCCGCCAGATCCAGCAGTCGCTCCACGAGAAAGATGCCCTGCGGCCGGCCGGCGCCACGGACCGGGGTGACGATGGTGCGGTTGGTAAAGACGACCTTCACGTCCGAATAGTAGTTGGCCACGTCGTAACTGCCCATGGCGTGGCTCTGCGTGTTGAGCGGGATGGTTAGGCCGTAGGGATCGTAGGCGCCGGTGTCGTGCAGGAAGCTGTGCTTGATGCCCAGGATACGCCCGTCTTTCGTGACGGCGATCTCGCCGTCGTGCACCTGGCTGCGCTCCATGGTCGTGGCGTAAAAGTTCTCACGCCGGTCTTCGATCCACTTGAGCGGGCGGCCCATCTTGAGAGTTGCCCAGGTGAGGAGCACCTCCTCGGGGTAAAACTCCATGATCTTGGGCCCAAAGCCGCCGCCGACAAAGGGCGCGATGACTCGCACCTGGCTCGCCGCCAGGCCGAACATCGCCGCCAGCCCATTGCGGATGGGGATCGGCGCCTGGGTGGTGTCCCAGATGGTCATCTGCCGGCTCTTGGGCTCCCAGTTGGCTACGATGCCCCGGTTTTCCATGGCCGCTGCAACGCAGCGGTCGATGACAATGCGCCGGGCGATGACCAGGTCGGCACTCGCACGGGCGGTGTCATAGTCGCCCTTTTTCTGGACAAGGTGGGCGGCCAGGTTGGACTCGAGGTCGTCGTGGACCAGGGGCGAGCCCGGCTCCAGGGCCTTTTCCATGTCTATGACGGCCGGCAGCGGCTCCAGGTCGACGACGATGTCCTCGGCGGCATCCTCGGCGATGTAGCGGCTCTCGGCAATCACTATGGCCAAAGGCTCGCCGGCGTGGCGCACCTTGTCCTTAACCAGGGGCACCTGCGTGCGCGAGTGAAAGACAATGTCTTTGATGGTCGGGGGCGGTGAGACCAGGGCAGGAGCATTTTTCCAGTCGCTGCCCATGTCCTGCGCGGTGTAGACGGCCACGACGCCGGGACGCTCTCGTGCCGCCGAGACGTCGATGCTGCGCAGGCGGGCGTGCGCATAATCGCTGCGCAGGAAGGCCACGTGAAGCATGCCCGGAAGCTGGACATCGTCGACGAACAAGGCCTGCCCGGTGAGCAGCAGCGGGTCTTCGTTTCGCTTGATGCGTTGGCCAATCACTTTTGTTGTCACGCTTATACTCCCTTGCTATAACACCGTCCACGGCCAAAGGTGCGGCCGGCGTGGCCTGGTGGCTGCATCTGCTCCACTATCTACCTTCAGCCTCGCATCCTTTGCGCTGCCAGCATTACTGCGTCCACGATGTGCTGGTAACCGGTGCAGCGGCAAAGGTTGCCGGCGATGGCCTCTCGGATCTCTTCTTCGCTCGGATCGGGGTTCTCCGCCAGGAACGGCACCAGGCTCATCAAGATGCCGGGGGTGCAGAACCCGCATTGCGCTCCGTGGGACTCCCAGAAGGCGTCCTGGATGGGGTGCAGGTGCTCGGGCGTGCCGAGGCTCTCCACGGTCTGGACTTCGTGGCCATTGGCTTGCACGGCGAACATCAGGCAGGAGCGAGCCGGCTGGCCGTCGAACAGGATCGTGCAGGCGCCGCACACCCCGTGCTCGCAGCCCACGTGCGTGCCGGTCAGCTCCAGGTCGTGGCGCAGAAAATCGCTCAACAGCAGCCGCGGCTCGACGCTGCGCCGGTAGGGTGTGCCGTTGACGGTAACGGTGATCTCGTGCAGGTTGCTCATGCTCTTCTCCTCGTCATCCCTCTCCCCGCGCCCGCCCAAAGGCCTCGGCCAGTGCCCTGCGGCCCAACACTTCGACCAGGTGGCGGCGGTATTCGGCCGTGGCGTTGATGTCGCTGCTGGGGTCGACGTCGGCCTGGCTTGCCGTCCTGGCCGCTTCCTCTATGGCCTCGGGCGTGGGCACCTGGCCCCTCAGCACGGCGGCCGCTTGCTCGGCGACTACGGGCCCGTCGCCCACGCTAAAGTACACCAGCCGCGCGTCCTCGCACTCTTGATTGCCGTTCAGGCGGACCATAGCCGCCACTCCCGCGAGGGCAAAGTCGTGGTGCCTCCGGGCGACCTCCATGAAAGACCAGCCGCTGTGGGGCGGCGGGGGCGGCAGCACGATCTCGACCAGCAGCTCGTCGGGCTCCAGCACC
>JBFYTF010000071.1:0-14829 GCA_041300865.1 Anaerolineae bacterium
CCCAGGAGAGCGAGGGGCAGGAGGGCGACGCTGTACTGGCCCTCGCGCAGCATGTGCACCGCCAACACGGCGCTCACGATTGCGCCTACACCCGTCGCCAGGCCGTCGACGCCGTCCAGAAAGTTGATGGTGTTGATCATGCCCATGATCCACAGCAGGGTGAGAATGATGACCACGGGATAGGGAAAGATGAGGAGCCGGTCGGTGAAGGGGTTCATGACCCGCTCGATGAACACCAGGCAGAGGATGGCCACGATTGCAGCCACGGCCTGGGCCAGGTATTGCGGCCCAGGCCGCAGCTCAAAACGGTCGTCCAGCAAGCCGAAGACAAAGAGAAACGTCGTGCCGACGACGATGCCCAGGAAACGAACAAGCTCATTGGGGTCCTGACGCGGTACCGGCAGCCACTGAGCCAGGAGTGCGGCGGCCATAAAAGCGGCAAAGATGGCCACTCCGCCGGTGCGCGGGATGACCCCCTTGTGTTGGCGCCTGGCGCCCGGCAGGTCCACAAGTCCATGTCTGCGACCCCAGGCAGCAGCCAGGGGTGTGCTGGCCAAGGCCACCAGCAGGGCTACCCCAAAAACCAGGACAAACGGCCACCACGCCACATCCGCGCCCATAGCTCCATTGTACGCCATGTTCGCCCCGGATGCAAAACACGGGAGGCCGCTTCGTAGCGGGCTACGGCAGCGTCACTACGGCCGTCATTCCACACTTGAGCCGGGAGTCCTGCTCGCCGGGCGAGACGATGACGGTGTAGGTCACGTCGCCGAGCTTCTCCTCACCCAAAGGCTTGATGCGCAACACCTGGCCGGGCAGCTCCAGGCCGGGGATGGCATCGAAGGTCAGTGACACCGCGTCACCCTCCGCCACCCCGACGACGGCCAATTCGGTCAGGTCATCGGTCTCGATCTGCCACGAGCTCAGGTCAGCCAAGGCGGCCACCGGCGCACCCGCCGCGGCCAGCTCGCCGACCTTGACGTCCAGCCGTGCCACGGTGCCGGCAAAGGGCGCCCGCAGCTCGGTGTCGGCCAGGCTGGCCTCGGCCTGCTGCACGGCGGCCCGTGCCTGCTCGACGGCCGCCGCGGCGGCGTCGAGGTCCTGGTTCCGCGCCCCTGCCTGGAGCAACTCCAGCTCAGCCTCCACCTGGCGGACCATGGCCTCTGCTTCGGCGATCTCGCTGACGGTGGCGGGCTCGCGCAGGCGGTCGAGCGTGGCCTGGGCTTCCTTGACCTGCGCCCGCGCGCCGGCCACGGCGGCGGCCTCGGGTTCGTCAAAGAGAGCATCGTAGCGGGCCTTGGCTGCCTCGTACGCGTTAGTCGCTTGCTGCAGCTGCAGGGCCTGAGGCAGCATACCGATGTCTTTGCGGCCGGCGACCTCGTCGTAGGCGGCCTGGGCCTGCCGCAGCGCGGCCTGGGCATTGGCCAGCTCCGCTTCTGCGGCAATGCGCATTTGCTCGTCTGGGCCTTCGTAGAGGCGGTTGAGCGTCGCCTGGGCGGCCTGGAGCGCCGCCTCGGCCGCGGCAACGTCCTCGGCGCGGGCGCCTTCCTGGAGGCGAGCCAGGCGTGCCCGCGCCCCTTCGAGGCCCGCCTCGGCCGCGGCGATCTCCTGGCTCCGTGCGCCAGCCTCGAGATTCGCATATTGTGCCTCGGCGCTGGCCAGGGCCGCCTCGGCCTCGGCCACGGCCGCCCGTTGATGGGCATCCTGCAGGCGCAGGATGGGCTGGCCCGCTGCCACCGTGGCCCCCTCTTCTACCAGGACCTCGGCCACGATACCATTGGCTGCCATGCTGAGGGTCGCGTGGCGTTCGGGCACGACCACGCCTTCGGCCACGACGGCGCTGGGCACGGGCGCGGCCGTGGGCGTAACTTCTTCAGAGGCAATGGCGACCTCTCCCCTCTCCGCGAACAGGGGCACACTGCCCGTGACAAACATCACGGCTACGGTCAAGACAAGGGCCAGCACGAGGGCCGCCAAGAGTATTTTTTTCAACGAGATCTCTCCTTGGAATGGATGTGTGTAAGCGTATTTACGTTGTCGACGAACCGGCCGTCGGCCAGGGTCAGCACGCGCGGCACCCTGCGCGCCAGCTCCTCGTCGTGAGTTACCATCAGAATGGTCTTGCCGTCGGCCACGAGCGACTCAAACAGAGCAAAGATCGTGTCGGCTGTCTTCGAGTCCAGGTTGCCTGTGGGCTCGTCGGCGACAAGGACCGGCGGATCGTTGGCCAGAGCGCGGGCAATTGCCGCCCGCTGCTGGTGCCCACCCGAAACGGCAGCCGGGAATTTCTCGGCTTCTTCGGCCACGCCCACCTGTGCCAGGCGGTGCATGGCCCGCTCGTAGCGCTCTCCGGGCTCGTAAACGCCGCACAGATCCATGGGCAGCATGACGTTCTCTACAAGGGTCAGGGTCGGCAGCAGCTGAAAGAACTGGAAGACGATGCCCAGGTTGCGGCCCCGCCACTCGGCCATCTGGCCCTCGTCCAGCCCCCGGATCCGGGTGCGGGCCACGATGGCTTCGCCCTCGGTCGGGTGGTCGATGCCAGTAAACATGTTGATCAGCGTCGATTTGCCGCTGCCCGACTTGCCCACCACAGCCACAAACTCGCCGGCGCCGATCTGCAGGTCAATGTCCGTGAGGGCCTGAAACGGACCTGCATCTGTCTCGTACACCTTGCAAATGCCCCGCAGGTCGATCATGGCCTCCGTGTGTCCCACGCCCTGGTCCTGAAGGGATTCGGTAGCAGGCGGATGGCTGCCGTTCCGGCCCTGGGTACGGCGCTCGGCGCGCACAAAGTCAAACATCGGTCGCCTCTCTTGGGCCACGCTGGCGGTCGCTCACGATCTCGCCGTCGGCGAGATGCACCACCCGGCTCACCCGCGAGGCCACGTCCCTGTCGTGGGTGACCATCAGGATCGTGCGGCCCTGGTGCACCAGGTCGGCAAAGACGCGCAGCACTGCGTCGGCGGTCTTGCTGTCGAGGTTGCCCGTAGGCTCGTCGGCTGCCAGGAACTCGGGATCGTTGGCCAGTGCCCGAGCGATGGCCACGCGCTGGCGCTGGCCGCCCGACACCGCCGATGGCAGCTTGTCAGCCTGCTCGGCGATGCCCACCTGATCGAGAAGGTGAAGAGCCCTCTCGCGCTGCTCGCGGACCGAGCCATAACGCCCGGCAAAGTCCATGGGCAACATGACGTTCTGAGCACAGGTCAACATCGGCAGCAGCTGGAAGAACTGAAAGATGACGCCCACGCTGCGTCCGCGCCAACCCGCGATCTGGTCCTCACTCAGCTTATGCACCTCGTGGCGCCCCACGTTTACCTGGCCGGCTGTCGGCCGGTCGATGCCCGTCACCATGTTGACGAGGGTGGACTTTCCGGCGCCAGACTTGCCGACGACGGCTACAAACTCGCCGGGCCAGATCTGCAGGTCGATATCTCTGAGGGCATAGAAGGCACCCGCCGGGGTGCGGTATGCCTTTGTCAGGCCGGCAACCTCGATCAGCGGCTGCACGCGCTCACTCATAAGCCAATACCTCTCGAATCGTCATCCGCACCGCGCTGCGCGCCGGCCCCAGGCTGGCTACGACGGCCACGGCCAAGAGGACAAAGAACCAGGCGACGGCAGCGACGAGGGAGTAGCGGAAGGTCAGCGACACCTGAATAAGCACCAGGCCCAGTTGCTCGCTCATGAAGGCGCTCAGGGGTACCGACAGGGCGGTGCCGGCAATCCAGCTCAAGATGCCCAGCGCCAGGCCTTCGGCCAGCACAATCTTGCGCACTGAGATGTTCGAGGCACCGATGGCCCGCAGGACGCCGATCTCGCGCACGCGCTCCAAGACATTAATGCTCATGGTCGTTGTCAGTCCCAGCCCACCGACGGCCGCCAGCAGCAGGGCCATGAGGACCAAGAAGGCGACGATGATCTGGAACAGGAGCTCGTTCTCGGCCCTCATCACCTCCGTGGTCTCGGTGCCGCTAATGGCCAGGCCCTGGCCCTCGAAATGCTCCGTGAGGCGCATGGCCATCTTCTCCTGGCTCGCGCCGTCGTGCTGGCGCATCACGACCTGCACCCGGTTAACCTGGTCGGGTAGGCGCGCCGCGTAGCCATAGTCCTCGAGTGCGACATAGATCGCCGGCCCTGCCGCCTCGGTAGGCACACTGCCAACCACGCGCCAGGCAGACTCACGGCCTCGGATAGTGAGCAGCAGCTCATCGCCTACCTTCAGGTCCGGTTCATCGTCCAGGACGTCACTGTTGACCACTACTCCGTTGGGCACTGAGGCCGGCAGCCACTCGCCCTTCAGTACCTCGGGCGAGATGAGGCTGGAGTCGCGCGGCACGGCAACGAGGCGCCTGGCTTCGCTGTCGGTACCGTCAGGCCGCTGCCAGGTGGCACTGTCGACCGACCAGCCCTCGATAGAGGCGACACCGGGAACCTGCAACGCCGCCTGTTCCACGCGCGCCAGGCGCTGCTCACGGTCCAGTCGCATCGACACGTCATAACCGTGGAACCGCATGAAGTTGTCTATCGTGGCATCCACGGACGACCAAGTGCTGAGCACCGAGATGAACAGGGCCGTGCCGACCACGAGCACGATCAGGGTCTGGAGCAGGCGCCCCTTGTGGCGCAGCGTGTTGCGAATCGCCAGAAGCACGGGCCTCTGCAGCGCGAGGGCCTTCTGCACCGCGCGGACCAGGCTCTCAATCCCGCCGCGGCGGTAGCTGCCGCTTTCCACGCCCTGGTCATTGAGCGCCTTGTGCGTGGTTATGCCCGTGCCGCGCAGGACGGGCACCAGGCCGGCCAGGAGCGGTAGGACCAGGCCCACAGCCGCCTGGATGGCGAGCATCTGAGCAGGCACGGACACGTCGTCGAGGAGGACGTTGAGCATGCCGTCGACCATGGTGTACATCAAGTACTGCGACGTCAACAGGGCCAGGGGGATGCCCAGCGCAATGGCGATAACGCCATAGACCAAAACGGTGACGATGTACAGGCTCATAATCTGCCAGCGGCGCGCACCAATGAGCTTCATCACGCCGATCTGAGGGATCTGCTGCGTGATGAGCGCAGTAATCGCATTAACCACGAGGAACCCAGACAGCAGCAGGATGAGGATGCCAAAGGTGGACAGGATGAGCACGATGGCTTCGATGAATGGGTCGGCGAAAGCCTCAGTAATCACCCGCCGGCCCACGACCTGCCTGCCGGTGTGCTCCAGGTGGGCCTCGACCTCGTCGACCACCGCCTGGATGTGCGCCTCGTCCCGGGGCCGCTCCTCGAGGGTCAAGTGGAGCTCCGTGTACGACTCGTCCAGCCCCAGCGCGCCGAACGTCTCCAGGAGGACGTAGCCCGTGGGCCGGTTGGTGATGCCAGGACCCAGCTCCTGGGGATCGTGGGCCGTGCCCATAACGGCCAGGGTCTTCTCTGTGCCATCCTCGAGCTCAAAGACGAGGTCCTGCCCGACCCCAATGCCCAGATAATCGGGCACCAGGCGCTCAAGGAGAACCTCGCGTTTGCCAGGCGGCCAGCTACCCTCGACGTGGGTCAGAGCGTCAACCTGCGCCTCCTCGAAGCTGGGCATAGCTACCAGGATCATGTCGCCCCGGGAGCCGTCCGGATAGGTGATCCGAGTTGTGACCACCCTCCGGCCCTCAGCGGCCAACACGCCGGGTACGTCGGCGATGCGGTCGGCAAGGTCGTCGTCGAAGGGCTGGGTATAGAGGACGGCAGAGGCAAGCCGTGCCCCCTCCTGGTCACTGCCGTACTCGCGCACCACCATCTCGCGCGTATTGAGGACTACGCCCACGGCATAGACGCCCACGGCAATGGCCAGGGCGACGATGAGGGTCCGACCCCGATGCCGCCACAGGTCTATGAGTACTTTCAGCCACCTAGTCTGCAACATATCCGCTCAACAAGTTTTCGACATCAAAGGTACGGCGCGAGACCGATGCCTCTGCGCCGCACCACGGGGCAATTATACATCTTACAGCGTCACTCCAGCCAGTGTCAGGTGTCACCGAAAGTGTCACGTGACATGCACCTTTTGTCCCTGGGTGTGGTATAATGGTGCCATGGACGACAGGGAGTTGGAGCCAGGCTTTCTACAGGCCTTTCGCTTTTTCATAGCTATCCGCATCGTCTTCTGGATCATCATCGGCCCGATCCTGGTGGTGCTGAACGTGGCCCAAGAGCCGGTCGCGCCCCTGACCGAGATGGCGAACCTGACCCTCATCGAGCGGCTGACGCTGCCGAACATCGTCCCCATCCTGGCCATGGAGGCCATCCTGTTGCTGCTCTCACTGCCGCAGGTGGGCCGAACGCTCGGCCGTCACTTTGTGCCCACGGTGTTGATCATGGCCCTCATACCCCTCCTTGTCGGCCAGTATTGGTGGCCCGCGGAGAACCCTCTGCAGACGCCCTTTGTCATCTTTTTCTTTGTGATGCTGGTCTTTATCGCCTGGCAGTATTCCTTTCGCTACGTCCTGGCCTACGTCCTGGCGCTCACCCTATACCAGGCCCGCTTCACAAGGCTCCTGGAAGGTCTGCCGGTCAGCTTTAACGTCGGCTGGTTGGTGCTGCAGGCAGCGATGATGCTCATCGTCGGCTATATCATCGTCCAGCTCGTGTCGATCCACCGCGAGCAGCGGGCGGCCCTGGCCGAGGCCTACGAGCGCCAGGCCGCCGCCCATCGCCGGCTGCAGCGGTACGCCGCTACCGTGGAGGAACTGACCATCAGCCGGGAACGCAACCGCCTGGCGCGCGAGCTGCACGACACCCTGGCGCATTCCCTGAGTGCCGCGACGGTGCAGCTGGAGGCGTTTCGTTCCGTGTGGCAGGCGGACAACGTGCAGGCTCAAAAGTTGCTGGATCAGACGGACGAGACGGTCCGCCGCGGCCTGGTGGAGGCCCGGCGAGCCATGCAGGAACTGCGGGCTTCGCCACTGGAGGAGGAGGGGCTAACTGAGGCGCTGCGCCAACTCGCGGAGGCTGCCGCCGAGCGCTCTGGTGCCGCCCTGGACCTGTATCTGGCACCCGGCCTCGACCGCCAGGCGGCACCCGCCGCCGAGCAGGGGCTCTACCGCGTTGCCCAGGAGGCACTGGAGAATGTCGTGCGGCACGCCGAGGCGGGTCACATCGCCGTGAGGCTTGAGGCCCTGGATAGTAGCATGGTTCTGACGGTCAGTGACGACGGCCAGGGCATTGTGACCGTCGAGGAGCAAAGCGAGCAGGGCGGCGACCGGGACCGGCTGGGCATTGTGGGCATGAAAGAACGGGCAGGGGTGGTCGGCGGCCAGCTGGACATCCAGAGCCAGCCGGGATCGGGCACCACGGTCCGCCTGGCCGTGCCGCTGGACGCCGCCGCAAGCAGGGCGCGGCAGGATCGGGAGGGCAGGGAGAAATGGTTCGAGTCTTGATCGTGGACGACCAGACGGTGGTGCGCGAGGGACTGGCCGCCATCTTGGGCACCGATCCAGAGATCGAGGTCGTGGGCTTGGCCGGTAATGGTCAGCAAGCCCTGGACATGCTGCCCGAGGCGCAGCCGGACGTGGTGCTCATGGACTTGAAGATGCCGGTCCTCAACGGGGTACAGGCCACGAGGCGGCTGCGCCAGAAGTACCCCCAGATCCACGTCCTGGTTCTGACGACCTACGCCGCGGACGACTGGGTTCTGGACGCCATTGCTGCCGGGGCTGCCGGCTACTTGCTCAAAGACACGCGCCGAGCCGAGCTTGTGAATGCCGTCAAGGGCACGGCGCGAGGTGGCTCTTACCTCGATCCCTCCATCGCCGGGCGGGTTATGCAACGCGCCGTTTCTCAGGCGCTACCGGCCGCCCCAGCCGCTCCCCCGGCCGAGCCCCTCACCGAGCGCGAGCAGCAGATCCTCGCCCTGCTGGCCCGCGGCTACAGCAATCCCGAGATCGCCGAGCGGTTGCACCTGGCCCGGGGCACGGTGCGCAATTACGTCAGTGCCATCCTACAAAAGCTGGGGGCCTCGGATCGCACGGAAGCGGCGGTCCTTGCCCTGCGCCAGGGCCTGGTCCAGGAGGTCGAGTCCCGCTAGTCCACCTGCGCGCGTCCAGCTCCGACTTTCGCCGCCAGGCGATGGCCGCCAGCACCTAGATAAACAACGTCGAGGCGGCCACGCGTGAGCCGGTGCCCATCGATGGTCATACTGGGCAGGCAGCAGAGATCAACTCGTGAACCCGGTCCGGCCTATGGTTGACCGCGAGGGCGGCCTTGTGGTAGAATGCTCCCCGCTCGGTTCCCGCCAGTTGGCGTCAGGATTAGAACAAAGATTCGCTTCATTCATGACACAGTCTGACTGGTACCTGGGCTAGAATAGGGTCGGGTCTGGGGGGACCCGCTCCTGTTGGGTTCGCGGCGATCGCTCTCACAAACATCAACGAAGTCTGATCTGCCCGTGGGAAATCAAGGATTTCTAGGATGGGCTCGCACCGGGCAGTTGCGCAAAGGGAAGGTATGGCACAAGACACGCTCGTGATCAGGGGTGCGCAACAGCACAATCTGAAAGACATCGATCTGACCCTGCCCCGCCACAAGCTCATCGTCATCACCGGTGTTTCGGGCAGCGGCAAGAGCAGTCTTGCCTTCGACACGCTGTACGCCGAAGGCCAGCGGCGCTACGTCGAGTCCCTGTCGTCCTACGCCCGCCAGTTCCTGGGCCAGATGGAAAAGCCCAAGGTAGACTTTATCGGCGGGCTTAGCCCCGCCATCGCCATTGAGCAGAAGGCCGTCAGCAAGAACCCGCGATCGACGGTCGGCACGGTGACGGAAGTGTACGACTATCTGCGTGTGCTCTTTGCCCGCGTGGGCATACCCCACTGTCCGCAGTGCGGGCGGGAGGTTCACGCCCAGTCAGCACAGCAGATCGTGGAGCGCGTCAGCCAGCTGCCGCCCGGGACCCGCTTCCAGGTCCTGGCACCCATGATCCGTGGCCGCAAGGGCACCCACGAGGAGATCCTGGCTCAGGCCCGGGCGGACGGCTACGTGCGTGCCCGAATCGATGGCGTCCCCGTCGAGTTGTCGGAGCGCATCAAGCTGGCCAAGACCAAGAAGCACGACGTGGAGATCGTCATCGACCGCCTGGCCATGCCGACGCCGGACGACGGGGCTGCGGCGCCATCCGAGGCGGGGAACTCGGGGCTGGACGGTTTCCTCGCCCGGCTCACCGACTCGGTCGAGACGGCGCTGCGCCTGGCCGAGGGGCTGCTGCACGTCGACGTCGATGGCGGCGAAGTCCTGACCTTTTCCGAGCAGAATGCCTGTCCCGCCTGTGGCATCAGCTTCCCGGAGCTGACGCCCCAGATGTTCAGTTTTAACTCGCCCCACGGCATGTGCCCCGATTGCAACGGCCTTGGAACGCAGCTCAACGTCGATCCGGCCCTCATTCTGCACGATGCCCGCCGCTCAATTCTCGATGGCGCACTCCGCTGGTATGGCGACCTGCGTAAAAAGAAGGACAGCTGGACCCTGCGCCAGCTGGAGTCCATCGCCAGCCACTATGGCGTCGACCTGGAGACGCCGTGGCAGGATCTGCCCGAGCAGTTTCGCCACGTGCTCTTTTACGGCTCGGGCGACGAAAAGGTCCACTTTGCTTATCAGCACGAAAGCGAAAACGGCAGCTGGACCGGCGAGTCGCGCCGGCCGATAAGGGGCATCATCTATCACATCAACCGCCTCTTTCACCAGACCAGGTCGGAGTACACCCGGCGCTGGTATGCCAGCTTCCTGAGCGATCAGCCCTGCCCCACCTGCCGCGGGAGGCGGCTGCGCCCCGAGGCGGCCGCGACCACCATCGCCGGCCGAAGCATCGAAGAGGTCACGGCCATGTCCATCGAGGAGGCACTGGCCTGGGTCAACGGCTTGGGCACGCGGCGATCCAGGGAAGCAGGCGAACAGGCCCTGACCGTCGAGCAGTTTCAGATTGCGGAAGAGGTGCTGAAAGAGATCCGGGACCGGCTGCAGTTCATGCTCAACGTCGGGCTCCACTATCTGACCCTGGAACGCCCGGCCCCAACGCTCTCGGGTGGCGAAGGGCAGCGCATCCGCCTGGCTAGCCAGATCGGCTGCGGGCTGGTCGGCGTGCTCTACATCCTGGACGAGCCGAGCATCGGGCTGCACCAGCGCGACAACCGGCGCCTCCTCGACACGCTGGAGCAACTCCGCGACATGGGCAACACCGTCCTCGTTGTCGAGCACGATGCCGATACGATGGCCACGGCCGACTGGATCGTCGACCTGGGACCGGGTGCCGGCGTCCTCGGTGGCTGGGTGGTGGCCCAGGGAACACCCGAGGAGATCATGGCCGATTCCCAGTCCTTGACGGGCCGCTACCTGTCGGGCGCGCTCGCGGTCTGCTCACCCAACGGGCAGCGCCGGCCCGTCAACGGCAAATGGCTGGTTCTCAGCGGGGCGCGGCAGCACAATCTGCAGAACCTGGAGGTGCGCTTCCCACTCGGCCTCTTTACGTGCGTCACCGGCGTCTCGGGCAGTGGCAAGTCGTCGCTGGTGGCGCAGACCCTGCATCCGGCGCTTGCCCGGGCGCTGCACGGCGCCGAGGGAAAACCGGGCGATCATGACCGGCTGGAGGGGCTCGAGCTGGTAGACAAGGTCATCAATATCACCCAGGACCCCATTGGCCGCACGCCCCGCTCGAACCCGGCGACGTACGTCGGCGTCTTTGACGACATCCGGCGCATTTATGCCCAGGTGCCCGAGGCCAAGGCCCGAGGCTACCAGCCGGGCAGGTTCAGTTTCAACGTCAAGGGAGGGCGCTGCGAAGCGTGCAAGGGCCACGGCCAGAAGGTCATCGAGATGCACTTCCTGGCCGACGTGTGGGTCACCTGTGACGTGTGCAAAGGGCAGCGCTTCAACCGCGAGACACTGCAGATCCGGTACAAGGGCAAGAGCATTGCCGACACCCTGGACATGGACGTCAACGAGGCGCTGCAGCACTTTGCCAACATCCCCCGGATCGAGCGCAAGCTCCAGACGCTGGTCGACGTCGGGCTGGGCTACGTCAAGCTGGGCCAGAGTGCGACGACTTTGTCGGGCGGCGAGGCGCAGCGCGTGAAGCTGGCCAAAGAGCTGTCGCGCACGTCAACAGGAGATACGGTCTATATCCTCGACGAGCCGACAACCGGCCTGCACTTTGCCGACATTCAGAAGCTGCTTGACGTGCTCCACCGCCTGACCGACGCGGGCAATACCGTGATTGTCATCGAGCACAACCTGGACGTCATCAAGACCGCGGACTGGATAGTGGACCTGGGACCGGAGGGCGGCGATGGAGGCGGCCGCATTGTGGCCCAGGGCAGCCCCGAGCAAGTCGCCGCCGTGCCCGAGAGCTACACCGGGCGGTTTTTAGGGCAAGCGCTGTGGGGGATGCCCAGCGGGCGACAGGCAGCCGATTGCCTGCCGTTCGCGGCCGAGAGATACCCTTCTGAGAAGGCAAGCAGCAATGGGACCCATGGATCTCTGGACAAGCACAGAGCGGATACGGGAGAGAGACCATGAGCCAGGCGAGCGATGCAGTGAACTATTATGCCAGCCCTGGGCCCATGACCGACCCGGGGCCCTACGCTTCTCTCTTGGCGGGCCTGCCGTCTGCCATCCCCGACCTTGTGCAGGTTGTGCAAGGACTGCTGGTCCATGTGTTCTGGGCGGAGCAGTACGGCCTGTCTGTGTCGGACGAGCGCAAGGCAGAGGTGCAACTCCGCCTGGTTCAAGACAAGCTGGCCCGCATCCGGCAGCTCGATGGCCGCCCCCTCGCCGAGCCGCGGCCGCTGGACAAGAAGCTCGTGGGCAACTGCCGCGATTTCAGCGTGACGCTGTGCGCCTTGCTGCGCTGCCGGGGTGTTCCCGCGCGGGCCCGGGCGGGGTTTGCGACCTACTTCCTCCCCGGCCGCTACGAAGATCATTGGGTGTGCGAATACTGGGACGCTGCCGAGGGCCGCTGGGTCATGGTCGATGCCCAGCTCGACACCTTCCAGCGGCAGGTGCTGGAGATTGACTTTGACCCCCTGGACATGCCGCCCGGCCGGTTCCTGACGGGCGGGCAGGCATGGCAGGTGTGCATCGCGGGTGAGGCGGACCCAGAGACGTTTGGCATTTTCGAAATGCACGGCCTGTGGTTTGTGGAGGGCGACCTGCTCCGCGACTTTCTGGCCCTCAACAAGCTCGAGATCCTCCCATGGGATCACGGCTGGGGCTACTTTGCGACCCAGGCAGAACGGGAGCTGCTCGCTCGCCTGGCCGCACTCTCCGTGGCCGGTGGCCCGTTGGCCGAGTTACAGGCCACGTACGCTGCCGACCCGGGGTTTCACGTGCCCACCGACTACCTGGTCGCAGGCGGCCGCGCGTAGAAAGGCAGAGAAACGGACAATGCAGGGAACGCACCGTTCGCAGCAGGCGCTCTCGCGCGGAAGAGCGCGATTGCTTCGCAGCGCGCACTGCAAACGGGCGCGTTCGTGCTCCTTTCAGGATTTGACAGGCCGGGGCGCCTGTGATAGAGTAGCGGTAATAGAATGACTGCTCGCCTAGTGCCACCGGCAACGGGGGAACCAAACAGGGGGTGAGTCGTCCATCGTGGACGTAGGGCCAACTTCTTCGGCCCGAGCCCGGCAGCTAACCTCGGAGGCGTGGGAGAAGGTCACCAAGGGTTCAGACCCGAGGTGCCCTTTTTGTCGTGTAGGGGACCCGTGGCAGAGCCCTTCAATAACCAAATGGAGGGATCCAATGTTTCACCCAACGCTTTTGTACGAGCTCACAAAGGAGCGCCAAGCCGAGATCGCTCGCATGGCGCAGCAAGCAAGCCAGGAAAAAGCCCTGAAAAAGCTGCAACGCGCCGCCAACCGGAAGCAATAGATCCGGCTGCTTGATCACCGGGCCTTCGTGCTGCACTCAGCACGAAGGCCCTTTCTTTTTTTGACGGCTACCGCACCCGCACGTTTTGTGGTATAATGGTCTCACCCGATTAGCCATAGCGCCGCGAAGAGGTGGAGACCAGCAAAGATGAGCAGCGAATACCCTGACATTCTAGGCGACCTGGTGGAGGCCCAACAACGGTTTGAGGCGGACGGTGTGCATTACCTGATGGCCCTGGAGCCACGGGTAACCGCCCCCGGCGAAGCGACAGCCCTGCGTGTCTGGTTGCAGAGCTGCTGGGATGTGCCGATGGAGGTATCGGTCGGGGTGAAGTTTCCCGGCCAGCGCAACCCAACCTTTTCCCTGGCCCAGGCGCGAACCAACGTGCCTCTCGAGCCGGCGGAGGTCGGAGAGCTGACGATTCCCATCACCGCCGGCATGCAGACCAAGGCGGGGATCCACCGGCTGGAGGCAGTCGTCTCGGCCAAAGGCGAGAGCCGGGGGCTCTACATCCGGAGCCAGAAGAACGCCGGTCAGTTGGGCGACAGCCTGCTCAGCTTCAGAGCAGGGATGGGCCTGGCCGCCACCGTGGGCCTCGGGTTCGTCACACGCCGGCAGGCAGAACAGCCGTTATCTGTGGAGGTGGCGGGGGCGCCGCTATCCGCCTCGGCTCCCGACCTGACGCCAACCTACCTGTCGCATTGGACGATGGCCGATCTGGCGCTCCTGGGCAAGGCCCGCCGGTATGTCAACGACCAGCGCATCACCATCCTGCCTCGCGTGACGCGCCAGGCGCTGTACGTCACCTTCCTGGAAGAAAGCCAGGCCCGCTTCCTCCGCGCTGCCCTGCCCCTCCACCTTGGTGAGACCATCTTCCTGGCCAAGATCCTGACCCACACCGTGGAGTATTTTTTGCAGGTCCCGGCGTGGCAGGACGCCATCTTGGTGCCGGCGTACGCCCTTGCCTATCGCTTTGACCTGACCATGACTGAGCCCTCGTTGCTCGTGGCCCGGGCCGACTATGCACGCGTGGCCCGCCTGGCCGCATCTCTCAGCTTTGGCTTATTGCGGCAGCGCCTGGCCCGCGATCCGTGGACGATGGAGGAGCAGGTCGCAGTCGCCGACCTGGTGTCCGGCCGTGTGGAGCAGGGAGGCCTTCTACCTGCCGAGTTCCTCTACCTGCCCCTCCTGTTGGGCGGGCTTCTCGTTGCCGGCCAGGTGCTGATGCCCGGTGAGCAGCTGAGCCAGAGCCTCGGGCTGCTTGACCAGGCCCGGCAGAAGCGCGTTCCCGACCTCCAGGACAATCCGGAGCTCGTGGCCCTCCTCGACCGCCTGTTCGCCGACGCGCGCCGGGGGAGCGGCGGGTAACAAGTCTCTCTCCGGGCCGTTGCGCGATGCCGGTTGAACAACCCCCTGTCCATTTGCGGGCTGGTTTGTTTTCGGGTATAATGCCTCGCGTCCAGCAGCAATTCGAGATCGTGCGGCGTCGCACTGCTCGCGCCCTGGCGTGCAGCAGTTGGAATTGGCCATATTTGGAATCGAACCAAAAGGAGGACATGACGATGCTGTCAAAGAGTGTGCGGTGGCTGTTGGTCACCCTACTGGTTGCGAGCTTTTTGCTGGCCGCCTGTGGGCCCACGCCCGAGCCTGCCCCCGAGCCTACAGCGGAACCAACCACGGCCCCCGAGGTTGCCGCGCCGACGAGCCCGCCCAAGGACATTGTCAAGGTCGCGTTTGTATATGTGGCCCCGATCGGCGACCTCGGCTGGACCTGGGCCCACGACCAGGGGCGCCTGGCTCTCGAAGAAAAGTTCGGTGACAAGGTCGAGACGGCCTACATCGAAAACGTGCCCGAAGGACCCGACGCCGAGCGCGTCATCCGCGACTTTGCCGAAAAGGACTATGACCTCATCATCACCACCAGCTTCGGCTACATGG
>JBFYTF010000078.1:0-5644 GCA_041300865.1 Anaerolineae bacterium
TGCCAACCTGTTGGCGGACTTCTGCCGGTTGTGGGCAGAGGCCACACTCCTGGAGCGCAAGACGCTCTTGCGCTGCATCTTCCTGGACGTGCGCGTCCGGGACGGACAGATCACCGGCTACGTGCCGCGCGACCCGTTCGTGCCGCTCTTCCCGGCGCTATGAGCGCTATGGCTCTTGAGCCGTCCGCGCAGCGGCTTCCACCAGCGCTCGTACCGCCTGACAGACCTCGCGGCGGCGGGCCAGGGGGCACAGGCGATTCAAGTAGAAAGCCACCTCCTCGACCTCGGGTGCCAGAGCTCTCGGGTCCATGGGGGATCGGTCAAAGAAGTGGAGGGGGTCATACCCAGCGCGGACCAGGATCTCGTTGGGGTTGACGGCGAAATGATCGGCCAGGGCGATGCACGACTCACGGGTAGGGCGGTTCTGTTTCTTGACGTAGCGCAAGAACGCGCCATGGTCCAAGCCGGAGCGCAGTGCGGCTTCACGGTAGCTCTCGTTGCGCTCCCGCCGCAGCCGATCCAGGTAGTCGGCCAGGGCAGCACGGTCGTAGAGCTTTCCGCCTTTGCCAGGATGGCTCATAATTCCTCCTGAATCTGGCAGTCTGAGTGACAGTCTGCCACTTTGCACCTTGACAACCGGTTGATAGGTGGGCTACACTACCTCCATCTAAACGTGGAGGTGTCCCATGAATGCAGCCGGATATATGCGGGCATCCACCGACGAGCAGGTCAACGAGGGCCACTCGCTGGATGCCCAAGAGCATGCCATCGTCGAGTTCTGCCGGGCGCGGGGCTGGACGCTGATCGAGATCTATGTCGATCCTGGCCTGTCGGGCGCCAGTCAAAGCCGCCCGGCACTCCAGCGCCTGCTCCGACAAGCCGCGGAAGGCCGCTTCGATGTCGTCGTGGTCCATGCCATCGACCGGTTCTACCGCGACCTCCAGGGCCTGCTGGCCGCTTTCAAACATCTGCAGGACCACGGTGTGTCCTTCCTCTCCCTTACCGAGAACCTGGACTTTACCACGCCGTGGGGCAAGCTTACCCTGGCCGTGATGGGCACCCTGGCTGAGATCTATCTCGACAGACTGAGTGCCGAGACGAGTAAGGGCAAGCGCGCCCGCGCTCGCAAGGGCCTGCCCAACGGTATGCCGCCCCTGGGCTACTGCCGGGGCAACTGCGCATCCTGCACCGATCCCAACGGCGAGGGCTACTGCCCCCGCTACGGCCAGCCCAGCCTGAGCCCGGCCGGTCCCGCGGACCCGTGGATACTCCATCCTGTCGAGCAGGCGGCGGTGCAGATGGCCTTCACCTTGTACGCCACCGGCAACTATTCGGACGGCCAGGTAGCCAACATGCTCAACGCGCACCAGCACACGGACGAGAACGGGCGCCAGATCCGTTTTCGGACCAAAGGCCGCCGTGGTCGGTGCGGGCCCGGTCGCTTCAGCAAGGACAGCATCCGCGACCTGCTGCAGAACTTTGCCTACACCGGCCAGATGCCCTACTTTGGCGACAAGCTGAACGGCCGGCGCAAGCGCGACCCCGTGGCGGTCTATCCTGGCCCCCATCCGGCGTTGGTGGACCAGGCTCTCTTCGACCGCTGCCAGGAGGTGCGGACCTTGATGAGCTGCCATCCGCGAAAGGCAGAGAACCACATGTCCAACCTCTACCTGCTGTCGGGCCTGCTCTACTGCCAGCAATGCAAGCGGCCGATGCGTGCCCAGTCAGGCAATGGGGTGCGCTACTACCAGGACAAGACGCGCATCCAGCACAGCGGGCCATGCGACCAGGTGATGGTCAGGGCCGAAGAGGTCGAGGAGCAGGTAGCCCAGTACTTCCTGTCCTTCCACCTGCCGGCCACCTGGCGCGAAGAGGTCATCGCCCGCCTTTGCTCAGCCGAGGATCTGGAAGCGATGGAGCGAAGCAGGCAAGAGGTTGAGTCGCGCCTGGCGCGCATCGTGGAGCTCTACCTGGCCGGTGACCTGCACCGGGAGCAATATGAGCAGGAGAAACGCGCCTGCTACGACCAGTTGGCAGACCTGCAACCAAACGGCTATTCTGTTGTAATGAACGCCGGTGAGACCTTGAATCGATTTGAAACGCTATGGTCCACCGGGACTGCACTTGAAAAAAAGAAACTGCTGCGATCGGCAGTCGCAGCAGTCCTCATTCGGGGTAAGCTTGTCCGAGCGATTCAACTCAGGGAAGCATTCTACCCCTTTGTTCCGTACCGGTTAGGTCGGAACCACGGGAGCGACGGGATTCGAACCCGCGATCTTCGGCTTGACAGGCCGACATGTTTACCACTACACTACGCCCCCAGGTACGCGGCAGACTATACCACAGCTTCTCCCCGGCGTCAAATCGCGGGCCGGCATTTGCTCGAGCCCTGCCAAGTCTGGCCGTTACTTTTGCCCCGCAACGGTCACGTACAGGGAGGAGAAAGAAGCAGAGTATGTGATCTCACAGGGGGGAGTGGCAGGCCGCGTGCCGTGGTTCTCACACGCGCCGGCTTGACGGTTCCGTCGTTCCCGAGTACAATCTGCCCCCTAAGGAGCGAGTGTATGACATCAGGGACGACGCTTGTAGAGCCTGTCCACAAGGAGCGAGTACGCCAGACAACAACAACCGACGACAACCTTCTCCTTAACCAGGCCCGGGCCTTCGATCTCGATGCCCTGGCCCGGATCCACGACACATACTATAGCGCCATCTACCGTTACATCTCTTTCCGCGTTGACGATCTGCCCACCATACAGGACCTGACCAGCGAAGTGTTCACTCGGTTTCTGGCCGCGCTGCGCAAACGGTTCGGCCAGCCAAACAGCATTGGCCCGTGGTTGTATGGCACCGCCTCGCGCGTCGTGAAGGAGTACTATCGCAGCCGGCACCGCCGGACCGTCGTGCCCCTCGACGCGTCGATCGCCGTCGAACAAATGCTGGCAGACCAGAGCACAGAAGAGATGCTGACCCGACGCGAACTGCGCGAAGCGATCAAGCAGTTGACCGAGGATCAGCAGACCGTCCTGGGCCTCCGGTTCGGGGGAGGTCTGCGCATCAAGGAAGTAGCGGCATTGATGAAGAAAAGCGAGGGAGCGGTCAAAATGCTCCAGGCACGCGCGATTTCGGCGCTGTCGTGCCAACTGGTCGAAAGGCAGTGATGCGGTGAGCAAGGTCTCGGATGCGCTGCTGAACCAGTGCCTGGAGCAATTGGAGAATGGCCGGTCGCTGGACAGCATCGAGGCGCGCTACTCCAGGATTGCCGCCGAGCTGAGGCCGCTCCTCAGCTGCACGGGCAAGCTCCAGCAGCTGCCCGTGGATCCGCCGCCGGCTCTGCAGCAGCAGGCCAAGGCCGGCTTTCTGGCCCGTGCCACCGCGCAGGCCAGACGGGACGGGAAGCGCTGGACCTGGCTCACCTTCCGGCCGCACTAGACGGTGGGACAGACGAAACCCGCCCTTTGGCGGGCCGCACGCTGCGAACAAAGGCTTCGGCTTTGCCCTGGCGCCACGCGCGCGAGGTGAGGCGTATATTCATGACACAGAGAGGAAAGGAAAAGCTATGAAGAAGCTGTTGACTACTGCCATGGTGGCCGTACTGGTCCTGACGTTACTGCTGGTCGGAGGCCGGCCGGCGCTGGCCGCGGACGCCACGTGCTCGGGCTCCCTGGGAGCTGTGACGGTCGGCAACCTGCGTGTGCCGGCGAACCGCAGTTGCACGCTGACCGGCACACGTGTGACCGGAAGCATCACGGTCGAGACGAACGCGTATCTGACCGCCACCCGCGCCACGATCAGTGGCAGCATCATAAGCAATGGCGGAAAAGTCATCAAAGTGACGGCCGGCACCACGGTCGGCGGCAGCATCCAGGCCAAGCAGGGCTGCAGCGCCAAGATCGACGGGGCGCGCATCACCCGCGACCTGGTCGTCGAAGCCGACCGGGCAGTGGTGAGCCTCACGAACAACACCGTCGGCGGCAATCTGGTAGCCCTGCGGAACACGAGCAGCACCTGGATCGCGTACAACACAATCCGCGGCAATCTGAGCTGCACCGGGAACATCCCGGCGCCCGGCGGCCGGAACAACGTCGTCAGCGGCGCCAAGCTGGATCAGTGCTCACGCCTGTAGCTTGGGCGTACCGGCGGCTCAACGCCACGATCCTGTGCCGGACAGGCGGAACAGAGAATGGCCAGGATCGTGGCTTGGGTCCCACCTGTGTAGCGACTTGACAGGACCCGACGATTGTGGTATCCTATCCGCGTAGGATGAGGTAATTTTCTGGTTCCGTCAAAGATGATGAGCACCCAGACTGTTACAAGTCTGGGTGCTCATTCTATGTCAAGACCGGCTGTGCCTTCTTCCTAACAAATGTACCAAAAGAGGTAAAATGTCTGAAAGAACAACTGGAACCGTCAAATGGTTCAACGGAGACAAGGGCTATGGGTTTATCCAGCGGGAGGGCGGCCCTGACGTCTTTGTCCATCACTCCGCCATCCGCGGCGAAGGCTTCAAAAACCTGGAAGAAGGCCAGAACGTCGAGTTCAGCATCCAGCAGGGCCCGAAGGGCTTGCAAGCAGCCGACGTGGCTGTGCTCGGATGGTAGGTGATAGCATGACCCAGAAGATTTACGTCGGGAACCTGAGCTACAACACCACGGAAGACACACTGCGCACCCTGTTCGCCGAGTTTGGCGAGATCGAATCGATCAACGTCATCATGGACCGCGAAACAGGCCGGCCCAAGGGCTTTGCCTTTGTCGAGATGAGCAACGATCGGGCCGCTCAGTCGGCCATCAGTGCCCTGAACGGCAAGTCTGTAGACGACCGCGAGATTAAGGTCGATAAGGCCAAGCCGCAGGCCGATCGCCCGCGGCGCGACTACCGCTCCGGTGGGGGACGCGGCTGGTAGAACCGGCAGTCAAGCGGCCAGCCGGCCCGCGTGGGCCGGCGACGCTGGCGCACGAACCGGCATCTTAAGGGCGCGGGCCAGACTCGTTCTGGCCCGCGCCGTTTTCTTCCCGCGACAGTCACCGGCCGGTGAGGGCGTTTGGAATGCACGGAAAGCTGAAGGAGGAAGTGCGATGCAGTTCTCAGTAGGCGACAAAGTGGTGCATCCCCATTACGGACCCGGCTCGATCGAAGGCATCGAGCGCAAGGACCTCATGGACGGGCCAAAGCATTACTACGTGATCGACATGCCGGTGCAGGGCTTGACGATGCAGATCCCCGTCGGCAAAGCCGACGCCGCGGGCATGAGGTTGGCCATATCCCAGGCCAGGCTGCCGCAAGTGCTGGGCATCCTGCGGGGCAGACCCTATCCGCTGCCGCAGGACTACAAGGAGCGGCAGGAGCGCATAGGCGCCCAGCTCAGGACGGGCCTGGTGAGCCAGTTGGCCAGGGTCGTGCGCGACCTTACCTGGCACCGGAAGCTGTCCCATCTGACGAAAACTGACACCGACTTCCTGCGGCAGGGCCTTAGCCTCCTGGCCGCCGAAATGGCCATGGTGTCTGGCGACGCCATCGCGGACGTCAGCAAGCTCATCGAAGCGACGCTGACTGCCGCCATGACGAGCACAGCGCACTAGGCACAGAGCTACGCTGGACGTTCACCCTATCCGGTAGCCGCGCGCTGCACGGAGGGATAGGC